>JANNFE010000014.1:0-24494 GCA_031379415.1 Betaproteobacteria bacterium | reverse complement strand
TCTCGCGCACCGAGCAGGTGTTGAAGAGCACGAGGTCGGCCTGCTCGACATCATCCGTCGGCTCGTAGCCATCGGCCGCGCGCAGCACGTCGGCCATCTTGTCCGAGTCGTACTCGTTCATCTGGCAGCCGAAGGTGCGGATGAAGACCTTCTTCACGGCTGGCTCCAGACCTGCGCGTCGGGATTGAAGCGCCACTTCGCGGCTTCAGCAGCGCTCGTCGGCCAGGGCCTCTTCGCAAACTCGGCCTGCGTCAGGATCCAGACATCGAGCAACTGGCCACCCGGGTCGACCGTGTAGTGCACGGCGAATTTCTTGCCGACCAGCGCACCCGACAGCTGCATCATGCCGTCGGCGCCGCGGATGCGCGCGCCCGGCGCCAGGCGGCCGGGTTGGCCGTTGAGCCGCAACTCCGGCGGCTGCGTGATGACCAGCTCGCCGCGCAGTGCCGTGGCGGGAAACTTGCGCGGCGCCTGGGCGGCGGCGGGCAGCGTGATGGCCAGCGCCAGGGTGGTGGCGAGGGCGGCCACGGTGACACAGCGAAGCATGGTGTGTATCCAGGGGCTGTGGAAATGAAAACGGCCCGAAGCTGGTGGAGCCCGGGCCGACGAATCTTGGTGGCGCTTCAGGGATTTGAACCCCGGACCTGCGGATTATGATTCCAGGTCAGACCCCATCCGACACGAAATGTACCGCATCGGACAAGACTGCACACCAGCGGATTGCCTCTCCGATTCCTCCATGCAGCAGCGCGGCCAGGTGGCCGCTGAAGTCGAAGGAACAGGGGTCTAGACGGCCTGGGCCATCACAGCCAGTTCGGGCGCGGGGCCTTGCTCAAGACAGACGGCAGGCCGCGCGCCTTCAGCTCATCGGCAACAGAGTGCAGCGCCTGGGATGAACCCATCCACATGGCGGCCAGGCGCTCGGCCGATAGCGGCCCGCGCTCCGCGTCTGACAGGGCGGCGCACATGCCCAGCAGGTAAACCTCATGAGCCTGCAGGTCCTCAGGCGTCATGCTGCGCGCCTGCTCGGCCCATTCAGCAGCAGCGTCGGCCACGGCCGCGGCTTTCCAGCCCACCAGCTCAAGCCGCGGCGAATCGCCAGCGCTCATGCGGGCAGCAGGCCGCGGGACTGCAGGTCTTCCACCAGGGCCGCGTTGCCTTCCTGCACCGCGCCGTAGACCATCTGCGCCACCTGCGCCTGGTCGCTGCGTGCGTCGATGTGGAAGGTCTGGCTGAAGTGGAAGGTGCCGCCACCGACACCGCCGGCGGCCGGGTTGTACCGCGCCGGCACCACGGCCTCGCCCACGTGGAGCTTTGCGATCATGTTCCTCGGCACGAAGTTCGTGCCAGTGGCCATGCCGCCGCGGGTGGGCAGGCCTACCTCACCATCTGTACGGCCGACGCCGATGCCGCCGGCACCACCGTCACCGTCGGGGATGGACAGCCCGCCGCCCGAGATGCCGCTGAGCAGGCCCACCAGGTCGCCGATCAGGCCGCCGCTGCCGTTCTTGCCCACCGCGGCGGTGGCAATAGCGTCGGCCAGGCTGCTGGTGGCGCGGCTGAAGATCTCACTGGCCAGGGCGTTGCCGAAGGCCTTGATGGGGCTCTTGGTGTCGCGGAAGGCGGCCGCCAGCGCGTTGCGCACGCTGCCGTAGGTGGCTTTCCCGGCGTCGTCGGCGGTCTTCTGGAGGTCGGCGTTGAGCTGGGCGTAGCGCTGGTCGTTCAACTTGTCCAGCTCGCGCAGGGCTTCCAGGCGGGCAGTGCCTTCCAGGTTCTGAGCTTGGAAGCGACGCTCCGCAGTTTGAATGTCCAACGCGATGAGCGCTTCACCGCGCGCGCGTTCGTCCTGCAGCAGTTCAGCGGCGGCGCGGCGGTTGCCGTCGCGCAGGCTCTGCAGGTAGTCGTCTTGCAGGCCCAGGCGCTTGGCGTCGCGTTCGTCCTGCCTCTGCAGCTGCTCTTCGAAGAAGCTGTCGACGCGGGCGTCTTCCAGCTGCTGCGCTTCCAGCAGGCGGGCGCGCGCGTCCTTGGAGTCGAGGATGTCGAAGTTGACGGCGGGGTCCAGCTTGTCGCGCTTGCTCCCCTTGCCCGCCTTGCCCTCGTTCTTGCGCTCTTCATCGATGGCCTTGGACTCTTTCACCGCGGCCCGCGAACGGGCATCGGCGGTCATCTCTTCCTGCTTGTACTGCTCGGCGAGCATCTGCGCCTGCAGGCGCAGCGCCTGCACGCGGCCCGCAGAGTAGGTGATGTTGCCCGGCTCGCCGTCCTTCGTGATCTCTGCAATCTGCTTGCGCACGGCCTGCAGTTTCGCCAAGGTCGTCTCAGGGCCGACCAAGCCCCGCGCAGCTGCCCACCACGCCGACCATGACTTCGCCCCCTCATCGAGCAGTCGCGTGGTCTTGCTCAGGCTGGCCTGGTGCTCATCGGCGCGCGCGATGATCTTGGTATTCACCAACAGCATGGCCTCGTCGATCTTCTTGCGTTCTTCGAGGCTGCGAATGGCCCTGTATTCCTCTGCCGTGATCAGGTTCCACGACCTGTTGTGCTCGGCGGCCCACTTGGCCACGCCGTCGCGCATCTTGGCGAAGTCGGCGGCCACCTTGGTGGCGTCCTGGCCGGACATGTCGGCAAAGCGCGCTACGGCCTGCGCGGTGGTGGCCAGCACACTGTTGCTCACGGTGCCGCTCTGCGCCAGCGCCATCACGATGTCGCGGGCGCCGCCCACGGTCTGCCGGCTGCCTTCGGCGACATGCAGCGCCAATGCCTCGAAACGCGCGCCGGTGAGGCCCGCAGCGTTGCCGGTGAGGGCGATGCTTGAGCGCAGCTCGGCATCCTGCTGGGCCGCCTGGTAGGCAGCCAGACCGAATACACCCAGGGTTGCAGCCAAACCACCCACCGCAACAGCAGTGGGTGTGATGGCCGCGGCAATGCCCGAGATGGCCGGGCCGATGCCGCCGAAGCTGTCCTTGATCTGCCCGCCCTGCTGCAGCAGGATCAACAGCGGGTTGCCGCCGCCGGCCAGCTGCGTGGCCACGTCGGTCAGCTGCGCCGGCAGCGTGCGCATGGCCGCCGCGGTCTGGCGCGCGCTGATCTCGCCAGTCTTGCCGATGCTGCCGATCGCGGCGTTGACGGCCGCCACGGGTTGCGGCAGGCCGGCAGCGTCGAGGCCCAGCTTGATGGTGAGGTCGTTGCTCATGCGGTCATTCCGTCCAGTGACTTGGTGGCGCGGCCCTTGTGGCACAGCGTCTCGGCAAGGTCGGCCGAAAGGCCCACGCGCTCGCCCTTCTCATAGACCCGCCCGCACAAGAGCAGCGGGGCGCGCAGCACGACACAAGCCAGACGCGGCGCACTCATGCGGCCTTGTCCAATGACTTGATGGCACGAAAGGCCGCCTGGTCGGCCGCGGCGATGGCCTGCTCCAGTGCGGCCAGGCGGGCCAGCAGCGGCTGCGTTGCGGGGCTCTCGGCCAGCTCGGCGGCCAGCTCTTCGAGCAGCTGCGCGACGCGCTGGCCGCTGTCCAGGTGCTCACTCCAGTGGCGGTCGGCTGCGCGGTCGCGTAGACCGCGCGCATGTCGGGGTGCCCCGCCTTCGCACTTCGGACTCACATGAAGGGTCTTTGCCGAAGGTCCCCAGGCAGCGGGGCTTGCAGCCGCGGCTGCAGCCGTAGCCGCGGCGGTTGCAGGGTGCCAGCCATGTTTATCGGGTTGGGGCACGCTTGCAACAATGTTGAAGCCCACGCCAGACCTATGGCCGACGTTCTCGGCCTGGCGCCCCGAATTCATCAGCCGACGCGGTGCAGCGCGCGGAAGTCGACAACACCTGTTGCCAGGTCGAGACGGCTCTTCATGCTCACCACATCGCGCGTGAACTCGTCCTTCTCTTCAAGGTAGGGCCGCTGCTCGCCCGCGATGTAGGCGCGCACGATGCCTTCGATCTGCTGCGGCGCCGTGGCCAGATACCACACGCTGGCGCTGCTCGCATCCAGGCGGGGATCGCAGGCCAGCTGCAGGTTGCGGACCCACTCAACGTTCGGCGTGTCGTTGCTCTTGGACGGGTCCACCAGGCTGGCCAGCAGCTGCTCGAAGGTGGTCTCCAGCGCCACCGGCGCGATGATGAAGCGGGGTTGCGCGTCGATGAACTCCAGACCCTGCAGCCCCTTCTGCTTGCGCATGGCGGCGCGCGCCGCGCCCAGGCTGGCCAGGCTGGGTGCTGCGGCTGCACTGAGATTGCCGTGGGCCGCGTCGAAGAGAGCGACGGTGTCGGAAAGCGTCGGGTTGCTGGTGAGCAGCCCATAGACCGAATCGGCCTCCAGACGCACGGCGGCCTGGCCGAAGGCATTCGGCATGGTGGTGAAGGCTGACGTGTCGTCATTGATCAGCGCCTGGCGCGTGATGGCCAGAATGCGACCGTAGGTCTTTGCCTGGAACTTCATGCCGCTCTCGGCAAAGCTGCCGTATTTGTACTCGGCAGCCTCCTTGACTTCGAGCAGGCCCGGTGCCTCGCTCAACATCACAAGGGTCTGTTCCTTGAAGTCCACGACCTCGCGCTCGCCGGTCCAGCCTCGGAAGGTGGCCGGCGCGCTCTGGTAGCCAATGCGCAGGGACTTGCCCGCGACGTTTGACAGCAGCTGCGGGAAGTCGCTGGTGGTCAGCGCTGCGGAGATGATGTCGGATGGGCTGCGGCCGGCGGTCGACTGCCCTCGCATGCTCAGCACGCGCTCTGCCATGCCGACGATGGACATGCGGCGCAGGTCGCGCGCCGCCGGGTGCGGCTCTTCGATGCGCAGGCCGGCGCGGATGGCCAGGGTGTCGGTGGCCGCAGCGAGGAAGTCGCTCATGCCGTCCGGGGATGCGTCGCGCACGTAGTAGTGGCCGGCCAGCGGAGTCGTGTCGCGGCCCACCAGGTCCAGCATCTTCAGCTTGGCCTGTGCCAGGTCGACGGCCGGGTCAGACAGCCACGTCTCCAGGGCCGCCTGGGCACCAGGCAGTCCGCGCACGCTGGGATAGCCGGCGAAGGCCGCGCGGATATCCGACTGGCGCTTCACTTCGGCGCGCACAGCTGCGCCGCGGATCTCGTCGGCGTTGGCGATGGGTGCTGCAGGCGCAGCGGCGGTGGTCGTCATGGGTTGGATCCTTTCAAGGATTCGTTGCGGGACAGGAAAGCGGCAGGCGGCGAAGACCTCACGGCGCAGGCCAGCGGCGGGCGCTTCGGCGACGGCGACCACCTGGTCGACCAGGCCGGCGCGCAGGGCTTCATCGGACGTGAACCAGTGGTCTTGGCCGTCCAGCCATTGCGCGATTTGCGCGTCGGTGCGGCCGGTGCGGCGATAGGCAGCGCGCAGGGTCTGCGCGACCTGGTCGAGCACGTCGGCGGCCTGGCGCAGCTGCTCGGAGTTGCCCGCGGTGCCCATCCAGGGCGCGTGCACCATGAGCAACGATGTTTCGTGCATGCTGCGGCTGCGGCCCGCCATGAGCACCACCGTCGCTGCAGACAGGGCCCAGCCGCTGACGACGGTGTCGACGCCGCCAGGGTGCGCGAGCAGATCGCTGTAGATGGCCGCAGCCTCTTGGCAGCTGCCGCCATCGGAGTTGATGTACACCACGGGCCGCGTGCCAGGCGCTGCCTGCTGCAGCTGCGCGCGGACGCTGGCGACAGTCACGTCGACACCAATGAAGCCTTCAATGCGGATCGGTGTTTGGGTCATCGCGGGGTTGTCACAGGTAGTCTCTGAGCCGGATTGGATCGGCGGCGCGTGGAACGGAGTAGCCCCCCACTCGCTTCCAGGCCGCCTGCATGCCCTTGGCCGAGGCCGGCAGCTCAAGGCCCGTGCGCGCCGCGTTGAACAGCGCCTGCTTCCACTCCGGCCAGTCCGATGGCGGCGCGGCCAATCTGCTGGCGCGCGGCCACACGTCAGCGCAGAAGCGTTGCGCCAGCGGCGCCAGGCGCTTGCAGCGCTCCCACACGCTGACCTCGGCGTCGAGTGCCACCAGGACCAGCGCGCGGGCCAGCTGCACGTCACGCTGCTCGGTCAGCAGCCGGCGCCTCAGCGTGCGCGATCCGCCACCACACAGACCCAGCGCAGCGTCGAGCGGGATGCCGTCGCGCACGCTGCGCAGGAAGC
Source organism: Betaproteobacteria bacterium (assembly GCA_031379415.1). Classification (GTDB taxonomy): domain Bacteria; phylum Pseudomonadota; class Gammaproteobacteria; order Burkholderiales; family Burkholderiaceae_C; genus Rubrivivax. The sequence continues at coordinate 18,376 of JANNFE010000014.1, read as the reverse complement.
CCAGCACCAGCCACTCGCGCCCCAGCATGCCGAGCTGGCCGTGCGTGCACGCAGCCTGGAAGACCTCGGCCAGGGCGAGGTCGACGGTTTCCTGTGGCCAGCGGCTCAACGCTGCGCGCCGTGCTTGGCAGCGGCAAGCAGGGCGCCGGCCGGCAGCGGCACGGTGCATTGCGCAATGCTTCGGCGAACGGCGCCGCGGTGCTCGATGCCGACAGCGACAACGCTTGCCGACTCCAGGCGCACGGAGAAGGCCAGCGACGTGGCGCCCTCTCCGCAGTCGAAGATGACACGCTCCGCTGCTGCGCGGCCCGCGCTGCGCTCGATCTGCAGGCCAGCCAGGCGCAGCAACGCCTGCACAGCTTCGGCCACCAGGCGGGCGTCGGCCGCCTCACGCGCGCCTGGCGCGCTCACGACTGAACCTCCCCCGGGGCCGCGAACACCAGCACGTCGGCCACGGTGCGCGCGGCCAGGCCGCGCCGCTCGATGCCGACCACGCTGGCGCTGGTCGACTCCAGCCGCAGCGCGAACTCAACCGCTGTAGCGCCGGCCTCCAAATCGTCGTGGAAGGCTTGCGCCCCGGCAGGCCCGCGCCGGGCTTGTTCCAGCAGCATGGCCAGCTCCATGAGGGCATGCGAGGCCTTGGCGGTCAAGCGGCTGCGGGCCGCTTCGTAGGTTTCGGATTGATCGGACACGGGTTCACCTTTCAGAGAAACGCCGGCAGGCGGCCGGTACGCATGGGAGACAGGGTTACTCGGGGTCGTCGTCGCCCAGCTGGCCCACGCGCTGCTGCGAGATCCCGACCATCGCAGCGAACTGCTCCTGGGTGCAGGGGATGGACAGGCCAGTGACCACTAAACAACCCCCCTGGAGAGTTCACGGAACAGTCCGTACACGAGGTTCGAATTACCCGCACGGCACCCCCTGCGGGAGGACCCGCGACCCCCAGGGGCCACCCCTGCCATGAGGCCCCAGGACCAGGGCGGCCGGAGTACACGCGTCTACACCGGGCGGACTGAAGGCCCACGCGGGGGAGGATGGGGAGGGCACTCCCATATGGGAGGTATGCGCGCGTGTCACGCGCACGCACTACACGTCCATAACGGACGATCCTCCCCACCCTCCCCATGCGAACCGCAACGAACGTCAGCGCCAGCGTCTGCACAGCTACTACACCGCCATCAGGCCGAGGCCGACGTACACCATCACGCCGTGTGACTTCAGCTTCGAAACGCCTTCGAGCACGTTCATGCGGTCGGCCCATAGCTTCATGCTTGGCACCTGCTGCCCTCGTGTGCGCAGCCACTTCGCATAGTCCTCATAGAGCTTCGATGCCTGGCTGCGCACCCCGTCGATGCACATGCAGCGCTCTTCGATCCATATCGACAGATCGTCGTTGTCGCGCATGTACTCAGCCGATGCCGCCGCCACGCTGGCAGGGATGGCCAAGCCTTCGGCGTGCCACTTCACCGCGCCGGCCACGGCCCAGGCCAGCACGCCCGGCGCCTCGGCCTTCAGCTTGTCGACCATCGTGCGGTCACGCTTGGCACCTGCGAAGCGGGCGCGGAACGGGACCAGCACGAAGCGCCTGGCCAGCGCCTGGTCGCCGCCCTTCAGTCGCGGCTTGTAGTTGCCGACGATGGCGTGCTTGTGGGTCATGCGGAACTCGAAGAAGTCCTGCCGCATGTAGCGGGCGCGCAGCACCTCATCGCCCGTCAGTTCCTTGATGCGCGCCTCTGCCCAGTACTGGCCCTCTTCCAGCTCAGAGGACACGGCCAGGCGCGTGCGGTGCAGCTGCGCCAGCTCGGTCGGGTGGTTCTGCAGCTGGCTCTGCATCAGCACCTGAGCCGGCAGCGTCATCGCGTAGCTGCCCATCGCGTGCTTGAGCACATCCACGAAGGTGCTCTTGCCGTTCGCGCCGAGCCCATAGAGGAAGAACAGCAGCTGCTCGCGACGGTCGCCGGTCAGGAAGTAGCCGGCCACGCGCTGGATGAACTCGATCAGCTCGGCATCGCCGCAGAAGACATCGAGCAGGAAGCGCTGCCAGGTCGGGGCTGCGTCGACCGTTGACGGGCTCACTCGCGCGCACTGCGTGACATAGTCGATTACGCGGCGCGGCCTCAGCGTGCCAGTGCGAAGGTCAACCACGCCTTCTGGTGTGTTGAGTGCAAACGCATCTGCGTCGAGGCGATCTGCCGCCAGCGCGATACGAGGATCGCTGGCGGCCAGGTTGATGATGGCGTTCACCGTCTTGGCCGATGCCAGGGCCCTGCACTCGGAAGCCTTCTGCGCCCGCATCGAAGCCAGCAGCGCCACATTCTTCGCTGTGTCGTATCGCTGGAGCAGCTCGTCGCGCTGCCAGCGGTCGCCGCCTTTCGCGTAGTGCATCCATCCGATGCCTGGCACCGACCGAAAGCCATCCAGGCCATATCTGGCCACCCACAGCGAAGCCAGGTCCAGCTCGGTATCCAGGTCCAGGGCGGCGCCGTCATCGAGCTTGCCGTCAGTGCGGCCAGCATGCTGGGCAGCTGAGACAGAAACTCGGCCACTCACGCTGCGCGAGCTGCTGCCAAGCGTTGACCGATGGCGATAACGGCCCTATCGAAAGCATCGGGCACCACGTAGACGCGGCCGGCGATGATGGCCAGCGCACCGGCCTTCGTCAGCTCGGTTGCGTGCTGCTGCTGGAACCAGCGGAAGGAGTCCGGCGAGCGGAACCACTCCAGGTTCGCAGCCTGATACTCACGCCAGGGCACGGGCCGCGACGCAGGCGATGCGATGGCCGCGCAGGGCGCGTCCAGCTGGGGAGTTTCGGTGTTGTGCATGTGTGATGAATGAGGTGTGCTGACGGACCTTGCAGGGTTCCACCCGTCCAGCAGCAATGCTCAAGATTCATCACGCGCCACGGTAGGCGCGAAGTCACTTCGCGCCGTCAGCGTCCATTGCCCGCCGCAGCTTGCCGATGTAGCTCACGTCCGGCGGATGCTCCGGGTCCAGCTTTCGCAACAGTGCAGCGATCTGCGCATCGCTTGGCCGAGGCACCTTGCGCAGCTCATCTTCGATGAAGGGCCTTGCGGGGTCGCCCGAGCCTGGCGGGCGCCCCTTGCCCCTGGATGTGGATATGCAGACCTGAGCGCGCACATGCGCCCTTCCCAGCAGCCAGCCGACGTGCGCTAGATCGCCAGGGTCAGCTGCTGGCCCGGCTGCGATCAGGCGCGACAGCTCCACCGCCGCGGTGTGTAAGGCGCAGGCCGCATCGAATCCAGCCTCTGTTCGCTCAGGGCGGGACATGCCGACCAGCATTGCCACGTAAGCCAGTTCAGGCACCAGGTCGAGCGCTGCGCTGTGCACGCCTGCATTGCGCGGCTTCCGGTGTGCGGACAGCTCCGCCAGCAGCTGGCGGGCCAGGGCCAGCCACTCCAGTGCCTGAGCCCCATCCGCCTTCACCGAAACTGCCCCATCACGCGGTCGACCAGCGCGGACCGGTGGTTGGCGGCCAGGTGGGCATACCGGCGGCTCATCGAGATCTGCCGATGCCCCAGCAGGTCGGCAATCTCCAGCAGGGTGGCGCCTTGCTGCGCCAGGTAGCTGGCGCAGCTGTGCCGCAGGTCATGGAAGCGGAAACCCCGCACCCCTGCTGCCTTCAGCGCCTGGTGCCATCGGGCCTCGAAGTCCATAGCCTTGTGCGCGTTCAAGCGCGACGGGAACACCAGGCCACCAGGCGCCCCGCGGAAGGCCTCCAGCTGCTCGATGACGGCCGGCACCAGCGGCAGCACCTTGGGGTCGCCGTTCTTGCTGCGGCCCACGTGCAGCACGCGCCTGGTGGTGTCAACGTCCTGCCAGCGCAGGCCCATCAGCTCACCCTTGCGGGCGCCGGTGGTCAGCGCCAGCAGCACCAGCAGGTACAGGCGCGGCCACTTCGACGCCTTGCAGGCCTCCAGCACGCGCGCGCGCTCTTCGTCGCTCAGGAAACGCGTCTTGCCGGGGCTCTCGCGGCTGTACTCCACGCGCCGCACGGGGTGGTCGAAGCCCTTGGGCGCGATGCGCCGCCGGATGGCCCACGTCACCACCGCGGCCAGGGCCGAGCTGTAGCGGTTGAGAGTCGCCGCCGCCAGCGGCTTGCCCTTGGCCTTGAAGATCGGCCGCCCGTCGGCATCCTTGCCTGCATACCAGCGCGCGGCGCCTGTGCGCAGTGCCTCCAGGCCAGCGTGCACATGGTCGTCGTCCAGCTCATCCAGGCGCAGCTGGCCGATGCGTGCGCGCCACCAGCCCAGGCGCTGGGTCAGCGAACGGTCGCGGCCGGTGTAGTGGGCGAAGTAGAGGTCGAAGAGGTCGGCCAGGGTGACCGAGCCGTCGCGGGAGGGGAGTGCGGCGGTGTTCATCGGGCGCCCTCTGAGGAGTCCTTGCGCGCGTCCCTGGTTCTCAGCAGTTCGTCGCCCGTCAGTTTCTTGAGCACCTCGGGAGAGTACGGGCCTACTTCCAGCTCAGTCGACACGGCCAGGCGCGTGCCCTCCAGCTGCGCCAGCTCGATCGCGGCCAGAAGCGGCGCTTGGCAGCTCTGGCAAACGGGCGCGATCAGCTCCACGGAGTTGGTTTGGATCGAGCACCCATCTACATAGTCCTCGGTCACGACATAGGCCACATGGGTGACATCGAGCGGCAGGGGCCCGTCGCCACATCGACAGCATTGGAAGGTCGAGGCGTCCGGGTCGAATCGCGCAGGCTCCAGGCCCAACTTGAGCAGCTTGCGAACTGCAGCAGCGCGTCCACAGCCGTGGCAGAAGGTGTCCACTTCGCGCGAGTCAGAGGTGATCGTCTCCACGACGGTCGGGCTTACAGCAACCGTTCGTTCTTCGTTGCGGCACAGGCTGAAAAGTCTGGAGTAGCAGGCGCCGCCGCACTCGCTGCACTTGAAGTCAAGGCCCGCGCTCACAGTGCCACCTCGTCAAAACCTTCCGGCTTCAGGTGCACCAGGTCGACCAGCGCGTCATCGGCCAGCTCTTCGATCATCGCCAGCGCGGTGATGACGTCGTCGCGGTCGATCTCGGACCCGCGCTGCTCGCGCAGGTTCGCGGCCATCGCCTCAGTGAGCAGGCGGATGCGGCGCGTGCGATTGAGCACCGCGCCGAAGGCCAGGTCGGGCAGCAGCGTGGAGTCCACGCCGGCCACCTTGGCCAGGCGGTGCGCTTCAGGACCTGTTGCCTCCTCGCTGCAACGAGGGGCGCCCGGTTCACCGGCGGAGATGTTCGATACAGACATTTTGAGACCTTCCATCACGAATCCGCCTTTTTCACCGGCGGAGTAGGTGGGATGGGTCTGCAAGTGCCCGTCAGCACAGGAAAACTTGGTGGCGCTTCAGGGATTTGAACCCCGGACCTGCGGATTATGATTCCGTCGCTCTAACCAGCTGAGCTAAAGCGCCTGAGCCCCGCATTATAGCGAGCCGCTTCCGCGGCAGCACCACTGCAGCACCACTCGGCGCACCTCCCCAACGATGTTCAGTTTCTTCAAGAAGAAGCCGCCTGCGGCGCCTGCCGCGCCCGTGGCGGTGGCCGAAGCCGCGCCCCTACCGGCCGCCGCCGTGGCACCGGAAACCCCGGCCCCTGCCGCAGAACGCAGCCGTTGGTTCAGCCGCCTGGCCCAGGGCCTGCGCAAGACGGGTGCCGGCATCGCGCAGGTCTTCACCGGCACGCGCATCGACGACGCGCTGTATGAGGAACTCGAGTCAGCGCTGCTGCTGGCCGACACTGGCGTGGCCGCCACCGAATGGCTGCTGGCCGACCTGAAGCGCCGCGTCAAGGACGCCAAGGCCACCGAGCCTGCGGCGGTGAAGGGCCTGCTGGCCGATGCCATCACCGCGCTGCTGCAGCCGCTGGAGCGCGCGCTGAGCATCGGCACGCACCGCCCGACGGTGATCATGGTCACGGGCGTGAACGGCGCCGGCAAGACCACCAGCATCGGCAAGCTCACGCGCCACCTGGCCGAGGCCGATTGCAAGGTGCTGCTGGCTGCCGCCGACACCTTCCGCGCCGCCGCGCGCGAGCAGCTGTCGGTCTGGGCCGACCGGAACCAGGTCGAGATCGTCAGCCAGGAAGGCGGCGATCCCGCGGCCGTGAGCTTCGACGCCGTGAGCGCCGGCCGCGCGCGCGGCTGCGATGTCGTCATTGCCGACACCGCCGGCCGCCTGCCCACGCAGACGCATCTGATGGAAGAGCTGAAGAAGATCCAGCGCACCATCGGCAAGGCGCAGGCCGGTGCGCCGCACGAGGTGCTGCTGGTGGTGGACGGCAACACCGGCCAGAACGCACTGGCGCAGGTCAAGGCCTTCGATGCCGCGCTGGGGCTGACGGGCCTCATCGTCACCAAGCTCGACGGCACGGCCAAGGGCGGTGTGCTGGCGGCCATCGCGCGCTGGGGCGCGGAGAACGGGCGCGTGGTGCCGGTCTACTTCATCGGCATCGGCGAGAAGCTGGAAGACCTGCAGACCTTCAGCGCGCGCGAGTTCGCGCAGGCGCTGCTGGGCTGATTCAACGGCGCGCCGGCTCGCCTTCGCCTTCGAGTTCTTCGAAGAAGGCCGAAGGCACCGGCTCCATGGCCGGGTCGAAGGCGGCTTCGGCGGCGGCGCGGTCGCCTTCGGCCAGGATCTCGGCCATCTCGGCCACGGGGATCAGCGGCATCGGCCGCGATGTCGTGCCCTTGCTCGGGTCGACCTTCGCACCCACCAGCTTGGCCATCACATGGCGCACTTCGGTGGCGCTGGGCAACTCGCCTTCACGCCAATCGAAGACATGCACGCCGGCGGCGCGCAGAACACGCGCCATGCGCTCGTGGCGGCGGCGGGCGCGCACGCTTTCCTGCGTGGCGCGGATGTCGATGACGGCAAGCACCTTGGAGCCCGAGTCGCACAGCAGCAGGTCGGCGCTGAGCGAGCCCACGCGCTGCAGCCAGTCGACATAGGAGTGGCGCGCCGGCACGCGGATGAAGCGCGACAGCGGCACCTGCGCCAGCACCAGAAAGCCGGGCATGGCGCGCTTGAGCAGGTCGTAGGCCTGGCGTTCGTTGATGGTGAGGATGCGCGAGGCCTCGGGCGGCCAGCTGATCACCGTGTCCAGCGCCTCGCGCGCCGCACCCCGGTTGGCGCTTTGGCGATGCCGCTGGCGCAGCACCAGCAGCGTCAGCAACAGCAGCACCGACGCCGGCAGGGCAAAGGTGGCAATCGGCGACAGGAATTCCATGAGACGGGGCGGATCAGGCGGGCGCGAACTCTGGACGATCGTCCAGCCGGGCCCCGGGATCAACGGTCAAGCGCACAAAATACGTATCAAGCCGTATCTGCGGCGGCCATGTTGCGCAAGATTTCGCGGCCCGGTCCCCGCCTTTCAGCGGGGCATGCCCGGGAAGCCGCCCCCGCCGCCGCCCATGCCACCCATGCGCTTCATCATCTTCATCAGGCCGCCGCCCTTCATCTTCTTCATCATTCCCTGCATCTGGTCGAACTGGTTGAGCAGGCGGTTGACTTCCTGAACCTGCACGCCGGCGCCGCTGGCGATGCGCCGCTTGCGGCTGGCCTTGATGAGCTCGGGCTTGCGGCGCTCCAGCGCCGTCATGCTGTTGATGATGCCTTCCATGCGCCGCACATCGCGTTCGGCGCGATCCATGTCGGCACCCTGGGCCTTGGCGGCCATCTGGCTGGGCAGCTTGTCCATCAGGCTGGACAGGCCGCCCATCTTCTTCATCTGGCTGATCTGCTGCAGGAAGTCGTTGAGGTCGAAGCCGCCGCCCGATTTCATCTTGTCGGCGAACTTCTGCGCGGCGTCCATGTCGACGCCCTTTTGCACCTCTTCCACCAACGCCACGATGTCGCCCATGCCGAGCACGCGGCCGGCATGGCGTTCGGCGTCGAAGACCTCCAGGCCGTCGATCTTCTCGCTGACGCCCGCGAACTTGATCGGCGCGCCGGTGATCTGGCGCACGCTCAGCGCCGCGCCGCCGCGGCTGTCGCCGTCCAGCTTGGTGAGCACCACGCCAGTGAGCGGCAGCGCGTCCTTGAAGGCCTTGGCGGTGTTCACCGCGTCCTGGCCTTGCATGGCGTCGACGACGAACAGTGTCTCCACCGGGTTCAGCACCGCGTGCAGCTCGGTGATCTCGGTCATCAGCGTTTCGTCGATGCCCAGGCGCCCGGCGGTATCCACCAGCAATACGTCGAAGTAGTGGCGTTTGGCGTAGTCCAGCGCCGCCAGCGCGATGTCGCGTGGTTTCTGGCCCGGGTCCGAAGGGAACCACTCGGCGCCGGCCTGCGCCGTCACCGTCTTCAGCTGTTCGATGGCGGCGGGCCGGTACACGTCGGCAGAGACCGTGAGCACCTTCTTCTTGCGCTTGGTGATCAGGTGCTTGGCCAGCTTGGCCGTGGTGGTGGTCTTGCCGGCGCCCTGCAGGCCGGCCATCAGGATCACGGCGGGTGGCTGCGCGGCGAGGTTGATGTCGGAAACACCGGCGCCCATCGTCGCCGTGAGTTCCTTGTGCACGATGCCCACCAGCGCCTGGCCGGGGTTCAGCGAGCCGGCCACTTCGGTGCCCAGCGCCTTGTCCTTGACGCGGGCGATGAAGTCGCGCACCACGGGCAGTGCCACGTCGGCTTCGAGCAGCGCCATGCGCACCTCGCGCAGCATGTCCTGTACGTTGCCTTCGGTGATGCGCGCCTGGCCGCGCATGGTCTTCACCAGCTTGGACAGGCGGTCTGTGAGGGTCGAAGCCATGGCGTCGGCCTGCGGCCGAGGTGGCGCCGGCGGTCATTACACTGTCGTGATGATTCTATCGACCCACTCGGCCACGCTGGCGCCGGCCGGCGGCCTGTTGCTGGTGGCGGTGGCGCTGGTGCTGTATCTGCTGGCGGCCTTGCCCTGGGAACCGCTGCGGCGTTTCTCGGCCGCAGCACTGATCGGCGGCTGGGTGCTGCACGGTGTGCTGTTGGTCATCGACATCGCCGGCGTCGGCCAGACGCAGCCCGGCGCGCGCCTGGGTTTTGCGCCCGTGCTGTCGATGACGGTGTGGCTGGTGATCGCCGTCTACACCGTCGAAAGCCGGCTCGTGCCGCTGCCCGCCGTGCGCCAGTGGCTGGCCGTGGCCGGCGGGCTGGCGGTGCTGCTGTGCGCCACCTTCCCGGGTGAGCTGCGGCCCATCGTGTCGCGCCTGGCGCCGCTGCACTTCGCCTTGGGCGTGGGGGCCTACGGCCTCTTCGGCGCTGCGGTGCTGCACGCGGTGATGCTGGACGCCGCCGAGCGCCGCCTGCGCGCTGGCGGGCCTGCGGGCCTGAACAAGCTCGACGGCCGTGCCCTGGGCATGCCGCTGCTGCAACTGGAGCGCGTGACCTTCCGCTTCGTGCAGGCCGGCTTCGTGGTGCTGACGGCCACGCTGCTGCTGGGCTTTGCCACCACCGTGCACTGGCGCTGGAGCGACCACAAGGCGGTGTTCTCGCTGCTCGCCTGGGGCGTGTTCGCGGCACTGCTGGTGGGCCGCCACTGGCGCGGTTGGCGTGGCCGCCGCGCCACGCGCTGGCTGTATGCCGGCGCGGCGCTGCTGTTGCTGGCCTACGTGGGCTCGCGCTTCGTCATGGAAGTGCTGCTGGGCCGCGGCCCCGCCTGAAGGGAAGTGCATCGATGCTGAAGATCCTGCTCCTCGTGGCCGTCATCGGCATCGCGCTATGGCTGTTCAAGAGCCGCAAGCGCGTGTCGGATTCGACCGATGCCCAGGCGCCGCCCAAGGCCCCGCCACCCGCCGGACCGCAGGCCATGCTGGCCTGCGCGCATTGCGGCGTGCACCTGCCGCAGCCCGACGCGCTGATGGACGCAGCCGGCCGCCCGTTCTGCACCGAGGCCCACCGCCTGGCGGGCCCGCGTTGACCTTGCGGGCATGAGCGCGCACGGCCGGCCCAAAGCGCTCATCCCGGAGCGCGAAGCGCGCAGGGTACCCCAGTGAACGCGCGCGACGCTGATCGTCGCGGTGGCGACCGCCGCCGCGCCGACCGGCGCGGCACCGGGGGGCGCCGCCGCGACGATTCGCTGTTTGGCGCGCTGGCCGGCAGCGAATCGACAGGCGGCACCGAATCCGTCTTCGACCCCGGCTGGCTGGCGGCCGGCGACGCGCCGGCCGACAGCCGCTTCTTGCTGCGCCAGGCGCGCCGCATCGTGCAGGCGCAGGACAGCGCGCTGGCCCGTGTCTATCGCACCTATGCCGCCGCGCGCGCCGCCGTCGGCCTGGGCCTGGTGGCCACGCAGGGCCTGAGCAACCTGATGGGCGCACGCGGCACCGACTGGCTGACCGGCGTGTCGCTGCTGTATGCGCTGCAGGCCATCACGCTGTGGCTGCTGCCGCGCTTCGGCGCGTTGGCACGGCCGCAGGCGCAAGCGCAGCAGCGGCGGCGCCAGTGGCTGGCCACCATCGGTGTCGACCTCGTGGCCTTCACGCTGCTGCACCTGCTGGAGGTGGGCAGTTCCTTCAACTACGCTGCGTTGCTGGTGTTGCCCGTGCTGATGGCCGGCGTGCTGACGGCGCGCATCCTGGCGCTGGGCACTGCGGCGGCGGTGTCCCTGGTGCTGCTGGTCGCGGCCTGGCGCGCAGCGCTGGGTGGCGAAGCGGCGCCCACGCTCATGCTGCAGTCGGGCCTGGCCGGGCTGGGCATGTTCATGATCACCTTGCTGGCCGGTGAACTGGCCGGCCGCCTGGCGCGTGAAGAGCTGGCCGCCCGCGGCAGCCTGGAACTGGCGCGTCAGCAGGCGCAGCTGAACCGCCTGGTCATCGAGGAGATGGCCGACGGTGTGCTGGTGGTCGACCGCCGCCTGCGCGTGCGCGCCGCCAACCCGGCGGCACGAGCCCTTCTTGTCGACCAAGGCCTGAGCCCGCCCGCGCCCTTCACGCTGCAGCAGGCGCCAGCCTGGGGCGCACTGCAGCGCGCGGTGGAGCGCGCCCTGGCCGACGGCGACTGGCCTGAGGCCGGCCGCGACGTGACGCTGCACTTCGAGGATGGCCACACGCGCACGCTGCGCTTGCGCGTGCGCTTCATGCGCGGGCAGGGCCTGGAGCGCACGGCCGATGCCGACGACGCCGCCGACAACGGGCTGGAGCCCTTCGCCGTGCTGCTGCTGGAGGACCTGCGCACGCTGCAGGCGCGCATCCGGCAGGAGAAGCTGGCGGCCATGGGTCGCGTCTCGGCGGGCATTGCGCACGAGATCCGCAACCCGCTGGCCGCGATTGCGCAGGCCAACGCGCTGCTGCTCGAAGACCGCCTGCCGCCGCCGCAGCACCGGCTGCTGCAGATGGTGGCCGACAACGTCGAGCGCCTGAAGCGCCTGGTCGACGATGTCATGGAAGTGGCCCCGGGCGCCGCGCCGACGCTGCGCAGCATCGACGCCACCGCCACCGTGGCGGCCACCACGGCCAACTGGGCGCGCACGGCGCAGGTCACCCTGGCACCCGACAGCCGGCTGCGCGCCGAGCTGCCGCCGGTGCCGCTGGGGGTGATCTTCGACCCCGAGCACCTGCGCCGCGTGCTCGTCAACCTGCTCGACAACGCGCATCGCCATGCCGGCCCCTTGCCCGGCGCCATCTTCCTGCGCCTGGCCACGCGCGATGAAGGCTGGGTCCACCTGAGCGTGTTGAGCGACGGCGCCCCCATCCCGCCGGAGATTGAACGCCATCTCTTCGAGCCCTTCTTCAGCACCCGCAGCCGCGGCTCGGGCCTGGGCTTGTATATTTGCCGCGAGCTGTGTGAACGCTACGGCGCGAGCATCGAGTACCGCCCGCGCCCCGCTGCCGAGCGGCTGCGCAACGAGTTCGTCGTCAGCATGCGCCGCGCCGCGCTGGTCGATATGCCGCACGCATTGCCGCTGGAACCGGTCTGACCGAACCGCCTGCCTTCATGACCTCAACGAACACCCCGCCCGCCAGCCCGCGCCTGCTGGTGGTGGACGACGAACCCGACCTGCGCACGCTCTACGAGCTGACGCTGGTGCGCGAGGGCTACGACGTCGAGAGCGCGGGTTCCGTGGAAGAGGGCTGGGCGCTGCTGCAGGAGCGCGGGCCGGCGGGCTACCAGCTCGTCATCACCGACATGCGGCTGCCCGACGGCAACGGCCTCGACCTGCTGCGGCGCATGGAAGACGCCGGGCGGCGCGAGAAGGCCATCGTCATCACCGCCTATGGCTCGCCCGAGAACGCGGTGGAAGCGCTGAAGGCCGGCGCCTACGACTACCTCACCAAGCCGGTGGACCTGAAGCAGTTCCGCGCGGTCGTCGCGTCGGCCCTGGGCCGTGCCCCGGCGGCCGCGACGGGGCCGGGTGCGCTGACACCGCCGCGGCCGGCCACGGCCGATGCCCGTGGCCCGGCGATGCATGCGTCGCTGGAGCGCATCGTCGGCAGTTCGGGCGCCATGCAGCAGGTGCGTTCGCTGGTCGAACGCGTGGCGCGCAGCATGGCGCCGGTTCTGGTGCATGGCGAATCGGGCACCGTCAAGGAACTGGTGGCGCGCGCCATCCATGAAGTCTCGCCGCGCGGCGCGCAGCCCTTCGTGGCGGTGAACTGCAGCGCCATTCCCGAAGCGCTGCTCGAGGCCGAGTTCTTCGGCTACCGCAAGGGCGCCTTCACAGGCGCGGCTGAAGACCGCGAAGGCTTCTTCCAGGCCGCGCAGGGCGGCACGCTGTTCCTGGACGAGATCGGCGACCTGCCGCTGGCCATGCAGAGCAAGCTGCTGCGCGTGATCCAGGAACGCGCGGTGCGGCCCATCGGCGCGGTGGCCGAAGCGCCGGTGAACGTGCGCATCGTCAGCGCCACGCACAAGGACCTGGGCGCCGAGGTGCAGGCCGCCCGCTTCCGGCAGGACCTGTACTACCGCCTCAACGTCATCCGCATCACCGTGCCGCCGCTGCGCGAGCGCATCGACGACCTGCCGGCCATCTGCCATGCCGTGCTGCAGCGCATTGCGCGCGACGCCGGTGTCACGCCCGTGCCGACGCTGGCGACCGACGCGCTGCAGCACCTGCTGCGCTACAGCTTCCCCGGCAACGTGCGCGAGCTGGAGAACCTGCTGCACCGCGCGCTGGCGCTGGCTGGCACGCAGCTCATCGTGCGCGGTGATCTGGGGCTGCCCGAAGAGTTGCTGCAGGAGCCGGCAGGCGGCGAGGTCGAAGCGCCGCCATCGCCTGCATCGACGGTGGCTGTCCCCGCGGTGGCAACACCGGCACTGCCGACCGACCTGGCGATCTACCTCGACGCGGTGGAGCGCGACATCCTGGAGCGTGCGCTGGAACGCCACCGCTACAACCGCACCGCGGCGGGTGCGAGCCTGGGCCTGTCGCTGCGCCAGATGCGTTATCGCATGGCGCGCCTGGGCGTGGGCGCGGCCGACGGCGACACGCCCTGATCCATGCCGCGGCGCCGGGCCTGGCATGAAGGCTGGTGGGCCGGTGCACAAGCCTGCACTTCGCCGAACTTCGGCCCGCGCCCGGCGGCCAGCGTGCCCACGCTGGCCGTGCTGCACTCGATCAGCCTGCCGCCCGGTGTCTTCGAAGGTGATGCCGTGAAGCGCCTTTTCACCAACACGCTGGACTGGGACGCCCACGCTGGCTACGGCAGCATCCGCGGCCTGCAGGTCTCGGCGCACTTCTTCGTGCGGCGCAGCGGCCGGGTGTTGCAATTCGTGTCCTGCGATCAGCGCGCGTGGCATGCCGGCGCTTCGCAATGGCGGGGCCGCGACAACTGCAACGACTGGTCCATCGGCATCGAGCTCGAAGGCCTGGAAGGCGGCTTGTTCACCGCCGCGCAATACCTTCAGACAGGCCGGCTGCTGCGGGTGTTGTCGCGCCGCTACCCGCTGGCCGAAGCGGTGGGGCATGAACACGTGGCGCCCGGTCGCAAGGCCGACCCCGGGTCTGGCTTCGACTGGGCGGCGCTGCGCCGCGCATTGCGCCAGCGGCGGCCCCGGCTGCCGGTGCTCCACGATCGCGAGCGCTGAAACGGCGCGGCCCGCGCGCGGTTTTCGCGCCATGTGCTGCGCGGCGTGCGGCTGTTCGTTCCGGGGTGCCGATGGCCTGCGGGCCGACGCCCTGTGTGACCCGTCCAGCGCATTCCGGGGTCTAGGGGAAGTGCCAGGGCAGACACTAGCCGTAGTGGCTTGTGGGGGGCAGGTACCCCAGATATAGTGCTTGCAGGTGATAATCCTGTGACACCGAAGCCACCGCCGCGCCGGCCCATGACTCTGGCCAGTTGCTCGCACCAGGCCCACCCGCCAAAGAGGTCAGGGCGGGGGCGCTGAACGCAGCAGGCGACGCGCGCGCCACACCACATCGCGAACGGAAGCGCCAAGCCGGCTTGCAGTCTGCCGCGGTGCTGGCGGGCCTACCGAACGAACCGCAAGAACCGAAAGAATCGACAGAGGGGATTGAATGCAAACAGCACCGAGCACCGCCGCCAGCACCGCCGTCACGTCCAGCCGAGCCGTGGCCACGGCCGCCGCCGGCCCGGCCAGTTCCACCTACGCGGGCTACCAGATCATCCGCCGCAACGGCGCCGTGGTCTCGTTCGCGCCCGACAAGATCGCGGTGGCGTTGATGAAGGCCTTCCTGGCGGTGCACGGTACGCAGGGCGCGGCATCGGCCAGTGTGCGCGAGACGGTGGAGCGCCTGACCGAAGGTGTGGTGCGCGCGCTGCTGCGTTCGCGTCCGGGCGGCGGCACCTTCCACATCGAGGACGTGCAAGACCATGTGGAGCTGGCGCTCATGCGCAGCGGCCACCATGAAGTGGCGCGCGCCTATGTGCTGTACCGCGAACGCCGCGCGCAGGAACGTGCACGCGAACGTGCCGTCAGTGGCGCGCCCGCGGTGGTCAAGGCGCCGGAGCTGCACGTCACCGAAGGCGGCCAGCGCGTGCCGCTGGACATGGCGGCGCTGCGTGAACTGCTGGAATCGGCCTGCGCCGGCCTGGGTGCCGATGTCAAGGCCGAACCGATCCTGGCCGAGACGCGCCGCAACCTGTATGACGGCGTGCCCATCGAGGAGGTCTACAAGGCCGCGATCCTGGCGGCACGCACGCTGATCGAGAAAGAACCCTCGTACACCCGCGCCACCGCGCGGCTGCTGCTGCACACCATCCGCCGCGAGATCCTGGGCGGCGAGGTCACGCAGGCGCAGATGAGCGAGCGCTACGCCGAATACTTTCCGCAGTTCATCAAGAAGGGCGTGCAGGCCGAACTGCTGGACGAGAAGCTGCTGCAGTTCGACCTGGCCAAGCTCGGTGCGGCCATCGACGCCAGCCGCGACCTGCAGTTCGACTACCTCGGCCTGCAGACCCTGTACGACCGCTACTTCCTGCACATCGAAGAAGCGCGCATCGAGATGCCGCAGGCCTTTTTCATGCGCGTGGCCATGGGCCTCGCCCTGAACGAGATCGATCGCGAAGCGCGCGCCGTCGAGTTCTACAACGTGCTCTCCAGCTTCGACTTCATGAGCAGCACGCCCACGCTGTTCAACGCCGGCACGCGCCGCAGCCAGCTCAGCAGCTGCTACCTCACGACCGTGGCCGACGACCTGGACGGCATCTATGAAGCGCTGAAGGAAAACGCGCTGCTCTCCAAGTTTGCCGGCGGCCTGGGCAACGACTGGACCCGCGTGCGCGCGTTGGGCTCCTACATCAAGGGCACGAATGGCAAGAGCCAGGGCGTGGTGCCTTTCCTGAAGGTCGTCAACGACACCGCGGTGGCCGTCAACCAGGGCGGCAAGCGCAAGGGCGCCGTGTGCTCCTACCTGGAGACCTGGCATCTCGACCTGGAAGAGTTCCTGGAGTTGCGCAAGAACACCGGCGACGACCGCCGCCGCACGCACGACATGAACACGGCGAACTGGATCCCCGACTTGTTCATGCGCCGCGTCGTTGAGGGCGGCGATTGGACACTGTTCTCGCCTTCTACCTGCCCTGATCTGCACGACAAGTTCGGCAAGGCCTTCGAAGAGGCGTACACCGGCTACGAAGCCAAGGTCGACCGCGGCGAGATCAAGCTCTTCAAGCGCATGGCGGCCAAGGATCTGTGGCGCAAGATGCTGTCGATGCTGTTCGAGACCGGCCACCCCTGGATCACCTTCAAGGACGCCTGCAACGTGCGCAGCCCGCAGCAGCACGTGGGCGTGGTGCATTCGTCCAACCTGTGCACCGAGATCACGCTGAACACGTCGGACACCGAGATCGCGGTGTGCAACCTGGGCAGCGTGAATCTGGCGCAGCACCTGAAGGACGGTGCCGTTGACCAGATCAAGCTGAAGAAGACGACGGCGACGGCGATGCGCATGCTCGACAACGTCATCGACATCAACTACTACGCCGTGAAGAAGGCGCGTGACAGCAACCTGCGCCACCGCCCGGTCGGCCTGGGCATCATGGGCTTCCAGGACTGCCTGTACCAGCTGCGCCTGCCCTACGCCAGCGCACAAGCGGTGGAGTTCGCCGACCGCAGCATGGAGGCCGTGTGCTACCACGCCTACTGGGCCAGCACCGAACTCGCCGCCGAACGCGGCCGCTACAGCAGCTACCGCGGCAGCCTGTGGGACCGCGGCATCCTGCCGCAGGACAGCCTGAACCTGCTGCGTGAAGCGCGCGGCGGCCACCTCGAGGTGGACATGTCGGTCGTGCTCGACTGGGACGCGCTGCGCGCGCGCATCGCCGAACACGGCATGCGCAACAGCAACTGCGTGGCCATCGCACCCACCGCCACCATCAGCAACATCATCGGCGTCGACGCCTCCATCGAACCGAGCTTCGGCAACCTGTCAGTGAAGAGCAACCTGTCGGGCGAGTTCACGGTCATCAACGAGTACCTCGTGCGCGACCTGAAGAAGCTGGGCTTGTGGGACGACGTGATGGTCATGGACCTCAAGCACTTCGACGGTTCGCTGCGTCCCATCGACCGCGTGCCCGAGGATCTGAAGCGCCTCTACGCCACGGCCTTCGAGGTCGAGCCGCAGTGGCTGGTGGAAGCCGGATCGCGGCGCCAGAAGTGGATCGACCAGGCGCAGTCGCTCAACATCTACATGGCTGGCGCCTCGGGCCGCAAGCTCGACGAGACCTACAGGCTCGCCTGGCTGCGCGGCCTGAAGACCACCTACTACCTGCGCACCACGAGCGCCACCTACTCCGAGAAGTCCACCGTGTCCGCGGGCAAGCTCAACGCGGTCTCGATGGGTGATAGCGGCAGTTCGTCTGCGTCGCCGAGCGCAAGCGCAGAGCCCGCCAGCGACGTGAAGTTCTGCTCGATCGACAACCCTGACTGCGAAGCCTGTCAGTGAATCGCCGAGGCTTGCCGATGAGTCATCGAAACGTGCCAATGCTCAAAGCGAGCGGCACGCGATTGAAGGTTTGAAGGCTACGCATCGACACCGCCGAAGGCTCTTGTCGATGCGCTGCTGCAACAACGAGTGGGGCGCAATGTCAACCAGTGCTTGGTGTTCGCGCACAACACTCAGATAATTCGCTTTGAGCAGGAAGTAGACACATGCTGGTTTGGGAAGACGAAGTCCAAAGCACTCCGAATCACGCGCGCCAAGCGCCACGCACCGCCATGCCTCAGCCGCAGTTCGAAGCTGCGTTGGCACCTGCGTCCGTGCAGCCTGCCGCGCCCGTCGCGGTGCTAATGTCCGCGGCCGTGCAGCCCGTCAAGGCTGCGCAACAGCGCCGCGTCAACGCCGCTGACAAACGCATCATCAACGGCAGCACTGACGTCAACCAGCTCGTGCCCTTCAAGTACAAGTGGGCTTGGGAGAAGTACCTTGCCACCTGCGCGAACCACTGGATGCCGAACGAGGTCAACATGTCGCGCGACATCGCGACGTGGAAGGACCCGAACGGCCTGACCGAAGACGAGCGTCGCATCATCAAGCGCAACCTCGGCTTCTTCGTCACTGCCGATTCGCTGGCCGCCAACAACATCGTGCTCGGCACCTACCGCCACATCACGGCGCCCGAGTGCCGCCAGTTCCTGCTGCGCCAGGCCTTCGAAGAGGCCATCCACACGCATGCCTACCAGTACATCGTGGAGTCGCTCGGCCTGGACGAGAGCGAGATCTTCAACGCGTACCACGAGGTCGATTCCATCCGCCAGAAGGACGAGTTCCTGATCCCGTTCATCGACGCGATCATGGATCCGCACTTCCACACTGGCACGCCCGAGGCCGACCAGACGCTGCTCAAGAGCATGATCGTCTTCGCCTGCCTGATGGAAGGCCTGTTCTTCTACGTCGGCTTCACGCAGATCCTGGCGCTGGGCCGGCAGAACAAGATGACGGGCGCGGCCGAGCAGTACCAGTACATCCTGCGTGACGAGTCGATGCACTGCAACTTCGGC
>JANNFE010000029.1:0-11222 GCA_031379415.1 Betaproteobacteria bacterium | reverse complement strand
ACCCGCTGATCGATGGCCAGGGCAACTTCGGCAGCCGTGATGGCGACGGTGCCGCGGCGATGCGCTACACCGAAGCGCGCCTTGCGCCGATCTCGCGCCTCTTGCTCGACGAGATCGACGAAGGCACGGTCGACTTCCAGCCCAACTACGATGGCAGCGAACAGGAACCGAAGCAGCTGCCCGCGCGCCTGCCCTTCGTGCTGCTCAACGGCGCCAGCGGCATCGCCGTCGGCTTGGCCACCGAGGTGCCCAGCCACAACCTGCGCGAAGTCGCCGCAGCCACCATCGCGCTGCTGAAGAACGACAAGCTCTCCGACGAAGAGCTCTACGCGCTGTTGCCCGCGCCCGACTTCCCCGGCGGCGGCCAGATCATCAGCCCCGCCGCCGACATCCGCGAGGCCTATGCCGGTGGCCGCGGCAGCATCAAGCTGCGCGCGCGCTGGGTCATCGAAGACCTGGCGCGTGGCCAGTGGCAACTGGTGGTGACCGAGCTGCCGCCCGGCACCAGCACCAGCGCCGTGATGCAGGAGGTGGAGGAGCTCACCAACCCCAAGGTCAAGACGGGCAAGAAGGCGCTGCTGCCCGAGCAGGTGCAGCTGAAGCAGGCGGTGCTGGCGGTGCTGGACGGGCAGCGCGACGAGTCGAACAAGGACGCGCCGGTGCGCCTGGTGTTCGAGCCCAAGAGCCGCACGGTGGACCAGCAGGAACTCATCACCACGCTGCTGGCGCACACCAGCCTGGAAAGCAGCGTGCCGATGAACCTGACGATGATCGGTGGCGACGGCCGGCCGACGCAGAAGGGCCTGCGCACCATCCTCGCGGAGTGGATCCACTTCCGCCTGGCCAC
The DNA here is from genome assembly GCA_031379415.1 of Betaproteobacteria bacterium. Classification (GTDB taxonomy): domain Bacteria; phylum Pseudomonadota; class Gammaproteobacteria; order Burkholderiales; family Burkholderiaceae_C; genus Rubrivivax. Next base: position 10,375 of record JANNFE010000029.1, on the reverse strand, counting down.
GGTGGAGCGCCGCACGCGCCACCGCCTGCAGAAGGTGCTGGACCGCATCCACATCGTCGAAGGCCGGCAGCTCGTGCTGCTGCACATCGACGAAGTCATCCGCATCATCCGCAACAGCGACGAGCCCAAGGCCGCGCTGATCGAACGCTTCAAGCTCACTGACAGGCAGGCCGAGGACATTCTGGAAATCCGCCTGCGCCAGCTGGCGCGGCTGGAGGCCATCCGCATCGAGCAGGAGCTGAAGGACCTGCGTGAACAGCAGGGCAAGCTGGAAGACATCCTGGCCACGCCTGCCGCGTTGAAGCGCACGGTCATCAAGGAGATCGAGGCCGATGCCAAGGCCCACGGCGACCAGCGCCGTACGCTGGTGCAGGAAGAAAAGAAGGCCGTTGTCGAGATCAAGGTGGTGGACGAGCCGGTGACCGTGGTGGTCAGCATCAAGGGCTGGGTCCGCGCGCTGAAGGGGCACGAGATTGACGCGGCCACGCTGGCCTTCAAGCCGGGTGATGCGCGCTACGGCGTGTTCCTGTGCCGCAGCGTCGACACGCTGCTGGTCTTCGGGAACAACGGCCGCGTCTACAGCGTGGCGGCCTCGCTGCTGCCGGGCGGCCGCGGCGACGGCTTGCCCATCACCACGCTCATCGACCTGGAAGCCGGCACGCAGATCGCGCACTTCTTTGCCGGCGCCGCCGACACCACGCTGCTGCTGGCCAACAGCGGCGGTTACGGCCTGCTGGCCGAGGTGGGCGACATGGCCGGCCGCAACCGCGGCGGCAAGGCCTTCCTGACGCTGGATGCCAGCGAGCAGGTGTTGCCGCCGGCACGCGCAGAACACACGCACACGCAGGTGGCCTGCCTGGCGGCCGACGGGCGGCTGCTGGTCTATGCGCTCGATGAGCTGAAGCTGCAGCCCGGCGGCGGGCGCGGGCTCACGCTGATGGATGTTGACGCGAAGACGCCGCTGCTGGCGGTGGCGACCTTCGGTGAACAGCTGAAGGTGACCGGCAGCGGCCGCGGCGGCAAGGCGAAGGAAGACGTGCTGAAGGGCGCGGCGCTGGCCGAGCACGTGGGCCGGCGCGCCCGCAAGGGCCGCGTGGTGGCCGGCATGAAGGCCACGGGCGTGATGCCCGCTGCCTGAAGCTCAGGCGCGGCGCAAGACCCACGCGCCCAGCGCCGCCAGACCGGTGAAGAGCGCCAGGCTGTAGAACTCATAGGGCACGCCGAACAGCTTGGTCGCCGCCTCGGCGCAGCTGGCCGTGGCGGAGAAGCCCTCGGGCCACAGTTCGTCGAGGCCGGCGCCGCGCATCACACGGTCGGCCAAGGTCGTGGCGCACGACGCACTGGCCGCGGCCACGAAGTGCTGCCACAAAGCCGCGCCCATGCCGCACAGCGCCAGCAGCGTGATCAACACGCCACTCAGCCAGGAGGCCAGCCGTGTGCCCACCAGCAGCCCCGGCAGGGCAGCAATGGTGATGGCCAGGAAGATGGCCCGCTGCAGCACGCACCAGGGGCAGGGCTGCATGTCCAGCACCTTCTGCGTGTACAGCGCGGCGGCCACGGCCAGCAGCGGTACCCCCACCGCCGCGGCGCACAGCAGGCGCTGACCCCGGCTCATGCGGTCTCAAGGCCATGTGGCTTCGCCACTGGCCTTGATCCCCTTGGGGGACGGCCGGCTTCAGCCGGCCCAGGGGCGTTCATTCCACCTCGGCGATGAGCTCGATCTCCACGCAACTGCCCATCGGCAGCTGTGCCACGCCGAAGGCACTGCGCGCGTGCGAGCCGACCTCGGCGCCGAGCACGGCCACCAGCAGTTCGCTGGCGCCGTTGGTCACCAGGTGGTGTTCGGTGTAGGTCGGCGCGCTGTTCACCAGGCTCAGCAGCTTGACGACGCGCCTGACCTTGGCCAGGTCGCCCACGGCGGCCTGCAAGGTGCCCAGCAGGTCGATGGCCACGGTACGCGCCGCGGCCTTGCCTTCTTCAGTGTTCATGGTGCTGCCGAGCTGGCCGACCCGCGCCTTGCCGTCGACCTTGGCAATGTGGCCCGAGACAAACACGAGATTCCCGCTGCGCACGAAGGGCACGTAGGCGGCGGCAGGCACGGCGACGGGCGGCAACGTGATGCCCAGGTTCTGCAGGCGTTCGGCGATGGACATGGCGCGGGTTCCGTTCGTTCAGGTCGAAGGGCGCGGCATCCTACACTGCGTCAATGGGAGGACAGCTCGGCCCGGCCGCGCGCGGTTTGTCGCTGGCCGCTGCCTGGCTGGGCGGTGTGGCGTGGCAGTTGCAGCAGGCCACGTTGTGGCCGATCGAGACCATCGCGCTGGCCGCGGTGGCGGCGCTGGCGCTCACGGCGCTGGCCTGGCCCTGGCGCCGTGGCTGGCCCGGGGCCTTGCTGATGGCGTTGGGCGTGGCGCTGCTGGCGTTCACCAGCACCCACTGGCGCGCTGAGTTGCGCCTGGCCGACCGCCTGCCTGCAGCCCTGGAGGGCCAGGACATCGTGATCGTCGGCACTGTCGCCGAGTTGCCACGCACCGGGCTCACCGGCACGCGCTTCGTGCTGGAACCTGAACAGGCCTTGCTGCGCGGCGCGCCGGTTCGGGTGCCGCAGAAGTTGTCCTTGGGCTGGTATCGCGGCCCCGACGAGGATGGCTCGCTCAGCGGCTCGCTCAGCGGCCCGGCCGAGGAACTGCGCGCCGGCCAGCGCTGGCGCCTGACGGTGCGCCTGCGCCAGCCGCACGGCACGCTGAACCCGCATGGTTTCGACCTCGAACTCTGGGCCTTCGAACGCGGCCTGGGCGCCAGCGGCTATGTGCGCGCGCGCCCCGACAGCCCACCGCAGAAGCTGGCCGAAGCCGCGGGCCACCCGGTCGAGCGGCTGCGCCAGCGCGTACGCGACGCTCTCGTGCAGCGGGTCAGCGACGCGGCGGCGGCCGGCGTGCTGGCGGCGCTGGCCATTGGCGATCAGGCGGCCATCGACCGCGAAGGCTGGGACCTCTTCCGCATCACCGGCGTGGCCCACCTGATGTCGATATCCGGCCTGCACGTCACGATGTTCGCCTGGCTCTTCGGCGCGCTGGTGGGCCGGCTGTGGCGGCTGCACCCGCGGTTGCCGCTGTGGCTGCCCGCGCCCATGGCCGCGCGCTGGGCGGGGCTGGCCGCGGCGGCCGGCTACGCGCTGCTGGCCGGCTGGGGCGTGCCGGCGCAGCGCACGGTGTGGATGATCGCCGTGGTGGTGGTGCTGCGCAGCGCCGGGCTGCGCTGGCCGCTGCACCTGGTACTGCTGGCCGCCGCGGTGGTGGTGACGTTGGCCGACCCCTGGGCGCTGCTGCAGCCGGGCTTCTGGCTGTCCTTCGTGGCCGTGGGTCTGCTGGTGGCTTCAGAGCCCGTCCACGGCGGCCGTCTGCCGGCGCCGGGCTGGCGCGCCCGGCTTCTGGACACGCTGGGCGCCGGCCTGCGCACGCAGGTGGTGGCCACGGTGGGGCTGGCGCCGCTGACGCTGGTGTTCTTCCAGCAGGTGTCGCTGCTGGGGTTCGTCGCCAACCTGGTGGCCATCCCGCTGGTCACACTGCTCATCACGCCGCTGGCGCTGGCGGGCGTGCTGTTGCCGCCGCTGTGGAGCCTGGGCGCCGCGCTCGTCACGGGCCTGATGGGCGGGCTGCAGTGGCTGGCGGCGTGGCCGCTGGCGCTGTGGACGGCCGCTGTGGCACCACCCTGGGCGATGGCCAGCGGCCTGCTGGCCGGCGCGCTGGCCCTGCTGCCCTTGCCGTGGAAGCTGCGCCTGCTGGCCTTGCCGCTGCTGCTGCCCTTGCTGGCGCCGCCTGTGCCGCGGCCGGCCGAAGGGCAGTTCGAGCTGCTGGCCGCCGATGTCGGCCAGGGCACCGCCGTGCTGCTGCGCACGCGGCGGCACCTGCTGCTCTTCGACACCGGCCCGGCCTACAGCCCCGAGGCCGACGCCGGTGGCCGTGTGCTGCTGCCCCTGCTGCGCGCGCGCGGCGAGACGCAGATGGATGTGCTGATGCTGAGCCACCGCGACAGCGACCATGTCGGCGGCGCAGCCTCGGTGCTGGCCGGGGTGCCGGTGCGGCAGCTGGCCAGTTCGCTGGCTAACGATCATCCGCTGCTGGCCAACGCCGATTCGCGCGGCGTGCCGCACCAGCGCTGCCTGGCCGGCCAGGCCTGGCAGTGGGACGGCGTTCGCTTCGAGGTGCTGCACCCGACGCAGGCCGACTACGCCAGTGCCAGCAAGCCCAACGCCCTGAGCTGCGTGCTGCGTGTGCAGGGCAGCAGCGCCAGCGCGCTGCTCACCGGCGACATCGAAGCCGCGCAGGAAGCGGCGTTGCTGCAGCGCAGCCCCGACGCGCTGCGCGCCGACGTGCTGCTGGTGCCGCACCACGGCAGCCGCACCTCATCGACCAGCGGCTTCATCGCCGCTGTGGCGCCGCGCGTGGCCGTGGTGCAGGCGGCCTACCGCAGCCGCTTCGGCCATCCGGCGCCCGACGTGGTGGCGCGCTACGAAGGGCAGGGCGTGCGCGTGCTGCGCAGTGACCGTTGCGGTGCCTGGACGCTGACGGCGGCCGGTTTCGAGCTGTGCGAGCGCCGGGCAACGCAGCGTTACTGGCATCATGGCAGCCCGTCCTCCGGCGGTGCGGTGCCCTGAAAGCCGCGCCAGCCGCCCCGAATCCCGCCCCGAATGTCGCCCTGAACCCGCAACGTGGCCCGCCGCTTGCAAGAACCCACGGCCCACCCAGAAACCCGGCCCAGGAGTCCACGCCCGTGTCCATCCATGTCGCGCTGAACCACGTTACGCACTACCGCTACGACCGCCCGGTGGCGCTGTCGCCCCAGGTCGTGCGCCTGCGCCCGGCGCCGCACTGCCGCACGCGCATCCTGAGCTACTCGCTGCGCGTGGAGCCTGCCGACCACTTCATCAACTGGCAGCAGGATCCTTTCGCCAACTATCTGGCGCGGCTGGTGTTCCACGAAAAGACGCGCGAGTTCAAGGTCACCGTCGACCTGGTGGCCGAGATGTCGGTGCTGAACCCCTTCGACTTCTTCCTGGAGCCCGAGGCCGAGACCTTCCCCTTCAGCTACAGCGAAGACGCGGCGCGCGAGCTGGCGCCCTACCTGGCAAAGGCCGAGCTGACGCCGCGCTTCAAGGCCTTCGTCGACAGCATCTCGCGCGAAGAGCTGCGCACCATCGACTTCATGGTCGGGCTGAACCAGCGCCTGCAGCATGAGATCAAGTACCTCATCCGCATGGAGCCGGGCGTGCAGACGCCCGAAGTCACGCTCACCAACGGCAGCGGCTCCTGCCGCGACACCGGCTGGCTGCTGGTGCAGGTGTTCCGCCACCTGGGCATTGCGGCGCGCTTCGTTTCGGGCTACCTGATCCAGTTGAAGCCCGACGTGAAGTCGCTCGACGGGCCGAGCGGCGCCGAGATGGACTTCACCGACCTGCACGCCTGGTGCGAGATCTTCCTGCCCGGCGCCGGCTGGATCGGCCTCGACCCCACCAGCGGCCTGCTCGCCGGCGAGGGCCACATCCCGGTGGCCTGCACGCCCGAACCGAGCAGCGCCGCGCCGGTGAGCGGTGCCGTCGATGAGAGCGAGGTGACCTTCTCGCACCACATGGCCGTGACGCGCATCTACGAGTCGCCGCGTGTCACGCTGCCCTACACCGACGAGCAATGGCGGGCCATCCTGATGCTCGGCCACGAGGTCGACGCCAAGCTGCAGGCGCAGGACGTGCGCCTGACGATGGGCGGCGAGCCCACCTTCGTGGCCGTCGACGACCGCGACGCCGCCGAATGGAACACCGACGCGCTGGGCCCCACCAAGCGCGGCCTGGCCACCGAGCTGGTGCACCGCCTGCGCGCCAAGTACGGGCAGGGTGGCTTCCTGCACTTCGGCCAGGGCAAGTGGTACCCGGGTGAACAACTGCCGCGCTGGGCCCTGACCATCGCCTGGCGCGCCGACGGCCAGCCGTGCTGGAACGACCCGTCGCTGTTCGCCGACGAGCGCGACAGCCACCGCTACACCGCGGTGGACGCGCACCGCTTCATCACCACCCTCACGCGCCGCCTGGGCCTGGGCAGCGGCTTCGTGCAGCCCGGCTATGAGGACACCTGGTACTACCTGTGGCGCGAACGGCGGCTGCCCGTCAACGTCGACCCCTTCGACGCCCGCCTGGACGACGAACTGGAACGCGCGCGCCTGCGCCGCATCTTCACGCAGGGCCTGGACGCACCGGTGGGCTACCTGCTGCCGCTGAAGCGCGAATGGCAGGTCGGCATGGCCGGCCCGTCGTGGATCAGCGGCTCCTGGTTCCTGCGCGAGGAGCGCCTGTACCTGATGCCCGGTGATTCACCCATGGGCTACCGGCTGCCGCTGGACTCGCAGCCCTGGGCGGCCCCCGCCGACCGGCCGTGGACGCTGGCGCAGGACCCCTTCGCACCGCAAGGCAACCTGCCCACGCCGGCCACGCTGCGCATGCAGCAGGCGCTGCGCGACGGCGCGCCGGCCGCTGTGTCGGAGGCTGGCGCCGAAGGGGGGCTGGACGGCGAAGGCTTCAGCGCCGACGGCGACACGCGGGTGTTGCCCGCGCTCGGCACGGCCGGCAGCGTCGGCGGCCCTGGCGTGGACCGCATGCGTGATGGCACTTACGGTGGCATTGGCAACGGCGCCCAGGCGGGCACCGAGCACGAGCCCGTCACACCCTTCGCACGCAACCCGCTGGTCGTGCCGGCGCGCTTCGAATCAGCCGGCGAGCTCACGCGCACTGCGCTGTGCGTGGAAGTGCGCGACCCGCAACGTGGCAACGGCCCGAAAGCCGAAAGAGCAGCCGAAGCCAAACACGGTGGCAAGAGCGGCGTGCTCTATGTCTTCATGCCGCCGCTGAAGCACCTGGAGGATTACCTCGAACTGCTGGCTGCGCTGGAAGCCACCTGCGTCGAGCTGTCCGTGAAGATCGTCCTCGAAGGCTACCCACCGCCGCGCGACCCGCGGCTGAAGACGCTGGCCGTGACGCCCGACCCCGGTGTCATCGAGGTCAACATCCACCCGGCGGTGAACTGGACCGAACTCGTCGACCACACCGAGTTCCTCTATGACGCTGCGCACCGGACGCGGCTGTCCACCGAGAAGTTCATGCTCGACGGCCGCCACACCGGAACGGGCGGCGGCAACCACTTCGTGCTGGGCGGCGCCACCCCGGCCGACAGTCCCTTCCTGCGCCGGCCGGACCTCTTGGCCAGCCTCATCACCTACTGGCACAACCACCCGGCGCTGAGCTACCTGTTCAGCGGCATGTTCATCGGCCCCACCAGCCAGGCGCCGCGCTTCGACGAAGCCCGCAGCGATCAGGTCTACGAGGTCGAGATCGGCCTCAACGAGCTGGAACGCAACCTCGGCCTGTATGGCCACGTGCCACCGTGGGTCGTCGACCGCACGCTGCGCAACCTGCTCGTGGACGTGACGGGCAACACCCATCGCAGCGAGTTCTGCATCGACAAGCTGTACTCGCCCGATGGGCCGACGGGCCGCCTGGGCCTGCTGGAGCTGCGCGCCTTCGAAATGCCGCCGCATGCGCGCATGAGTCTGGCGCAACAGCTGCTGCTGCGTTCGCTGGTGGCCTGGTTCTGGAACGAGCCCTACCGCGGCCGCGGCGCCACGCGCCTGACGCGCTGGGGCACCGGCCTGCACGACCGCTTCCTGCTGCCGACCTTCGTGCAGATGGACTTCGAAGACGTGGTGGCCGACCTCAATGCCGCTGGCTTCGCCTTCGACGCCGCCTGGTTCGCGCCGCACTTTGCGTTCCGCTTCCCGCTCGTCGGCGAGGTGGCCACGCTGGGCGTCGAGCTGACGCTGCGCAACGCGCTGGAGCCCTGGCACGTGATGGGCGAGGAAGGCGCGCCGGGCGGTACCGCGCGCTACGTCGACTCGTCGCTGGAACGGCTGGAAGTCAAGGCGACGGGCCTGAACGACAACCGCCACGTCATCACCGCCAACGGCCGCGCGCTGCCACTGCAGCCCACCGGACGCGTGGGCGAATTCGTCTGTGGCGTGCGCTACCGCGCCTGGCAGCCACCGAGTGCGCTGCATCCCACCATCGGCGTGCACGCACCGCTGACCATCGACATCGTCGACCGCTGGCAAAGCCGCAGCATCGGCGGCTGCCGCTACCACGTGGCGCACCCGGGCGGGCGCAGCCACGAAACCTTCCCGGTCAATTCCTACGAGGCCGAGAGCCGGCGCTTGTCGCGTTTCTTCCGCTTCGGCCACACGCCGGGCAGGATGCAAGTGCAGCCTGCGGCACCCAGCCTGGAGCATCCGTTCACCCTCGACCTGCGGGTCTAGCGCAGGCCGCCAGCGATGCCGCAAAGCCAGTCCCAGAGTTCGCTGCCCTTCGAGGCTGCGAACGCCCAGGCGGCCGCGGCTCATCTGCTCACCAGCCGTGCACTGGCGGCCGAGCACGGCGTGTGGGATGAACTGCGCGGCGCCCACGGTCAGCTGCGCGAGCCCTGGCTGCGCTTTGCGCAGTCGCTGCCGCCGCCGCCGGGTGAAGGCGATCTGGCCCAGGATCTGGACCGCCGCGTCGGCCAGGTGGCGCAGCGCATCCAGCTGGACGGCGTCACGCACAACGTGTTCAGCGACGACCCGCAGGTCGGCGCCAAGATGCGGCCCTGGTCGCTTGAACTGCTGCCGCAGCTGATCGAGGCGGCCGACTGGGCGCGCATCGAGGCCGGCGTGATGCAGCGCGCCGAACTGCTGCAGCTCATGCTGGCCGACCTCTACGGCCCGGGACCGAAGAGTCAACGCCTGCTGCACGAGGGCCTGCTGCCACCGGCACTGCTGCTGCGCCACCCGGGTTGGCTGCGGCCCATGGTGGGCGTGCAGCCGCCGGGTGGGCCGGCCGGCATGAATGGAACGGAAGGCGGGCTGCGCCTCTTCATCGTCGCCTTCGACCTGGCGCGTGGCCCTGACGGCCGCTGGTGGCAGGTGGCGCAGCGCACGCAGGGCCCGTCGGGCTTGGGCTACGTGCTGCACAACCGGCTGGTCATCGCGCGCCAGTTCCCCGAAGCCTTCCGCGACCTGCGCGTGCAGCGCATCGCCAGCAGCTACCGCCGCCTGCTCGACACGCTGGAGCAGGCCGCGCGCGGCGTGGCCGGTGGCGGCACGCCGCGCGTGGTGCTGCTGACGCCGGGGCCCTATGCCGAGACCTACTTCGAACATGCCTACCTGGCGCGCTACCTGGGCGTGCCGCTGGTCGAGGGTGGCGACCTCACCGTGCGCGAGCAGCGCCTGTACCTGAAGACCGTGGAAGGCCTGGAGCCCGTGCATGGCGTGCTGCGCCGCCTGGACGACGACTTCTGCGACCCGCTGGAACTGCGCTCCGACAGCACGCTGGGCGTGCCCGGCGTGCTGCTGGCCGCACGCGCCGGCACGGTGGTGATGGCCAACGCGCTGGGGAGTGCGTTCCTTGAATCTCCGGCCATCCAGGGTTTCATGCCCGCCATCAGCAGGCGGCTGACCGGTGAAGAACTGGTGCTGCCTTCGCTGCCCACCTGGTGGTGCGGCGAAGCGGCAGCCTGGAGCGACGCGCGCTTGCAGCTCGAAGACAAGTTCGTGCGCAGCACCTTTCCGGCCGCTGGGCGAACCTCTCAGGTGCGCGACCCGCAGGCCTCGGCCATCGACGACGACCCCGATGCCTGGACGGTGCAGGGCCGGCTGCGTTTTGCGCGCGCACCCATCTGGGGCGAGGACGCCGTGACCCCGCGCCCGGCGATGGTGCGTGTCTATGCCATCGCCGACGGTGGCGGCCGCTGGCACGTGCTGCCCGGCGGCATGACGCGCGTGTCACGGCGCGAGGACAGCAGCGTGAGCATGCAGCGCGGCGGCACCAGCCTCGACACCTGGGTGCTCACCGAAGGCCCAGTCGACACCTTCAGCATGCTGCCGCAGCGCCTGCAGGTCGACGACATCGTGCAGCGCCGGCGGCCGGTTTCCAGCCGCACTGGCGAGAACCTGTTCTGGCTCGGCCGCTACACCGAACGCACCGAACAGCTGGTGCGCCTGGCGCGCGCCATGCTGATGCTCATCGACGCGGACAACGACGCGCCACCGGCCGTGATGCAGGCCCTGTCGTCGCTGGCCGTGAAGACCGGCCTGGCGCCGGTGGGCGTGCCCACGCTCGTGCGCAGCGCCACGCTCTTCGAACGCGCCGTGCTCGCCGGCTTGGCCGACGTCAAGGGCGGCGAAGGCACGGCCAGCATCGCCTACAACCTGGCGGCGCTGGAACGGGCGTCGATGGCGCTGCGCGAGCGGCTGTCTTCGGAACACTGGGGGCTCATCCGCACCATGCGCGAGGCCTTTGCCG
>JANNFE010000388.1:0-3918 GCA_031379415.1 Betaproteobacteria bacterium | reverse complement strand
GGCGGGCGGCCTGGCGCTGCTGCGCCAGGTCGCGCGCCCGGCCGTGCTGGGGCTGCGCGCGCCGCGCGGCCCGGCGCTGCAAGCCGTGCTGGTGGCGCTGGACGATGGCGGCGCCATCCTGCAGGCCGCGGGCCGCGACTTCCGCCTGCCGCTGCCCGCGCTGCTGGACCTCTGGCGCGGCGACGTGGCCACCTTCTGGCGCACGCCGCCGGGCTGGCGCGAAGGGGGCGAGCTGGCGGCTGACGCCCAGGGCCGCACCTGGCTGTCGCAGAAGCTGGCCGCGGCCGGTCATGGCGGCGAGCGGCCCTTGTCGGAACGCGTGTGGGCCTTCCAGCTGGCGCAGGGCCTGCCGCTGGACGGCCTGGCCGGGCCGCTGACCCTGATGCAACTCAACCGGGCCGCGGGCGTGGACGAACCTCGCCTAGCCGCCCCGCGCTGACCATGTCCTACATCCTCGACGCACTGCGGCGTTCGCAGGCCGAACGCGAACGCGGCCAGGTGCCCGGGCTCCATGCCCAGCCCACGCCGGCCGAAGCACCGCCACCGCTGCGCCGCGGCGGGCCTGCCCTGTGGCTGGGCCTGGGTCTGGGCCTCGTGGGCCTGGCAGCGCTGGCGGTGTGGTGGCAGTGGCCTGCGCCAACGGCGGTGGTGGCCGTGGCGTCGGCGCCCGTGCCGGCAGCGCAGGCCGTGCCACCGGCGCCGCTGCCGCAGGTGGTGTCGGTGCCGCCCGTGGTGGCTGCGCCTGCGCCCGTGCCCGCGCCTGTCGTTGCGCCAGTGATTGCGGCGCCGGCCGCCGCGCCGGCCCCACGCAGCTTGACGTTGGCCGAACTCACGCCCGAGCAGCGACGCGAGCTGCCGCCGCTGGTGATGGGCGGCTCCATCTGGTCGGAAAACGTGCAGAGCCGCTTCGTCATCGTCAACGGCCAGGTGGTGCGCGAAGGCGAAGCCGCGGGCCCCGGCGTGACGGTCGAACGCATCGCGCAGAAGGCCGTGCTGCTGCGCTGGCGCGAGCTGCGCTTCGAAGTGCCGCTGTGAATTCCTTGGCGTCCGACCCCGTGACCGGGTGGCGGAATGCCGCGATGGCGGTCCTCGTGTTCAGGCCATACTCACCTCCAGTTACAACAAGCTGATGATCTCGATGCTGGGGAATGTGACGTGGGGCCGGGCCTTGCGGGCTGCACTGGGCGCTGGCGCTGTGCTGTGTTGCCTGTCCGGGCCCGCAGCGCACGCCGCCAAATGGGTGGCCGGGCCCGCCGGGGTGCCGATGTCGCTGGCCGATGCCGTGGCCAAGGCGGCCGACGGCGACACCATCGAGCTGGTGGACGGTGAATACAGCGGCGGCCTGTTCATCGAGAACCGCCGTCTCACGCTGCGTGGCATGGGCGGCAAGGCGGTGGTGCAGGGCGGCGGCAAGCTGGTCGAGGCCAAAGCCTTGTGGACGGTGCGCGGCGGTGACGTGCTGGTGGAGAACCTCGAGTTCCGCGGCATGCGTTCGCAGGACGGCGGCGGTGCCGGCATCCGCCAGGAAGGCGGGCGGCTGACGCTGAAACGCGCGCAGTTCTTCGACAACGAACATGGCGTGCTGGCCATCAATGCCGATGGCGCCGAACTCACCATCGAAAACTGTGTGCTCGGCCAGGCGCCGCGGGTGGTGGGTGGCCTGTTCCACCTGCTCAACGTCGGCCGCATCGCCAAGCTGCGCATCACCGGCAGCCGCTTCCAGCAGGGCTTCGAAGGCCACCTCATCAAGAGCCGGGCGCGCGAGTCCCATATCGCCTACAACTTCATCCACGACGGTGTGCGCGGCGGCGCTTCGTACGAGATCGACCTTGCGCACGGCGGCCTGGTCACCATCATCGGCAACATCATCGGCCAGGGCTCGGAGAGCCAGAACCCGGTGGCCGTGGCCTACGGCACCGAGGGCCAGGCCTGGGACAAGAACGAGCTGCTCATCGCCCACAACACCTTCGTGCACTACGGCTGGCTGCCGGCCTGGTTTCTGCGCGTGCTGAGCGACCGCCTGCCCGCCGACACCAAGGTGGTGGCCATCAACAACCTGCTGGTGGGCCCGGGCGTCTTCTGGCTCGGTGCTTCGGGCGACTTCGAGGGCAACCGCCACGCCACGCGCGGCATGCTGCGCGACATCGACACCTACGGCTTCGAACTGCCACCGGGCTCGATGTGGCGCGGCAGCGGTGTCGACCCGCGCAACATCGGTGGCCGCGACCTGTCACCCAAGGCCGAGTTCGAGTGGCCGGTGGGCACGAAGGAGATCAAGCCGGGCCGCGACTCCTGGTCGCCGGGGGCCTACCAGCGCTGAGGTGGTTAGCATGAGCCATCGCCTTCCGACACCCAGCGCCGATGGACCCGAAGCAGCTACACCCCGACAGCATCGCCGCCCAGGCCCTGGGCTGGGTCGACGAGGCCACGCGCGCCATCACGCTGCCCATCCACGTCTCCAGCACCTACCTGCGCGACGCCGACAACCAGTACCGCAGCGGCCGCGTCTACGCGCGTGACCAGAACCCGGCCTTCGACCAGGCCGAGGCCGTGATCACGGCGCTGGAAGGCGGGCAGCAGACGCTGCTTTTCGCCAGCGGCATGGCCGCGGCCACGGCAGTGTTCCAGGCCCTCGCGCCGGGCGACCACGTGCTGGCGCCGCAGGTCATGTACTGGTCGCTGCGCAACTGGCTGATGACTTTCGCCGTCGGCTGGGGCCTCGATGTCGAGCTCATCGACATGACGAGCCCGGCCGCCGTGCAGGCCGCGCTGCGCCCGGGCAAGACGAAGCTGGTGTGGGTGGAAACACCCGCCAACCCGCTGTGGACGGTGACCGACATTGCAGCCACCGCCCAGCTGGCGCATGCCGCCGGCGCACGGCTGGCGGTTGACTCCACCGTGCCCACGCCCGTGCTCACGCAGCCGCTGGCGCTGGGCGCCGACATCGTGATGCACGCCGCCACCAAGTACCTCAACGGCCACAGCGACCTCATCGCCGGCACGCTGACCACACGCGCCGACAACGAACACTGGCAACGCGTGCGCAAGGTGCGGGCGCAGATCGGCGGCACGCTGGGCTCCTTCGAGGCCTTCCTGCTGCTGCGCGGCCTGCGCACGCTGCACCTGCGGGTGCGTGCGGCTTGCGCGTCGGCGCAGCGCATCGCCGAGCACTTCCATGGCCACCCGCTGGTGGCCGAGGTGCTGTATCCCGGCCTGCCCGGCTTTGCTGGCCATCGGATCGCCGCACGCCAGATGCAGGGTGGCTATGGCGGCATGCTGTCCCTACGCGTCAAAGGTGGCACCCAGGGTGGTGAAGCGGCAGCCATCGCGGTGGCCGCGCACACCGCACTGTGGAAGCGCGCCACCTCGCTGGGCGGCACCGAGAGCCTCATCGAGCACCGCGCCAGCGTCGAAGGCGCGGGCACGCCGGCGCCCACCGACCTGCTGCGCCTGTCGGTGGGCATCGAACATGTCGGCGACCTCATCGCCGACATGGAACAGGCGCTGGCGCGCGCCCACGCCTGAAGGTGCGGCGTTGACCGGGTTCTGAAACTGGGGCATCATGGAACCCGTAACTTAATTACACACCGGGTCGGCACCCGGACGTGCAGCATGTCCTTCGACCTCGTGCTTTTCGGCGGTACCGGCGACCTCACCTGGCGCAAGCTGATGCCGGCACTGTTCCAGGCCTATCGCCATGGCAAGCTGCCGGCCGGAGGCCGCATCCTGGCAGTGGCGCGCGACGAGCGCAGCGACGCCGAATACCGCGCCTTCATCCAGGAACGCTTCACCGAGGTCGAGCCGAGCAAGCGGCCCAGCGATGCCGAGTTCACGGCCTTCGCCGAGATGCTGCACTACCGGCGCATGGACCTGGCGCAGCCCGAGCACTACCTGGGCTTGAAGCAGTGGCTGGCCGAT
>JANNFE010000306.1:0-10460 GCA_031379415.1 Betaproteobacteria bacterium | reverse complement strand
CATCGCGGCCAGCCACCAGGCCCAGCCGGCATAGCACCGGCGGCGCAGGCCGAAGGCGGTGAGCGACAGGGAAGCAGCGGCCAGCGCGGCGGTGCCGAACAGTGGCAGGTCGGTAGCCAGGGCTGCGGTGGGCGGCATGATGAGCCAGATTGTGTTCAGCCCCCGCCGAGCGCGCGCCGCCCGGAAGGTGGTGTCTTGCAACGGGGTGCTACGGTGCGGCCAGGCGGCTTCGGTACCATCCCGGGCCAGGGACAGGTCGCAGGAGCAATCAGCATGGCCATGGACGTGGTGGACTACGAGATCAAGGGCGCAGAGATGCAGTTCGTCGAGGTCGAACTCGACCCCGGCGAGGCCGCCGTCGGCGAAGCCGGCAGCATGTTCTTCATGGACGTCGGCATCGGCATGGACACGGTGTTCGGCGACGGCAGCGGCGGCGGTGGCGGTGGTGGCCTCTTCGGCAAGCTGCTGGGTGCCGGCAAGCGGCTGGTCACCGGTGAGTCGCTGTTCACCACCGTCTACACCAACAACGCCAGCACCAAGCAGCGCGTGGCCTTCGGCGCCCCTTACCCGGGCAAGATCCTGCCGATGGACCTGCGCCAGCTCGGCGGCATGCTGATCTGCCAGAAGGATTCCTTCCTGTGCGCGGCGCGCGGTGTCTCGCTGGGCATCGCCTTGCAGAAGAAGCTGAGCACCGGCTTCTTCGGCGGTGAAGGTTTCATCATGCAGAAGCTGGAAGGCGACGGTCTGGCCTTCGTGCATGCCGGCGGCACCGTGGTGCGGCGCGAGCTGCACGCCGGCCAGACGCTGCTGGTGGACACCGGCTGCGTGGTGGCCTACACGCCCACGGTGGACTTCGAGATCCAGTACGTGGGCAAGATCAAGACCGCCCTGTTCGGCGGTGAGGGCCTGTTCTTCGCCAAGCTCACCGGCCCGGGCACGATCTGGCTGCAGAGCCTGCCCTTCTCGCGTCTGGCCTCGCGCGTGTTCGCGGCGGCGCCGCAGCGTGGCGGCTCGCGCGAGGAAGGTGGCGTGCTGGGCGGCGTGGTCGGGGGTGGCCTGCTCGGCGGCATCCTGGGCGGTGACGACGAGTGATGCTGCCGGCGCGTGGCCAGCTCGTCCGCCTGAAGTTCCTGCTTGCGCTGCTGGCCGGTGCGGGCTCGGCCGCGGTGGCTGCACAAACGGCACCCGGCCCGCGCCCGATCTTCGTGCTGAACTCGCAGGACGCCGACGTCAGCGTCATCGACGCCACCCGCTACACGCAGATCAAGCGCGTGCCCACGGGCAAGGAGCCGCACCACCTGTACCTGGCGCCCGACGAGAAGACGCTCATCGTCGCCAATGCCACCGGCAATACGCTGACCTTCGTCGACCCCACCAACGGCAACGTGCTGCGCACGGTGCCGGGCATCCTCGACCCCTACCACCTGCGCTTTTCGCCTGACATGAAGTGGTTCGTCACGGCGGCGAACCGCCTGAACCATGTCGACCTCTACCGCTGGCTGGGCGCCGATGCGGCCGAACCTTTCAAGCTGGTCAAGCGCATCGAGGCACCGAAGACACCCAGCCACCTGAACATCGACAGCCAGAGCACGGTGGTCTATGCCTCGCTGCAGGACAGCGATGAGCTGCTGGCCATCGACCTGGCGACACAGGCGCCGCGCTGGAAGATCAAGGTCGGCAAGCTGCCGGCCGACCTCTTCCTCACCGCCGATGACCGCACCCTGCTCGTGGGCCTGACTGGTGACCGTTTTGTCGAAGCCTATGACGTGAGCGGCCCGGCGCCCAGGCTGATCAAGCGCATCGCCACGGGCAACGGCGCCCATGCCTTCCGCGCGCGTGGCGACAGGCGGCATGTCTTCGTGAGCAACCGGGTGGCCAACACCATCAGCCTCATCGACACGCAGACGCTGGCCGTGGTGGCCGAATACCCTGCGCCGGGCGGCCCCGACTGCATGGAGATGCTGGCCGACAACCGCACGCTGCTGGTGAGTTCGCGCTGGGCGCGCAAGTTGAGCTTCATCGACATCGAGAAGAAGCAGGTGGTGCGGCAGGTCGATGTCGGCCGCTCGCCGCACGGCGTCTGGACACTGGACCATGCACCGCGCCAGTAGGCTGGTGGCCACGCTGCTGCTGGCCTGCACGGCTGCCGGCGCGGCTTGCGAGAAGCCTGTCTATCTCACCTTCGACACCGGTCACATGGGTGTGGCGCCGCTCATCGCCGAGGTGCTGAAGCGTCACGGCGTGAGAGTCAGCTTCTTCCTGGCCAACGAGCGCACGCAAGCCGGCGGCAGCAGCCTGGACGACAACTGGGCGCCGTGGTGGAAGGCGCGCGCCGATGAAGGCCACGTCTTCGGCAGCCACACCTGGGACCATGACAGCTGGCAGGCCGACGTACCCGGCGGCCTGCGCGTGAAGCCGTCGCAAGGCCCCGCGGCCGGCCGGGTGCACACGCTGAGCGCGGCGGCCTACTGCGCCGAACTCGCCAAGCCCGCGGCACGCCTGCAGGCCATGACGGGCCAGCGCATGGGCTCGATCTTTCGCGCGCCCGGTGGCAAGACCTCGTCCGCGCTTCTGAAGGCCGCCGCCAGCTGCGGCTGGACGCACGTGGGCTGGGCGCCTGCGGGCTTCCTGGGCGACGAGCTGCCGAGCGACAAGTACCCCAACGACGTGCTGCTGCAGCGTGCCTTGCGCGACATCCGCACCGGCGACGTGCTGGTGGCGCACCTGGGCATCTGGTCGCGCCAGCAGGCCTGGGCGCCGACGGTGCTGGAGCCGCTGATCGCCGGCCTGAAGGCGCGCGGCCTGTGTTTTGCCACGCTGCGTGAGCATCCGCAATACGCGGCTGCTGCGGCAGCCCTGCGCTGATGGGCGATCTCTTCGGCACCGCGCAGCAGTGGCTTTTCGAAGCCGCGGTCCAGCCCTTGCTCTTCGACCTGGGCCTGGGCAACCTGCTGGAAGAAGGTTACCGCGCCACCGGCTGGCTGCTGGTGGGCTTGCTGCAGATCGGGGTGCTGCTCACGGTGTTCAGGGCGCTGGAGCGCTGGCGCCCGGTGGAGCCGGTGAGCGACCGCGCCGCGGTGCGCGTGGACATCCTCTACACGCTGATCCACCGCCTGGGCATCTTCCGCGTGGCGCTCTTCTTCACGCTCGACCCGCTGTGGGATGAGGTGGTCGGCCAGCTGCACGTGGCCGACGTGCCGACGTTTTCGCTCGACAGCGTGTGGCCCGGCGTCACCGACATCGGCTGGGTCAGCTTCCTGCTCTACCTGCTGTTCTTCGACCTCGCCGACTACCTCATCCACCGCGGCCAGCACCACTTCGGCTGGTGGTGGCAACTGCACGCGCTGCACCACAGCCAGCGTCAGATGACGATGTGGTCGGACAACCGCAACCACCTGCTCGACGACGTGCTGCGCGACAGCCTGCTCGTGCTGCTGGCGCTGGGCGTGGGCATCCCGCCGGGGCAGTTCGTGGCGGTGGTGGCGGTGATGCAGCTGATGGAGAGCCTGTCGCACGCCAACGTGCGGCTGAGCTTCGGGTGGTTCGAACGTGTGTTCGTCAGCCCGCGCTTCCACCGCCAGCACCACGCCCTGGGCGCCGGGCATGAATCCGCCGGCCCTGGCAGCCTGGGCGGCTGCAACTTCGCGGTGCTGTTCTCGTTCTGGGACGTGCTCTTTCGCAGTGCGCGCTTCGACGGCCGCTACGAACCCACGGGTGTGCGCGACCAGTTGCAGGGCCGCGACTACGGCCGCGGTTTCTGGGCCCAGCAGTGGCTGGGCCTCGTGAGGTTGGTCAAGCGATGAGCGCCGCACGGCCGCTCCGAAGGCGCTCGCTCCCCCTCGGGGGGACGGCGCGCAGCGCCTAGGGGGCCGGATGAACTCACTCTTCGACAGCTTCTGGCGCGCCGCCGGCTACTGCGTGCATCCGCGCGTCATCCTGTGGTCGCTGCTGCCGCTGGTGGTGGCCGGTGGTGCGGTGGGCGTGCTGGGCTGGGCCTACTGGGAAAGCACGGTGGCCGCGGTGCGCGGCGCGCTGGAGCAGTGGTCGCTGGTGGCGGCCATGCTGCAGTGGCTGGAATCGGTGGGCGCCAGTGCGCTGCGCACGCTGATGGCGCCGCTCATCGTGGTCGCGCTGTCGGTGCCGGTGGTGGTGGTGTCCACCCTGCTGCTGGTAGCGCTGCTGGTCACGCCGGCCGTGGTGCGCATGGTGGCGGCACGGCGCTTCCCCACGCTGCGGCGGCTGGACGGCGGCACCTGGTGGCAGGGGCTGCTGTGGTCGCTGGCCTGCACCTTCGCGGCGGTGGCGGCGCTGGTGCTCAGCATCCCGCTGTGGTTCGTGCCGCCGCTGGTGCTGGTGCTGCCGCCGCTCATCTGGGGCTGGCTGACCTGCCGCGTCTTCGCCTACGACGTGCTGTCGCTGCATGCCAGTGCTGCCGAGCGCCGCTACATCCTGCGCCGCCGGCGCTGGCCGCTGCTGCTGATGGGCGTCATCAGCGGCTACCTCGGCGCCGTGCCCTCGCTGCTGTGGGCGGCCAGTGCGGCGACGCTGATCTTCGCGCCGCTGCTGGTGGTGCTGTCGGTGTGGCTGTACACGCTGGTCTTCGCGTTTGCGGCCTGCTGGTTTGCGCACTACACGCTGGCCGAGCTGCAGCAGCTGCGGGACACGCCAGCGGCACCGCCCGCGCCCACAACAATAACCACGGAATTGAGTGCATGAACATCGGTCTGATCATCGTCGGCGACGAAATCCTCTCGGGCAAGCGGCAGGACAAGCACCTGGCCAAGCTCATCGAACTGCTGGGCGCGCGCGGGCTCATGCTGGACTGGGCGCGCTACGTGGGTGATGACCGCCCGCGCATCACCGCGGCGCTGAAGGAAGGCTTCGCCAGCGGCGACCTGGTATTCAGCTGCGGCGGCATCGGCGCCACGCCCGACGACCACACACGCCAGTGCGCCGCCGCGGCGCTGGGGGTGGAACTTGCGCTGCATCCGCAGGCCAGGGATCTGATCATCGAGCGCATGCGCGATGTCGCCGCTGAGCAGGGCCTGCCTTTCGATCCCGACCGCGCCGACAACCAGCACCGCCTGAACATGGGCGTGTTCCCGGTGGGCGCGGAGATCATCCCCAACCCGTACAACAAGATCGCCGGCTTCAGCGTCGGGCATGTGCACTTCGTGCCCGGCTTCCCGGTCATGGCCTGGCCGATGATCGAATGGGTGCTCGACCAGCGCTATGCCCACCTGCACGGCGGCGCACGCAGCGTCGAACGCTCGGTGATCGTCTTCGGCGCCATGGAAGCCAGCCTGACGCCGCTGATGGAAGACATCGAGGCGCGTTTTCCCGGCGTCAAGGTCTTCAGCCTGCCCAGCGTCGACCACCCGGAGTACGGGCGCCACATCGAACTGGGCGTGAAAGCAGTGGCCGACCCGGCGTCGGCCTACGCCGCACTCCGGGCGGGGCTGGAAGCCTTCGGCGCCAAGCTGGGCCCTGAACTGGTGCGCTGAAGCGGGCGCATAAGCCCGCTCTTGGTGCGAACCTGTGCGCCGCGCGCCCGCGCTGCACCCCATCCTGCCCAAGGCAGGCGCAGGCATGCTTTCTGCTAAATTCCTCTGCGCCTTGTTGGGGCTTTGTTCCCGGCAGCGGCCATAACCCGCACGCATACCAATCCACGAGCCCCGCTAGGAGAGATCTGAATGGCAAAGACCGTTGCCGACGTGATGAAGATGGTGAAGGAAAACGAGATCAAGTTCGTCGACTTCCGCTTCACCGACACCCGCGGCAAGGAACAGCATGTGTCCGTGCCTGTGTCCGCGTTCGACGAAGACAAGTTCACGTCAGGCCATGCCTTCGACGGGTCGTCCATCGCCGGCTGGAAGGGCATCGAGGCTTCGGACATGCTGCTCATGCCCGACCCGAACACCGCCAACATCGACCCGTTCTTCGAAGAGCCGACGATATTGCTGAGCTGTGACGTGCTCGACCCCACCGACGGCAAGCCCTACGAGCGTGACCCCCGTTCACTGGCCAAGCGCGCCGAGGCGTATCTCAAGAGCAGCGGCATCGGTGACGCCGCCTACTTCGGCCCCGAGCCCGAGTTCTTCATCTTCGATCAAGTGCAGTGGACCAACGACATGTCGGGCTGCTCCTTCAAGATCGGCTCCGAAGAAGCGCCCTGGAACACCGGCGCCAGCTTCGAGGGCGGCAACATGGGCCACCGGCCCACGGTCAAGGGTGGCTACTTCCCGGTGCCGCCGGTGGACAGCTTCCAGGACATGCGCTCTGAGATGTGCCTGATCCTCGAATCGATGGGCATTCCGGTCGAGGTGCACCACCACGAGGTGGCGGGCCCGGGCCAGAACGAACTCGGCACCAAGTTCAGCACGCTGGTGCAGCGCGCCGACTGGTCGCAGCTGCAGAAGTACATCATCCACAACGTGGCCCATGCCTACGGCAAGACGGCCACCTTCATGCCCAAGCCCGTGGTCGGCGACAACGGCAGTGGCATGCACGTGCACCAGAGCGTGTGGAAGGACGGCCAGAACCTGTTCGCGGGTGATGGCTATGCGGGCCTCAGCGAGTTCGCGCTGTACTACATCGGCGGCATCATCAAGCATGCGCGCGCGCTGAACGCCATCACCAACCCCGGCACCAACAGCTACAAGCGCCTGGTGCCTGGCTACGAGGCGCCGGTCAAGCTGGCCTACTCGGCGAAGAACCGCTCGGCGTCGATCCGCATCCCCTACGTGGCCAGCCCCAAGGGCCGCCGTGTGGAAGCGCGTTTCCCCGATCCATTGATGAACCCCTACCTGGGCTTCAGCGCGCTGCTGATGGCAGGTCTTGACGGCGTGGAAAACAAGATCCACCCGGGCGACCCCGCCACCAAGGACCTGTACCACCTGCCGCCCGAGGAAGACGCGAAGATCCCCACCGTCTGCCACAGCCTGGACCAGGCGCTGGACTACCTGGACAAGGACCGCGCCTTCCTGACCAAGGGTGGTGTCTTCACCGACTCCTACCTCGACGCCTACATCGACCTGAAGATGCAGGAGGTCACGCGCTTCCGCATGTCCACGCACCCCTGCGAGTTCGACATGTACTACTCGCTGTAAAGCAAGGCCCCTGCTGCACAGGGCGGGCCCACGGGCCCGCCCTTTGTTTTTGGGTGCGCCACAATCGCGCATGGCCCTCAAGCACACCCTCTGCTTCATCGGCGCGGCACTCGCCGCGGCCTTGCCGCCCGTGCTGCATGCGCAGGACGTGAAGCCGGTCTACCGCTGCCCCGGCCCGCCGGTGCTCTACACCGACCAGCTGAGCGTTCAGGAAGCGCGAGAGAAGGGCTGCCGCGTCATCGAAGGAACGCCTGTCACGGTGGTGCCGGCCACCAAGCCGCGCCCGCCCACACCGGCCTCGGGGGCCGCCGCACCCCGCAGCGGCGAAGGCAAGGTCGACCCCGCCGACCAGCGCGCGCGCGACAGCGACGCGCGGCGCATCCTGAACGAAGAACTCAAGCGCGAGGAAGAGCGTCTGGCCGGCCTGCGCAAGGACTTCAACGGCGGCGAGCCCGAGCGGCGCGGCGACGAACGCAACTACCAGAAGTACCTGGACCGCGTGGCCGAGGTGAAGGCTGCCATCGCGCGCAAGGAAGCCGACATCGCGGCCATCCGGCGCGAGCTGGCCAAGCTGCCGCAGTGAGTGCGCCTTGAGCAGCCTGGCGCCCCACGCCGGCAGCGCCGCCCATGCCGGCTTCGAGGCCTTCGACCAGCTCGCCAGCATGGTGGCGCTGCTGGCCCCTGATGGCCGCTGCCTGCAGGCCAATTCGGCGCTGGAGAACGTCGTCGGCGTGTCGCGCCGCGCCTTGCGGCGCGGCAGCCTGCTCGACTGGCTGACCGACGCCACGCAGCTGCGCGAAACGCTGTGGCTGGTGGCGCGCAACGAAGTGGCCACCAGCCGCTTCGACGCCCACATGAAGCGCATGCCCGTGGGCAGCGCCGAGCTGCCGGTGCACGTCATCGTCAGCCAGACCGAATGGCCCGATCGTGTGCTGGTGGAACTGATCGAGATCGAACAGCAGATCCGCCAGGACCGCGAAGAGCGCACGCATGGACTGGCGCAGGCCAACAAGGAACTGGTGCGCAACCTGGCGCACGAGATCAAGAACCCGCTGGGCGGCATCCGCGGTGCGGCGCAGCTGCTGGCGATGGAGGTCACCTCGAAGGAGCTGACCGAATACACGCGCGTCATCATCCAGGAAGCCGATCGGCTGCAGGCCCTGGTGGACCGCCTGCTCGCGCCGCACCGCCGCCCGCATGTGGTGGCCGACGTCAACATCCACGAGGTGTGCGAGCGTGTGCGCAGCCTGATCCTGGCCGAGTTCCCGCGCGGCCTGACGGTGGCGCGCGACTACGACACCAGCATCCCCGAGTTCCGCGGCGACCGCGAGCAGCTCATCCAGGCCGTACTCAACATCGCGCATAACGCGACACACGCACTGGCTGAGCGCATCGCCAGCGGCGACGCGGTGCTCGCCCTGCGCACCCGCGTGGCGCGCCAGGCCACCTTCGGCCGCCAGCGTTTCCGCCTGGCACTGGAATTGCATATCGAGGACAACGGGCCCGGCGTGCCCGAGGACATCCGCGATCGCATCTTCCACCCGCTGGTGTCGGGGCGCGAAGGCGGCTCGGGCCTCGGGTTGACGCTGGCGCAGACCTTCGTGCAACAACATCAGGGCACGATCGAATGCGACAGCGTGCCAGGACGGACGGTGTTCAAGATCCTGATCCCATTGCCTTGACGCGCAGCGAGCAGCTCGCAACTCATCCAGCATGAAACCCATTTGGGTCGTCGACGACGATCAATCCATCCGCTTCGTGCTCGAGAAGGCGCTGCAGCGCGAGCAGTTCAGCGTGCGCACCTTCAGCAACCCGCGCGACGTGGTGAAGGCCCTCGACGACGACGCGCCGCAGGTGCTGGTGAGCGACATCCGCATGCCCGGCGGCAGCGGCATCGATCTGCTGGCGCAGGTCAAAGAACGCCACCCCGGGCTGCCCGTCATCATCATGACGGCCTTCAGCGACCTGGACAGCGCCGTCAGCGCCTTCCAGGGCGGCGCCTTCGAATACCTGCCGAAGCCCTTCGACGTCACGGCGGCGGTGGAACTGATCCGCCGCGCCGTTGAAGAAAGCCTGCGCGAGGAGGTGGCCGAGACCGCGCCGACACACGCCCCCGAGATGCTGGGCCAGGCGCCGGCGATGCAGGACGTGTTCCGCGCCATCGGCCGCCTGAGCCAGAGCCAGGTCACGGTGATGATCACCGGCGAAAGCGGCACCGGCAAGGAACTGGTGGCGCGTGCGCTGCACAAGCACAGCCCGCGCGGCCAGGGCCCTTTCATCGCCATCAACACGGCGGCGATTCCGAAGGATCTTCTCGAAAGCGAGCTGTTCGGCCACGAACGCGGCGCCTTCACCGGCGCGCAGACCACGCGCCGCGGCCGCTTCGAGCAGGCCGACGGCGGCACGCTGTTCCTGGACGAGATCGGCGACATGCCCTTCGACCTGCAGACGCGCCTGCTGCGCGTGCTGAGCGACGGCCAGTTCTACCGCGTCGGCGGCCACCAGCCGCTGAAGAGCAATGTGCGCGTGATTGCCGCCACGCACCAGAACCTGGAAGAGCGCGTGCGCCAGGGCGTGTTCCGCGAGGACCTGTTCCACCGCTTGAACGTCATCCGCCTGCGCCTGCCGGCGCTGCGCGAGCGGCGCGAAGACATCCCCATGCTGACGCGCTTTTTCCTGGGCAAGAGCGCGCGCGAACTGGGCGTGGAAGCCAAGCGCATCACCGACAGCGCGCTGGAGCGCCTGGCCGGCTTCGACTTTCCCGGCAACGTGCGCCAGCTGGAAAACCTGTGCCACTGGCTGACCGTGATGGCGCCGGCGCAGACGGTGGAACCCAAGGACCTGCCGCCCGAGTTGATGGGCGCATCGGTGGCGGCCTACGCGCCAGCGGCAGGCGAATCAAGCGCCCCGGTGACCAACGCCCTGCACGCCGCCGCACCCCTTGTCAGCGTCGGGGCTGCCGAAGGCACGCCGGTAGCCGTGGCCGCCACACCGTCGTGGCTGGCCGACCTGGAGCGCGAAGCGCGCCGCCGTCTGGACAGTGGCGAGCGCGAGGTCTGGGACGCGCTGACCAAGCAGTTCGAAGGCTGCCTCATCCACACCGCGCTCGAGCTGACGCGCGGCCGCCGCATCGAAGCGGCGCAGCGCCTGGGCATCGGCCGCAACACCATCACGCGCAAGATCCAGGAGCTGGGCCTGGACGACTAGGAGCGTGGGCGGCAGAAGGCGTCGAAGCGAAACGCGCGAAAACCGAGGATCGTTCGGTATCGCCTGCACGCCCAGGGCAGGCCCCCTGGGCGCGGCCGGCGATACCGGACGGGACCGTTTTCTCGCGTGTTGCAGCCGACGACC
>JANNFE010000321.1:0-2855 GCA_031379415.1 Betaproteobacteria bacterium | reverse complement strand
AGCTGTCCTGGAACACCATCTGCGTCTGGCGCCGGTAGTCCTTCAGGCTGAGCTCGCGGCTGCCGACGCTGCGGGCGTCGAAGATGACCTCGCCGCGGTCGGGCGTGATGAGGTGCATGAGCAAGCGCGCCGTGGTGCTCTTGCCGCAGCCCGACTCGCCCACCACGCCGAGCGTTTCGCCCTTGCGCACCACGAAGCTCACGCCATCGACGGCGCGCACCACGCCGGCGCTGTTTCCAGACAAACCGCCGAAGAAGCCACCTTTCAGCGGGAAATGCTTGACCAGGCCACGCACGTCCAGCAGCGGCTGCGCCGGGCCGCCGATGTCGGCGGCGCTCATTGTTTGATCTCCATCGCGCTGCGCAGGCCGTCAGAGAGCAGGTTGAAGGCAATCGACGTGAAGAAGATCATCACGCCCGGCAAGGCCGCGATCCAGGGCTGCACGTAGATGGCGGTGCGCAGCGTGTTCAGCATCAGGCCCCATTCGGGTTCGGGCGGCTTCACGCCCAGGCCCAGGAAGCTCAGACCCGACGCCAGGATCATGCTCACGGCGATCAGGCTCGTGGCATACACGAACACCGGCCCCATCACATTGCCCAGCACATGCACGCGCACGATGGTGAAGGCATTGGCACCGCTGGCGCGCGCGGCTTCGACAAAGTCGCGGCTGCGCACCTGGGTCGTCACGCTCTCGGCCACACGTGCGATGGGCGGGATGAAGACCACCGTCAGCGAGATCAAGGAGTTCGTGATGCCGGCACCGAGCGCGCCACTCAACGCGATGGCCAGCAGCACCGACGGGAAGGCATAGAACACGTCCACGGTGCGCATGATCACGGTGTTCACCGACCCACCAGCATAGCCCGCCAGCAGGCCGATGCTGGTGCCGATGAAGAAGGCCATGACCACCGGCACGATGCCCATGAAGAGGCTCAGGCGCGCGCCGACGATCAAGCGCGAGAGCATGTCGCGGCCCAGTTCGTCGGTACCGAGCGGGTGGCCTTCGAAGCCGATGGGCTTCAGGCGGTTCAGCATCGAAGCGGCGTAGGGATCGGCCGGTGCCAGCAGCGGGCCGAAGACCACCAGCACCAGCAGGAAGAAGATCATCGCCGCGGCGATGAGCGCTGCCGGGTCGCGCACGAAGCGCCGGCCCACGGTCTGCCAGTAGCCGGGGCTGCGCTCCATGCGCAAGGCCGGCACCTTGCTCGCGTCGACGCTGACGTTCAGCATGTTCATCGCACGATGCGCGGGTCGAGCAGACCCTGCACCACGTCGACCAGCAGGTTGAGCAGCACGAAGAACATCGCCAGCACGAGGATGGTGCCCTGCAGAAGGGGAAGGTCACGCTGGAAGATGGCGCTGTTGAGCAGGAAGCCGGCGCCGGGCCATGAGAACACCGTCTCGATGAGGATGCTGCCGCCGAGCAGATAGCCCAGCTGCAGGCCCATCACCGCCAGCGCCGTGGGCGCGGCGTTCTTCACCACGTGCTGGAAGATGCCCAGGTCGGTCAGGCCCTTGGCGCGCAGGCCGACGATGAACTCCTGCGCCAGGATCTCGGCCACCAGCGCACGCACCGTGCGCGCGATGATGCCCATGGGAATGACGCTCATGGTCACCGCCGGCAGCACCAGGTGTTTCATGTGTGCGATGTCCCATTGCCAGTCGCCCGAGCCGCCTTCGCCCGCGCCACCCGGCGGCAACCAGCCCAGCTGCACGCTGAACACGATGACCAGCACCATGCCCAGCCAGTAGTGCGGCACGCTGACACCCAGCACCGCGGTGGTGGACGCCGCCTTGTCGATCCACGAGTTCTGGAAGTAGCCGGCGACGAAGCCGAAAAGCCCGCCGAAGACGAAGCCGATGAGGGTGGCGAACACCGCCAGCCGCAGCGTGTTGTGCACGGCCTTCAGCACCTCGCCCGTGACGGCACGACCGCTGGCGATGCTGGTGCCCAGGTCACCCTGCAAGGCACGCCACACCCAGCTGGCAAACTGTTCGGGGTAGCTGCGGTCGAAGCCGTAGAGCGTGCGCAGCTGCGCCTGCAGTTCGCCCGAAGCATCCGGCGGCAGGATCGACACCAGCGGATCGCCCGGTGCCAGGTGCACGAGTGCGAAGCACACCAGCGCCACGCCGCCCATGATGGGCAGGGTGTAGAGCAAACGTCGAAAGAGAAAGCCGATCATGGCGCGAGCTTCATCAAGCAAACGCCGCGGAACCGGCTTTGCCGGGCCGCTGGCGTTGCCCCCCTTGGGGGGAGGCGGCGAAGCCGCTCCGGGGGGTCATTCAATACTCATGGTCGCGATGTCGATGAACCAGCTGCGCGGCTGCACCACGTTCTTCACTTTCGCGCTCATGGCGCGCGGGCCCACGTCGTGGGCGATCCAGATGAAGGGCGCTTCTTCGACGATGCGCGCGTGCAGCTTGCTCAGCGCCACGTCGCGACCCTTGTCGTCGAAGGTGGTGCGCGCGTCGGCGATCAGCTTGTCGAACTCGTCGTTGCCGAAGTAGCCCCAGTTGTTGCTGACCGGCGGAAAGGTCTTGGTGCTGGTGAAGCGCACCATGGCGAAGAAGGGGTCCATGGCCGCGAAGCTCACGTTGATGGCGTTGCTGCCGTTGGCCGCCGGGTCCTTGGCGCCCTTGCGCCAGTTGGTGAACAGCGTGTTCCATTCGATGACGTCGAACTGCACGTCGAAGCCGCAGGCTTTCAGGCTCTGCTGCACGAATTCGTTCATCGGCAGCGGCTGCATCTGGCCCGAGCCGCTGGCGCTGATCTGCACCTTCACCTTCAGCGGTTTCGCCGGCGTGTGGCCGGCCTCGGCCATCAGCTTCTTGGCAGCGTCGACGTCGTACTTGAT
>JANNFE010000290.1:0-3757 GCA_031379415.1 Betaproteobacteria bacterium | reverse complement strand
TTCCAGTCGCTGGACAACGAGAACAACAAGAAGTTCGTGGCCGCCTTCAAGGCCAAGTACGGCAAGGACGCGGTCATCGGCGACGTCACGCAGGCCGGCTACCTGGGCCCCTGGCTGTGGAAGGCCGCTGTCGAGAAAGCCAAGAGCTTCGACGTCGACAAGGTCGTGG
This sequence comes from Betaproteobacteria bacterium, assembly GCA_031379415.1. Lineage (GTDB taxonomy): Bacteria > Pseudomonadota > Gammaproteobacteria > Burkholderiales > Burkholderiaceae_C > Rubrivivax. Next base: position 3,588 of record JANNFE010000290.1, on the reverse strand, counting down.
CCGCCTCGCGTTCCGGCATCGAGTTGAAGACCGCGCCCGAAGGCTACGTCAAGCTCGACCCCAACCACCACCTGTGGAGCAAGTCGCGCATCGCCATGGGCATGCCCGACGCCACCTTCAAGGTGGTGGCCGAGTCGCCGCAGCTGATCAAGCCCGATCCCTTCCCCAAGGGATATCAGTAAGCCGGTGGGCCCACCCCCGTAGCGGCCGCGCGGCCGCTTCCCCCTCAAGGGGGCAAACGCCAGCGGCCCGGCAAAGCCGGTTCCGCGGCGTTGGCTTGATGTCGTTGTCTCAGGGAGTGCGCGCTTGAACGCTTCGGAAATGCTCAACATCGGCCTCATGCAGGGCTTTGCAGGGCTGAGCCTGTTCGCCGTGCTGCTGCTCATGGGCCTGGGGCTGGCCATTATCTTCGGGCAGATGGGCGTCATCAACATGGCGCACGGCGAGTTCATGACGATCGGCGCCTACACCATCTACCTCGGCTCGACGCTGGCTTCGCAAATCTCGCCGTCGGCGGTGGCCTACTACTTTCCGCTGGCCATCGGGCTGGCCTTCTTCTTCTCTTTCGTGGCGGGCTGGTTCGTCGAGTGGGCGCTCATCCGCCATCTCTACAAGCGGCCGCTCGACACGCTGCTGGCCACCTGGGGCATCAGCCTGGCCATCCAGCAGATGTTCCGCAGCTTCATCGGCCCGAAGGAGGTCAGCCCCACGCTGCCAGACTGGCTGCTGGGCTCCTGGGCGCCGGCGCCGGGGCTGGACATCCCGATCAATGGCCTCTTCGTGCTGGGCCTCACGACCGTGGTGACCTGCGGCGTGTTGATCGCGCTGAGCAAGAGCCGCTGGGGCCTGCGTGTGCGTGCCACGGTGAGCAACCGCACCATGGCCAACGCCATCGGCATCAACACCAAGCAGACCGACAGGCTGACCTTCGCCATCGGCTGCGGCATCGCCGGCGTGGCCGGTGCTGCCTTCACCACCATCGGCTCCACCGGGCCGACCTCGGGCTCGCTGTACATCGTCGACGCCTTCCTGGTGGTGACCTTCGGCGGTGCGGCCAGCCTGCTGGGCACCGTGGTGTCGGCCTTCGGCATCGCGCAGACACAGTCGATCACCGAGTTCTTCCTCGCCGGCTCGATGGCCAAGGTGATCACGCTGTCGCTGATCGTGGTGATTCTGATGATTCGTCCGCAAGGCCTGTTCGCCAGCAAGGTGCGGCGCTGACGCGCTGACCACCGTCTCCGGAGCCCGACCCGATGCATGCCTTTCTGGCCCTGATCAAGCGCTACCAGCTCACCAGCATGCTGGTGCTGACGCTGCTGCTGGCGGTGGTGCTGCCGCTGGCGCTGGACATCTTTCGCCTGAACCTGGTGGGCAAGTACCTGACCTACGCCTTCGTCGCCATCGGGCTGGTCATGGTGTGGGGCTATGGCGGTGTGCTCAGCCTGGGCCAGGGCGTGTTCTTCGGCCTCGGCGGCTACGCGATGGCGATGTTCCTCAAGCTCGAGGCGTCAGACCCCATCAGCACCAAGATCCAGTCCACGCCCGGCATCCCCGACTTCATGGACTGGAACCAGATCACCGCGCTGCCGGCGTTCTGGGTGCCGTTCAAGTCGCTGCCCTTGACCTTGATCGCCGTGGTGGCGGTGCCCATGCTGCTGGCCTGGATCGTCAGCTTTGCCATGTTCAAGCGCCGTGTCGGCGGCGTGTACTTCGCCATCATCACGCAGGCCGTGGCGCTGATCCTCACCGTGCTGATCATCGGCCAGCAGGGCTACACCGGCGGCGTCAACGGCATGACCGACCTGAAGACCATGCTCGGCTGGGACACGCGCACCGACAGCGCCAAGTACATCCTTTACTACGTCTGCGTGGCCTTGCTCATCGGCAGCATCGTGTTGTGCCGCTGGATCCAGACCAGCAAGGCCGGCACGCTGCTGCTGGCCATGCGGGACAAGGAAGACCGCGTGCGCTTCTCGGGTTATGACGTGGCCAACTTCCGCATCTTTGTGTTCTGCCTGGCGGCTGGTCTGTCGGGCATCGGCGGCGCGATGTTCTCGCTGCAGGTGGGCTTCATGTCGCCCAGCTTCGTCGGCATCGTGCCGTCGATCGAGATGGTGATCTACGCCGCCGTGGGCGGGCGCATGAGCCTGGTCGGCGCCGTCTACGGCACCTTGCTCGTCAACGCCGGCAAGACCTACTTTTCGGAGACCTTTCCCGACCTCTGGCTGTTCCTGATGGCCGCGCTCTTCATCGGCGTGACCATGGCCTTCCCCATGGGTCTGGCCGGGCTGTGGGAAAGCAAGGTCGTGCCGTGGTGGAACAAGCGGCGCGCGGGTGCAGCGGCGGCGGTTGCCGAGCCGGTGGCCGAACCCGCACGTGCCGCGGCTGCGCGCACCGAGCCGCCGACGCCGCCGGCCATCAGCGGCCAGCAGGCCTGAGCGCGGAGCGCCCACGATGAGCAACACCGACTTCGCACTCGCGGTCGAAGACCTGACCGTCTCCTTCGACGGCTTCAAGGCCATCGACGCCCTCACGCTCTACGTCGACAAGAACGAGTTGCGCGTCATCATCGGCCCCAACGGCGCGGGCAAGACGACGCTGCTCGACCTGATCTGCGGTAAGACCAAGGCGGCGGCCGGCAGCATCAAGTTCAAGAACACCGAACTCACGAAGATGGCCGAGTTCCAGCGCGTGCGCCTGGGCATCGGCCGCAAGTTCCAGACGCCTTCGATCTACGAGAACCTCAGCGTCTTCCAGAACCTGGAGGTCTCGTTCCCGCGTGGCCGCTCGGTGATGGGCGCGCTGGCCTTCAAGTGCACCGACGACGTGAAGGCGCGCGTGCAGGCGGTGGCCCAGGACATCGGCCTGGCCACCCGCCTGGACGCCGAGGCCGGCCTGCTGAGCCACGGCGAAAAGCAGTGGCTCGAGATCGGCATGCTGCTGATGCAGGAGCCCGAGCTGCTGCTGCTCGACGAGCCCATTGCCGGCATGAGCGCCCGCGAACGCGAGCTCACGGCCGACCTGCTGCAGCGCATCTGCAAGAACCGATCGGTGATCGTCATCGAGCACGACATGGACTTCGTCAAACGCATCGCGCACAAGGTCACCGTCATGCACCAGGGAAAGATCCTCGCCGAAGGGCCGATGGAAAAGGTGCAGGCCGATCCGAGGGTCATCGATGTCTACCTCGGCCATTGAGCGGGAGCCGCGCGCCATGCTGCAAGTCAAGGATCTCTTCGTCGCCTATGGCCAGAGCGAGGCGCTGCACGGCATCTCGTTCGACGGCCAGCGCAATGAAACCGTGGCCATCATGGGCCGCAACGGCATGGGCAAGACGACGCTGTTCAAGAGCCTGATGGGCGTGCTGCCCGTGAAGAGCGGCAGCATCCAGGTCGACGGCCACGAGGTGGCCAAGGCAGAGAGCTTCCGCCGCGTCGCCCAGGGCATTGCCTACGTGCCGCAGGGCCGCATGATCTTCCCGACGCTCACCGTGGAAGAGAACATCCAGACCGGCCTGGAGAACTCGAAGACGCGGCTCATCCCCGAGGAAATCTACGCGCTGTTTCCGGTGCTCTGGGACATGAAGCG
>JANNFE010000244.1:0-2653 GCA_031379415.1 Betaproteobacteria bacterium | reverse complement strand
ACGCCTGCCGCGTGCCGAAGTCGCACGTGCTCGGCGCGCCGGGCGAAGGTTTCAAGCTGGCCATGCGCACGCTGGACATCTTTCGCGCCAGCGTGGCAGCGGCGGCCCTGGGCTTCGCGCGGCGCGCGCTCGACGAGGCACTGGCGCATGCCAAGGGCCGCCGCATGTTCGGCCAGCAACTCGCCGACTTCCAACTGACGCAGGCTGCCTTCGGCGACATGGCCGCCAGCATCGACGCCGCGGCGCTGCTGACCTACCGCGCCGCCTGGCTGCGTGACGTGAAGGGCCAGCGCACCACGCGTGAAGCGGCCATGGCCAAGATGGTGGCCACCGAGAACGCACAAGCCGTCATCGACCGCGCCTTGCAGATGCACGGCGGCCTGGGCGTGAAGGTGGGTTCGGTGGTCGAGAGCCTGTACCGCGAGATCCGCGCGCTGCGCATCTACGAAGGTGCCACCGAGGTGCAGCGCCTGATCATCGGGCGCGACCTGCTGGCCGGCGGCTGAAGTTCAGCGCGCCGGCAGCGTCGCCTTCAGCGCGCCCAGCAGCTCGAACAGCTGTGCCTGTTGTGCTGCGCTGAGCCCGGCGAACAGTTCGGCCACCCAGGCCTCGTGCGCCTGCGCCATGGCCCGGAACTGGCGCCGCCCTTCGGCGGTGAGCGCCACCGTGAAGGCGCGGCCGTCGGACGGGTCTTCACGGCGGCGCACCAGGCCTTCGGCCACCAGACGATCGGTCAGGCCGGTGACGTTGCCGCCGGTGACCATCAGGCGCCGCGACAACTCGCGCATCTTCATGCCACCCGCTTCGCGGTCGAGTTGGGCCATGAGGTCGAAGCGCGGCAGCGAGCCCTCGAACTGCTCGCGCAGCCGCGTGCGCAGCGGTGCTTCGACGAGGTTGGTGCAGGCCAGCAGGCGCAGCCACAGGCGCAGCGCCATGTGGTCGCCGGCCTGGGCGCGGGTCTCCGAGTCGAACGTCGGCTCTGCGGGGAGGGCCGGCGCCGCCGCGGCGTTCAGGAGTTGCCCAGGATCACCCACAGCCGCGCAATGTCGGCCACGCCGTCGGTGCCCTTCACGCTGCGCAGCGTCTGCACGGCGGCGGACTTGGTCTTGGGCGACTGCAGTTGGGCCAGGCCCAGGCGCAGCTTGGCGTCTTCGGCGCGCTTGAGGTTGCCCTTGGCGATGCCCTTGCGGATGAGCTCGATGCCGGTGTCGACCTCGCCCATCGAGACATAGGACGTGCCGACCTTGACCAGGCCATCGCCCTCCTTGAACCCTTCGGCTTCGGTGGCCAGCGTGGCCAGTTTGCCCTTCAGTTCGCTCTCTTCCTTGATGGCCAGGTCGCGCAGGCGCTGGTGGCGGCCGGCCTCGGCGCCGGTACCCATCGTGCCGATCTTGAATCCCTGCTCGGCCACGCGGCGGGCCTCGCCAGGCAGGCCCTGCTGCATGGCCAGCTGCGCCAGTTCCATGTAATCCTCGGTCTTCGTCAGCGTGCCGCTGGCCAGACGCAGGCGCAGCACATCGACCAGGAAGCGGTCGGCAAAACCTGACTTGCGCGGCAGGCGGCCGAGGTAGGCGTTCCAGTAATCCTTCTTCGGGTAGTTGAGCAACAGCTTTTCCAGCGTGGTGCCATAACCGGCCATGTTGCCGGTACGTTGCTGCGCATCCGCCAGGCGCAGCAGGTCGCCTTCGTCGGGGCGGCGGCCGCCCTGTTCGGCGGCAGCCACGGCGGCGCCGGCGTCGCGCGCGATGGCCCCGTAATCGCCGCTGGCCGACTGCAGATAACTTTGCAGCTGCCTGACGGTGCCGCCGGTATTGCCCGCGGCCACGGCCTTGTTCAGCCACTCGCTGGCCTTGGCGTTGTTGCGCTGCTGGGCATAGGCCGAAGCCAGCTGCTCGGCGATCTGGCCGGCCTCGGCGCCGCCCACCTTGCCGTGCACCGATTCCAGCGCCTGGATGGCCGTGGCCATGTCACCGGCGCGCTGTGCGGCGGCGGCCTTCATGCGGTCGACGATCAGTTGTTCGGCGGCCGACTTGCCGCCCACGGCTTCGGCCTCGCGCACCTTGGCCAGCGCTTCCTTGGCCTTGCCGGCCTTCAGGTAGTCGCTGGCCTGTTGCAGCGGTTTGCCGACCTCGGGGCGCACGCCCTGGGCTGCAGCCATGTGCATGCAGCCGGCTGCGGCCAGCGCCAGCGTGAGGGCGCGCAGAGTCTTCATCGTTCCCAGTTCTCGTGCGTGCATCTCAGAGGAATTGTTCGTTGCCGACGATGCCGATCTTGGTCACGCCCAGCCGCTGCGCCGTGGCCATGATCATGGCCACGTGCTTGTAGGTGACGAGCTTGTTCGGGCGCAGATGCACCTCGGGCTGGTCGGCCATCGCGGCCACGGCCTGCAAGCGCGTTTCGATGGCGCCGCGGTCGCAGGGCTGGATGACTTCGCCGTTCCAGCCGATGGTGCCGTCGAAGTCGACATCGATGCGGATGATCTCCGGCGGCTTCGGCGGCGGTGCGTTGTTGCTCGGCACCGGCATGTTCATCTTCACCGCGTGCGTCTGGATCGGGATCGTGATGATGAACATGATCAGCAGCACCAGCATCACGTCGATCAGCGGCGTGGTGTTGATGTCGACCATCACCTCGCCGTCTTCGTCGCCCCCTG
>JANNFE010000213.1:0-8893 GCA_031379415.1 Betaproteobacteria bacterium | reverse complement strand
GCCGCCGCCGCCCGATGCCGGCGTGGCCGCGCGCGAGGCGCGGGCTCTGGCGCAATTGCGTGGCGGCGCCACCGACGATGACGAAGCGCCCGCGCTCTACGGCGCCGCCGTCGGCGATGGCAGCCAGCGCGCGCGGCGCGTGCAGCTGCGCGGCATGCCGGCGCTGCCGAACGGCTTGGCCATCGCGCGTGCGCTGCGCCCGCTGTCACGGCGCCGGCCCGGCCGCACGCTGGTGCTGGACGAAAGCGCCACCGCCGAATCCATCGCCGACACCGGCCTGCGCGCGCCGGTGTGGCGGCCGGCGCGCGAACGCTGGTTCGACATCGTGCTGGCGGTGGAGGACATGCCGTCGATGGCCGCCTGGCAGCCAGTGGTCGCGGCCTTCGAGCGGCTGCTGCAGCGCCAGGGCGGCTTTCGCTCGGTGACACGCCTGACGCTGCGCACGTCGGGCGCGCAGGCGCAGGCGCAGACGCCGATGCAAGTTTGGGCCCAGACGCCCGCGGGCCGCCGCACGCCGCCGCGAGCGCTGCATCACCGCGACGGCCGACGCATTCTGCTGGCGCTGTCCGATGGCACGTCCGAGGCCTGGCACCGCGGCGCCATGGGCACCTGGCTGCAGCAGGCCGCCGCCGAGCTGCCGGTGGCCGTGGTGCAACTGCTGCCGCCGGCGCTGTGGCCCAACACCGCCGTTGGATTTGCCGAACTGCGCGCCTGGGCGCCGCGCCTGGCCGCGCCCTCGACGCGGCTGCAGGTGCGCCGGCCCGGCTGGGCCGAAGGCGAACCCGGCCTCGTGCTGCCGGTGCTGGCGCTGGAACCGGCCGCGGTGGCCGCATGGGCGCGCATGGTGGCCGCCGCGGGCGATGCCTGGACCACCGCCGCGCTGCTGCCGCTACCCGACCTTGACGCCGATGCCAGCGACATCGCCGCCACGCCGACGGCAGAACCCGATGCCAGCGCCCGCGTCGTCGCCTTTCGCGCCAGCGCCACGAGCGACGCCCAGCGCCTGGCCGCCTACTTCTCGGTGGTGCGGCCGCTCACGCCGCCGGTGATGCGCGTCATCCACCAAGCCATGGCGCCGGCCAGCGGCGCGGCGGCGCTGGCGCAAGTCTTCCTGGGTGGCCTGCTGAAGTGCGTGCACAACGGCAACACGCCCGACGAAGCGGCCTACGACTTCCACCCCGGCCTGCGCGACCAGCTGCAGGGCGGCCTGACGCGGCAGGAGTTCGTGCAGGTGAACCTGTCGCTGCATCACTTCCTGCAGCAGGAAAGTGGCACCGCCTTCGACTTCTTCGCGCTGCTCGAAGACCGCCAGGGCAGCGAGCGCCTGCCCGACGCCGCGCTGCCTTTCGTGCAGATGGCGCGCAGCGCGGCGCGGCGCTTCGGGGCTGCCGATGTGGCCGCGCCAGCGCCGCCGGCCGACCCACGCGCCGGCGTGGTGGCCGAAATGTCGATCACCGCGCAGCCCGACATGCTGAGCTTCGTGCACCGCAGCGCCCGCGGTGCGCTGACGGTGCGACACCCCTGGCCGGCGGACGCCGACGCGCTGCTGGAAGCCGCGCTGGCCGGCAGCGATGCCGAGTCGATGGCCCGCCTGGCGCGCGCCATGCTGCCGCGCGGCCTGCAGGACAGCCGCGCGTATGCCGACGGCCCGCCCTGGGCCGAACTCGTGCTGGATGCGAGCACGGCGCCCTATCCATGGGAGCTGCTGCTGCGCTCGGAGCAGCCCGAACGGCCGCCCCTGGCGGTACTGCGGGGCCTGACGCGCAGGAACACGAGCTTCGTCCTGCGACCCGCTGTCGAAAGGGCCAGGCGAGCGCTGGTGATCGGCGAGCCGAAGATCGCAGACGCCATCCGGCAGCGTCTGCCCGGCGCTCGGCGTGAAGCCGAACGGGTCAGCGCCGCGCTGTCGCGCGTGCTGCCTGCAGGCGCCGTGCAGACCTTCATCGGCAGCGACGCGGAGCCCGTCATCGAGGCTTTGCGCCAGCTGTCAACGCTTCGCGTGCTGCATGTGGCTTCGCATGGCGATCTGTTGTCATCCCCTTCATCGCCGCCAACTGCCGCCGGGCGCGCAGCGCGTGTGCGGCTGGTGCTGGGCAACGGGCCCGGACTCAGCTTGAAGGACTTGCAGGCTGCCGGGCCCATGCCGGAGATGGTCTACCTCGGCTCCGAACACATGGCGGATTGGGCGCCGCAGCTGCTGAAGCAAGGAGCGCAGGTCGTCGTCGCGCTGGCAGGCCTGGTGGACGACGAGGCCGCGGCCGTCTTCGCCGAGGTCTTCTACGCCGTGCTCGAAGCCGGCCAGTCGCTGCTCGAAGCCACCCACCAGGCCCGCGCCGCGTGTCACCAGCGTTTGCCCGAGTCAGACGCCTGGGGCCGCTTCCAGGTCTGGGGCGACCCGGCGTGGCGGCTGGTGGATGACGACGCCGCGCCTGCGGCCGAGCAGCTGGCGAAAGGCGCGGCTGAAGCCGCTGCAGAGCCCGCCGCACCGGCGCAGGCCGAGCCGACGGCCAGCGCCGAGACGGCGCGCGAGGCGCATCTGCCGCTGCCGAAACTGTCCGACTGCCGCTACCTGGCCTACCTCAGCTATGCGCACGCCGATGACGATGCCTGGTTCCAGTGGGTGAGGCAGTTCGGCAAGGAACTGGAGCGTTCGCTCGGTGCCCGCATGCGCGGCGTGCGCCTGCCACCGCTGTACGTGTCGGGCACCGACGGGCCCGTGGCGGGGTCGCTGGACGCGGCCCTGCGCGACGCGCTGGGTGCGTCCTTCGTGTTCATCGTCGTCGTGCACGACAACTACGTCGACAGCGCCTGGTGCCAGCGCGAGCTGGAAGCCTTCGTGGCGCGCTACGGGCTCGAGGCTGCGCTGCAGCGCCTGTACATCGTGGCCATGTCAGAGCCGGCAATGCAGCGCCTGGCCGGCAGCGCAGCCTGGCAGCGCCTGTTCGGACGTGACCCACCGGTGTGGATGGCGTTCTACGACCGGGCAGACGCCGCGCGGCCGCTGGACATCTACGTGTCGGCGGGCATCGTGTCGCCGGCTTTCCAAGAGCCCTTCGTGCGCCTGCGCGACGACCTGAGCGACCGCCTGCGCGCCGACGGCGGGCGCCGCGGGGCCGAAGCGCCTGCTGCGCCGCCACCAGCGCCACCGCCACCGCCACCGCCGCCCCCCGGCGACAAGGTCATCTTCGGCTTCGTGCCACCGGCCAGCGCCGCTGCCGTGCAGACGGTGGAGCGCACGCTGGCGCAGCAAGGCCTGCCGACCCGGCTGCTCCAGCAGGACATCGTGTTCAGCGACTTCGCAGCGTTTGCCGACGCCAGCCACCTGGTGCTGGCCTTCAACGACGAGCCGGCGCAGATGCTGTCGCTGGCTCCTGGCGGCCACCTGCAACTGCAACGCGATGCCTGGCTGAAACAAGGCTATCCGGCAGACCGGCTGCTCTGGCTGGACCTGCGCCCCACGCCGCCGCCGCGAACCGCATGGCGCGGCGCCGCGGCGTATGTGGCGCAGTTGGGCGTGCCGACGCTGGATGCCGTTGCCCTGGCCGCCCGGCTGCGGCCTGAGCGATCGCAAACCCCGGTTGTTGCCGTGCGCGTCTACATCGAAAGCAACCGCACCGAGCGCACGCTGTGGGAAGCGCTGGGCCAGTTGCTGAGCCGGCGTTGGGACGCGCTGATGCAACCCCTGCAGCTGCCCATGCCGCTGGCCCTGCTGGCCCGCGGCCTGCCCATCGAACAGATCGACAGCTTTCCGAGCCTGGACGATGCCGACGGCGTGGTGCTGCTGTGGGGCCGCAAGACCCCCGACCTGCTGGTGGCGCAGATCAACAAGGTCGAGGCCAAGCTGAGGGACGACTTGCAAGGCACGCCGGGCCTGGTGGCCTACCTGTCACCGCCGAACACCACCACCGAGCCCCTGCCGGCCTGGGGCTGGAAGGTGCTGCGTTTCGACGCCAGCAACGCCGACGCGGTGACGGTGGTCAGCGAAGAAGAAGCGCAGCTCGACGCCTTCCTGCGCAAGGTCTACGAGCGCCACGCCCGGCGCACGGTGCCTCGGGAGTTGCAGGTGTTGAGCGTGGTGGTGGCCAGCGAGGTGGCGTCGGCGCCGCTGGTGCGGCTGCTGGAAGTGCAGATCCACCAACGATCGGAGCGCTGGCGCGAGATGGGCAGGGTGGTGAAACTGGTCACGTTGGAGTTGTCGGCCGATACGCTCAACCCATCGCATGTGAACGCAATCACGGACTGCGATGTCTTCGTGCTGCCCGTGCTGCGAGCTCGGCAGCAGCGACAGGAAACGGTGTTCGACCTCGCCCACGCGGCCTTCCTGCGCAAGGGCGCCCCGCGCGTTCTGGTGTGCAGTTGGGACACCGACGCCGTGACGTCCCCCCCGCAACCCGACGGCGAGCTTCTGCGCAAGATGGAAGGTCTTGGCGTGTACGTGCTCCGGTCCGATGATCCCGAGCACTTGGCCGGTCAGCTCATCGCGCAAATCCAGCTCATCGCGGCGATCGATGACTCGTTGCCAGTCAAGCTGCAAGGCGTCGAGCCGGACCCACCGAACGGCGTGCGTTAGGACTGTCAGCACTCACGCAGCCGTGAGCGCCTGCATCGCTGACACAAACGCCGCGCGCGCGGCATCGGGTGGCGCGGTCGTCCACGCACCGGCCACCATGGCCCGCACAAACGGCCGCGCCGGCGCCGCGAACACCAGCGCGTCCAGCAGGTGCGACGCCGGCACGCCGCACAGCGCGTCGTCGTCGGTGTGCAGCAGCAGCAGATCGGCGCGCGCGCCCACCTGCAGGCCTGCAGCCGGCCAGCCGGCCGCAAGGCCGCCACCGGCCAGCGCGGCATCGAACAGCCGCGCCGCCGTCGCCGGCTGCGCACCCGGCGCGGCCGCCACGTTGCGCTGGCGCAGCGTCAGGCGCTGGCCGTATTCCAGCCAGCGCAGTTCCTCGGGCCATTGCCGCGTGACGTGGCTGTCGGAGCCCAGTGACATCGGCACGCCGGCCGCCAGCCAGCGCGGCAGGTCGCACAGGCCGTCGCCCAGGTTGCCTTCGGTGCCGGGGCAGATCACGACACCGGCACCGCTCTTCGCCACGGCTTCGATCTCGGCCGGCGTGGCGTGCGTGGCGTGAACGAGTTGCCAGCGCGCGTCCAGCGGCAGCTCGCGGCACAGCCACTCGATCGGCCGCGCGTTGTTCGCGGCCAGGCAGTCCTCGACCTCGGCGGTCTGTTCGGCGATGTGGATGTGGATGGGGCCGGCATCGCCCTTCAGCGCATCGGCCAGCGCCTGCAGCGATTCGGGCCTTGCCGCACGCAGCGAGTGCATGGCCACACCCGCCGCAACCTGCGGCAGCTGCCAGCCGCGGATGGCGTCGCGCATCTTCAGCACGCTGTCGACGTTCGTCGCGAAGCGCCGCTGGTCGTCGCGCAGCGCGGGCATGATGAAACCGGCGCGTTCGTAGAGCACCGGCAGCAGCGTCAGGCCGATGCCGACGTCCTGCGCCGCCTGGGCCAGTGCGCGGCTCATGGCCATCGGGTCGGCGTAAGGCACGCCGTCGGGCGCGTGGTGCAGGTAGTGGAATTCGCAGACCTGCGTGTAGCCACCGGCCAGAAGCTCGCCATACAGGTGCGTCGCCACGGCGTGCAGCTGCTCGGGCGTGATGCGCAAGGCCACGCCGTACATGCGGTCGCGCCAGCTCCAGAAGTCGTCGTGCGCGCTGTCGCGGCGCTCGGCCAGGCCCGCAAAGGCGCGCTGGAAGGCGTGGCTGTGGGCATTCACCAGGCCGGGCAGCGCGGGGCCGGGCAAGCGCTCCGCGTCGGCCGGCGTCGGCGTGTCAGGGCGTACCTCGGTCCAGCGGCCGGCGCTGTCGGTGCGCAGCAGCACGTCTTGCGCCCAGGCGCCGTTGACCCAGGCGCGTGGTGCCCACAGCGACCGGCCACTCATGTCGGGCGCCAGTCCAGCAGCGCCTGCACCAGCGCGCGCAGCAGCGGCGTCACCGCGGCGGCGCGTTCCTCGTGCCAGGCGCAGGGCGGTGTCTCGTCCATGTAGGCGCGCCAGCACATCTCCAGCTGCACGGTGTGCACGCCTGCGGCCGGGCGACCGTACGCGCGCGTGATGTGGCCACCCTGGAAGCGACTGTCGAGCACATGCGTGTAGTCGGTTTGCGCCGCGAAGACGCGGGCCACCGCCTCGCGCAGCGTCGCCGCGCAGCTGCTGCCGCCGACCGTGCCGATGTTCATGTGCGGCAGCGTGCCTTCGAAGAGCCAGGGCAGTTCGCTCTTGATGCTGTGCGCGTCGAACAGCACCACGTGGCCGTGCGCGGCCTTCAGCCGCGCCAGCTCGCCTTGCAACGCATCGTGATAGGGCTGCCAGTAGGCGAAGACGCGGCGGCGGATCTCGGCTTCGTCAGGCGCCTGGCCATCGCGGTAGATCGGCTCGCCGGTGAAGTGGCGCGTGGGGCACAGCTCGGTGTTGTTCTGGCCGGCGTACATGGGCTGGTTGTCGCTGGGGCGGTTCAGGTCCACCAGGTAACGGCTGAACTGCGGCACCAGCAGGCTGGCGCCGAGTGGTTCGGCAAAGGCATAGAGGCGGTCCATGAACCAGTCGGTGTCTTCCACCTGCAAGGCGCGCTCGGTGTAGCGCGTGCGCTGCTGCGGCGGGATCGCCGTGCCGACGTGCGGCATGCTGATGAGCAGCGGCCAGGTGCCGCGGTGCAGGGTGTAGACATCGTGGCTCATGACTCGGGTCTTTCGATGCCGCCGCAGATCACGCGCCGGCAGGGGTTGTGGCCGAAGCGGTAGGCCAGCTCGCGCGGGTGCTCGGCGTCCCACACCGTGAAGTCGGCGCGTTGGCCCGCAGCGAGCACGCCGCGGTCGCCCAGGCCGAGCGCGCGTGCGGCGTTGACGGTGACGCCGCGCCAGGCTTCTTCCGGCGTCAGGCGGAACAGCGTGCAGGCCATGTTCAGCATCAGCAGCAGGCTCAGGCAGGGCGACGAGCCGGGGTTGTGGTCGGTGGCGATGGCCATGGGCACGCCGGCAGCGCGCAGCGCCGCCACGGGCGGCAGCTGGGTGTCGCGCAGGAAATAGTAGGCGCCGGGCAGCAGCATGGCCACCGTGCCGGCCTGCGCCATGGCGGCGATGCCGGCCGGCGAAAGGTGCTCCAAGTGGTCTGCGCTGAGCGCGCCGTGGCGCGCGGCCAGCGCGGCGCCGCCCTGGTCGCTGAGTTGTTCGGCATGCAGTTTCACCGGCAGACCGAGCGCGCGCGCCGCGCTGAAGATGCGTTCGGTCTGGGCGGGTGTGAAGCCGATGGTGTCGCAGAAGGCATCCACCGCGTCGACCAGGCCGGCGGCATGCTGCTCGGCCAGCCAGCCGGCGGCATCGTCGATGTAGGCGTCGGCCCGGCCCGTGTATTCCGATGGCAGCGCGTGCGCGGCCAGTGAGGTGGTGCGCACCGTCAGCGGCAGTTCGCGGCCCAGCCGGCGCGCCACGCTCAGGCAGCGCGCTTCGTGTTCGCGCGACAGGCCGTAGCCCGACTTGATCTCCAGCGTCGTCACGCCTTCGGCCATGAGCGTGCGCGCACGCGCCGCCGCGCTGGCGAACAAGGTCTGGTCACTGGCCGCCCGCGTGGCCGCCACGGTGCTGCGGATGCCGCCGCCGGCGCGTGCGATGTCTTCGTAGCTGGCGCCTTGCAGGCGCAGTTCGAATTCGGCCGCGCGGTCGCCGCCGTAGACGAGGTGGGTGTGGGCGTCGATCAGCCCCGGCGTGAGCAGCGCGCCCTGCAGGTCGTGTTCGAGGTCGGGCTGCAGGTCGGCCGCCAGCGCCGCGTCGGCACCCACCCAGCGCAGGATGTCGCCCTGCATCAGCAGCGCACCGTCTTCCAACCAGCCCCAGGGCGTGCCGGGCTGGAAGCTGGCCAGGCGCGCATGGCGCCACAGGGTCAACGGTGTGTTCATGAGGTGCGCGGCGTGAATTCGATCCACCAGGCCCGCGGCGCGTCGCCGTCGGAATGCAGCTGCCAGTTCTGGCCAGCGCCTTGCGGCGCATGGGCCAGCGACATGGCGGGAAGTTCCGCGGCGGCATGGCCGTCGATGCGCAGCTCGGCCCGCTGCGCGGTGAAGACGGCGCGCAGCGGCGCATCGGCCAGCCAGTCGACACCGGGCAGCACCTGGTGCATGGACGAGCGGCCGGCATCGCGGGCCGTCATCAGGTTGAGGTCCAGCGTCAGGCCCCGGATGAACTCGCAGACGGGCGCCTCGGCGCCATCAAAGCGCAGCGGCTGGCCGCCGGGCGCCAGCGTGTGCGTGCGGTCTGTGAAACGCAGCACCACGCCTTCGCCCTGCACCACGGCGAACCAGCGTGTGATGCCGGGATAGGCGCTGAAGGGGCCGCTTTGCGCCACCTCGGCCACGCTGATGCGCAGCTGCCAATCAGCCGGCGACGGCCAGGCCAGCAGCTCACGGGTGATGCCGCCGCCGTTCTTCCACGGCTGCGCGGCCGCACCGGCCAGGGTGATGACCTGGATCACGCGGCGCTCCCCGCCAGCAGCGGGAACAGCGGATGTGCCAGCGGCGCGCCGGCCGGCAGTTCATCGGCCAGGCCGGGGAAGTCGGGCGAGGTCTTCCAGTTGCGTGGCGCGTGGCGCATGTCGTCGCCCAGGAAGCGCACTGAGAACACGCGGCGCCGCCGGTCGCCGTCGACGCCGGCCGAGGCGTGCAGCGCCAGCATGTGGAAGGCCACCAGATCGCCAGGCTCCAGCGCCCAGCCGATGATGGGCCGCTGCGACCGCGTGGCTTCGATGTCGGGCAGCTCGGCCAGGCTGCCGGCGGGGAACCAGCGCGCCTCGTTCGTCATGAAGGTGCGCGGCATCAGCCAGGGCCCGCGGTGGGTACCGGCC
>JANNFE010000194.1:0-13498 GCA_031379415.1 Betaproteobacteria bacterium | reverse complement strand
GGGCACGTTCCGATGTATTACTCACCCGTTCGCCACTCGTCGCCAGGTTGCCCCGCGTTACCGTTCGACTTGCATGTGTAAGGCATGCCGCCAGCGTTCAATCTGAGCCAGGATCAAACTCTTCAGTTCGATCTTGATTTTGCTCTTAGGAATTGAAGTGAACTTCACTTCAAAATTTCCATGAGCGTTTAAGGTCATGAGACCTGAATCAGTGTCGCCACTGACTCTGGCACTCGCCTTCAAACGCCCACGCTTATCGGCTGTATGTTGTTAAAGAACTTTGCTTTTGCTTTGCAGCTTTGGCGTTGCTGACCAGTGATCAGCGAAGACCAACATTCTGACATGCTTTTCAAACCACTGTCAATCTGTCGGATTTTCTTGCTTTCGCCTTGCTTGCACGAACCTTGACGGGCTGGTTGCTTGGCTAAAAGCGAAGCCTGTGACTGTAGCACAGCTTTTTTTGGGCACGCAAGCATCGGGTGCGCCAAACCTCAGGCGGCAGCGGAACCCCGCAATGCGCGCTGCAACGCCTCGGCAGGGTCGTCAGCGGCCAACACCCGCTCCAACTCCGCACTCAAGGCGCGCGTATCCGCTCGCAGCACCTTCTGCTTGATGGCCGCAATGCGCGCCGGGTGCATAGAAAAGCTTCGCAGGCCCATGGCCAGCAGCAGCTCGGTGAAGGCCGTGTCGCCAGCCATCTCGCCACACACGCTCACGCCTCGCCCCACGGCATTGGCGCGCGAGATCGTCTGGTGCAGCAGCTGCAGCACCGCAGGGTGCCAGGGGTCAAAGAGATGCGCCACGGCCTCGTCGGCGCGATCGATGGCCAGCGTGTACTGAATGAGGTCGTTGGTGCCGACAGAGACGAAGTCGAAGTCGCGCAGGAAGCGGTCGATCAGCAGGGCGGCGGCAGGCACCTCGATCATGGCCCCCACCTCGACGTGGCTGAAGGCACGGCCTGCATCGTCGAGCTGCTGCCGCGCACGCGCCAGCGCCTCCAGAATCAGCTTGACTTCGCCCAGCTGCGCCACCATCGGGATCAGGATGCGTACCTTGCCGTAGGCGCTGGCGCGCAGGATGGCGCGCAACTGCTGGCGGAACATGCCGGGCTCCGACAGGCTCCAGCGGATGGCGCGCAGGCCGAGCGCCGGGTTGAGCCCGTGCTCGTGCCGCAACTCCTGCGGCGACATGCGCTCCAGCGGCTTGTCGGCACCGACGTCGACAGTGCGGATAGTCACCGGCAGCCCCTGCAGCGCCAATACCGCGTCGCGATAGGCCTCGAACTGCTCGTCTTCGCCCGGCAGGTCGCCGCCGCGGTTCATGAAAAGGAACTCGCTGCGAAAGAGGCCCACGCCAACGGCCCCGGCCTCTAGCGCGCCGGCCGCGTCACCCGGCAGCTCGATGTTGGCCAGCAGTTCCACTGGCTGGCCGTCCAGCGTGATGGCCGGCGTGTGGCGCAGGCGGTCCAGGCGCGCGCGTTCGAGTTCGCTCTGCCGCTGCCTGAAGCGGTACTCCTCGAGCACGATGGGCGTGGGGTTGACGATCACCACGCCGGCGTCGCCGTCGATCACCACCCAGTCGTCCTGGCGGATGAGCCGGCTTGCCTCGCGCGCGCCCACCACGGCCGGGATATCCATGCTGCGCGCCACGATGGCGGTGTGCGAGGTGCGGCCGCCCACATCGGTGATGAAACCGGTGAAGATGCTGCGCTTGAACTGCATCATGTCGGCCGGTGCCACGTCGTTGGCCACCAGCACCAGCGGGTCCTCGCCAGCGAAGTCACGCGGTCCGCGCGCGCTGGTCTTCGGCGCGTCGCCGCGCGGCGCCGAGCTGCCGGCCAGTTCACGCAGCAGCCGCTCCACCACCTGCTCGACGTCGGCCTTGCGTTCGCGCAGATAGGCGTCGTCCATCTCGTCGAACTGGCGGGCCAGCACTTCCAGTTGCGCTGACAGCGCCCACTCGGCGTTGTAGTGACGGTCGACGATCCAGCCCTTGGTGGCGCCAGTGAGCGTGTCGTCGTGCAGCAGCATCAGGTGCACGTCGAGCAGCGCGGCCAGCTCGTGCGGCGCCTCGGCGGGCAACTCGTGCTTCAGCGCTGTCAGCTCGTTGGCCACGGCATCGCGGGCTTCGCGCAGGCGCGTGATCTCGTGCTCGATGCGGTCGGGGGTGATGAAGTAGTGCGCCACGTCGACGCGGCTGGACGCCACGAGCACCGCGCGCCCGATGGCGACACCGCGAGACACCGGCAAGCCGAAGACCTGAATGCTCATGAGACCAATGTAGCCCAGCCCGCCATCCCGGGCGTGAAGATGCTGTGACCGTGAACCCGCGGGCTGGGTCGCGCGCTACTCGCCTTCGCCGAACTTGGCGTCGACCAGGGCGCGCATGGCCTCGACGGCTTCACGCTCGTCGGCACCTTCGGCCTCGATCTCGATCTCGCTGCCCAGGCCCGCGGCCAGCATCATCACGCCCATGATGCTCTTGGCGTTCACACGCCGGCCGTTGCGGCTGAGGTGGATCTCGCTCTTGAAGCCACCCGCCAGCTTGGTGAGCTTGGCAGACGCGCGGGCATGAAGGCCCAGCTTGTTACTGATCTGAATTCGCGTCTGGATCATCGCAAGGTGGTGGGTTGGGCTGGTTCTGGCGACGCGGCGTGGTCACCTGCATCACACCCTGGCGCGCGCCGTCGACGGCCCGCGTGACCAGTTCGCCCAGCGGCAGGTGGGCGTAGCACAGCGTACGCCACAGCATGGGCACATTCATGCCGGTGACGACGCGGGCCCGCACGCCGTCGGCGGCGGCCAGCGCGGCGTTGCAGGGCGTGGCGCCGAAGGCGTCGACAAGCACCAGCACCTCGGGGCCCGGCAGGGCCTGCAGGGCCGTCGTCAGCAGTGTGGTGGTGGCCTCGAGCCCGAGCTCCGCGGGCACATCGACCGCCGTCACCGTACTGCCGCAATCGGCGTAGGCATGGCGCGCCACGGCCAGCATGGCGCTGGCCAAGGGGGCGTGGGCGACGAGCAGGACGGAGGCCATGGCGAGTTCAGGGGGGATTATCAGCAGCTTGCCGGCCAGCGCGCAAAAACCACAGGTAGGCGAACAGGCAACACAGGCCGAACCCGCCCAGGGCGCTGCGGAAGGCCGCCGCTTCCGCCAGGCCCAGGCTCCGCAATGCGTCGATGAGCAGGCCCAGGCCCCACTGGATGCAGAACACGCCGCCGAAGATGACGAGGTTGAAGGCCGACAGCGCCCGCCCGGCCTGGTGTGCGGGGAAGGCTGCCGCCACCGCCGGCTGGCTGACCGACACAAAGGTGCAGGCTACGCACCACGCCGCCCACAGCGCAGCACCGGCGCCCCCACCCAAGGCGACGATCGCAGCCAGCAGCAGCAGGTTCAGCGGCAGACCCCAGCTCATCAGCTGCCAGGCGCTGATGCCGCGGCGGGCCAGGCGCGGCATTACCGCACCCCAGGCGCCGAAGGCCACCAGCATGGCCAGGTTGATGCCGAACAGGCCCTGCGCCGCCTGCAGCGCGGTCCAGCCCGATACGCGCGTCAACCACGGCCCCGCCCACAGCGACTGCACGGCAATGAGGCCGCCATAGACGAAGAAGGCCAGCGGCGCCGAACGCAGGAATACCGGATGGCGCACGATCGCGGCATAACCCGCAGACTGCACGTGCACCGGGTGGGCGGGCGGGTCGGCGGGCACGCGCCAGGCCACCAGCAGTGCCGCCAGCACCAGCATCGCGGCCAGGGCCCAGAACAGGCCGCGCCAGCCCAGCGCCGGCAGCAACAGCTGCACCGGCACCGTGGAAGCCACCATGCCGAGCGAGCCTGTCATCAGCATCCACGAATTGGCACGCAGCTGCGCCGCGGGCGTGAACAGCCGCCGGTAACAGGTGAGCGCAGCCATCAGGCAGGCCGCCACGCCGGCGCCGATGAGCGCGCGCGCCGCGATCATCGCCGGCAGGCTGGTGGCACTGGCAAAGGCCGCGCAGCCCAACACGGCTACGGCCAGCAGCGCCAGCAGCGTGCGCCGCGGGCCGTAGCGGTCGAGTGCGCGGCCCAGGGGCAGCTGCATCGCGGCGAAGCCGAAGAAGTAGGCGCCGCCGAGCAGACCCAGATCGGCCGCACGCAGACCGAGTTCCTGGCTGAAGACTGGCGCCAGGGTGGCCGTCACCGCGCGCAGCAGTGCCGAGAAGAAGTAGGCGAAGGCGAAGCTGAGGAAGACGACGGCCGCGGCGCCAGGAGCCAGCATCACGGCGGGAAACGGATGGACGCGATGAAGGTGTCCACGGCCTCGTCCGACAGCTGGCCGCCGAGCACCGAGGCCTGGAAGACCCGGGTGCCGTGGGCGAAGACGGCCACGTCCATTTGTACCGGCTTGCCGTCGGGCAGCCGGCCTTGCAGGCGCGTGCGCACGCTGCTCGGCTGCGGCGTGGCGCCCGGCGGCAGCAGCGGGGCCGTGCGGCCGGGCGTGGCGGCCACGTTGCCGCTGGCCGCGGCGCGCAGCTCGGCCAGCGCGGGGCCCACGCGCGCCGGGTCGCCCATGTCGGCATGGCCGATGCCCCAGGTCTGGTCGCCCGCCGCGCAGGCGTGCAGCACCAGGGTCACCGGCACACCGGCCAGCGGCAGCTGGCGCTGCTGCGACGCAGGCTTGCACGGGAACTGCAACTGCACGCCGCTGCCCGCAGGCCGCACGTCGCGCCAGTCCAGCGCCGGCGCGCACGCCATGCACGCGCCCGCCGCCAGCGCGGCCAGGCAACTGCTGCCAAAGGGTCCAGGGCGCGCCGTCGAGTTCATGTAGCGATTATCCCGGCCGCTGCCGGACAATCCGCCCATGAGTCCAGTCACCCTTCCCCTGCCCCCCGGCGCGCTGGCCGGCGTGCGCGTGCTCGACCTGTCGCGCGTGCTGGCCGGCCCCTGGTGCACCCAGACGCTGGCCGACCTGGGTGCCGAGGTCATCAAGATCGAACGCCCAGCGGGTGACGGCCACCCCGGCGGCGACGACACCCGCGGCTGGGGCCCGCCCTTCCTGAAGGACCGCCACGGCCGCGACACCGCGGAGGCCGCCTATTTCCTGGGCACCAACCGCAACAAGCGCTCGGTGACCGTGGACATGGCGCACCCCGAAGGCCAGGCGCTGATCCGCCGCCTGGCCGCGCAGTGCGACGTGCTGGTGGAGAACTTCAAGGTCGGCGACATGGCGCGCTACGGCCTGGACGCCGAAACCCTGCGCCAACTGCAGCCGCGACTGATCTATTGCTCCATCACCGGCTACGGCCAGACCGGCCCCTACCGCGACCGCGCCGGCTACGACTACGCCATCCAAGGCCTCGGCGGCCTGATGAGCGTGACCGGCGAGCGCGACGACCTGCCCGGCGGCGGCCCGCAGAAGGTGGGCGTTGCCGTGGCCGATCTGTTCACCGGCCTCTACGCCACCGTCGCCATCCTGGCCGCGCTGCGCCACCGCGACGCGACGGGCGAGGGCCAGGCCATCGACATGGCGCTGCTCGACACCCAGGTGGCGATGCTGGCCAACCTGGGCGCCAACTACCTGGTCACGAAGCAGGCACCGAAACGCGCCGGCAACGCGCACCAGAACATCGTGCCCTACCAGGTCTTCGAAGTGGCCGACGGCCATCTCATCCTGGCGGTGGGCAACGACAGCCAGTTCGAGCGCTTCTGCGCCGTGGCCGGCTGCCCCGACCTGCCGCGCGACGAGCGCTTCTCGCGCAACGCCGGCCGCGTGCGCCACCGTGCCGTGCTGGTGCCGCTGCTCGCCGCACGCCTGCTGACCCGCAGCCGCGCCGACTGGCTGGCCGCGCTGGACGCCGCCAAGGTGCCCTGCGGCCCGATCAACGACCTGGCCGATGTCTTTGCCGACCCCCAGGTGCTGGCGCGTGGCATGAAGACTCAGGTGGCGCACCCGCACGCCGATGCGCTGGAACTGGTGGCCAGCCCGCTGAAGCTGTCGGCCACGCCCGTGCAGCTGCGCCGGCCGCCGCCGCTGCTGGGCCAGCACACCGACGAAGTGCTGGCCGAGGCCGGGCTCGACGCGGCAGCACGCGCGCAACTGCGCACGCTGGGCGTACTGGGCCCCATGCCAGCGGCCACGCCGTGAATCTTCACGCGCGCTCCCCCTAGCTCACGGGGTGGTGCAGCCGGACCTTTGCTTCCAAATTAGACTGAATTAGCATGCCCGCTTGGGCGGCCGCATCCCAGGTGCTGCCTCAGCCGCCGAACGCGCACCCACGGCGCGACACCAACTCACAGAAAGCACACCATGGACCTGTCGGACCTGGGCGGTCCGCCCGCTGCGCCACCCCGGCAGGGTGCCGAGCCCCTGGATCCGCAGGCGCTCATCGCCCAGCTGGGCAGCGAAGTCGCGAGCACGCTTTCGTCGGCGCTGGAGCGCGTGGCCACGCTGGCCGCCACCGGCCGCATCGACCGCGACAGCCTGCGCGCGCTGCGCGAGGAGATCGACCTCGCGCGCCGCGCCGGCATCATGGGCCAGCAGGTGGTGCGCCTGGGCAACGGCCGCGTGCAGCTGGCGCGCGAACGGCTCGACCTCACCGGCCTGCTGCGCGACGCGCTGCTGCAGCGCAGCCGCGAGATCGACGCGCGTGGCATCGAGGTGCGCCAGGTCTTCGCCACCGCCGAGGTCATGAGCGACGCCACGCTGCTGTTTTCGCTGCTGCAGACCTTGCTGGACTGGAGCTTCGAGCACGCCGTCTCGCGCATCGACATGAAGCTCGACATCAAGAGCTGGCCCTCGCATGCGCGCATCACCACCGCCTTCGCGCACCGCCAGCCCGACGAGGTGGCCACTGGCGCCACCAGCGAGAGCGACGAGGCACGGCTGAACACGATGTCGTGGCGTCTGCTGCAGCAGACCGCTGCGGTGCTGGGCCTCGTCATCCAGCGCAAGAACGCGCCGGGCAAGACCGAGCTGCTGCTCGAGTTCCCCGACACCCTGGCCGCACGCCTGCCCGGTCTGGACACGCTGGACCCGGCGGTGTCTTCTTCGCAGCCGCACAACTCGCAGCCGCTGGCTGGGCGCCACATCATCGTGCTGGCTGGCCGCCGCGAAGTGCGCAACGTGGTGCGTGAAGCGCTGCGGCCGATGGGCCTGATGGTCGACTTCGTGGCCTCGGTGGAAGAGGCGCAGGAACTCTGCGCCGACGGCCTGCCGCACGCCATGATCTACGAAGCCTCGCTGGCCGGCGAACGTTTCGAGCGCCTGCGCGACGGCATGCTGGCCGAGGTGCCCACGCTGGCTTTCATCCGCATCGCCGAACAGGGCAAGGCCTTCGAGGTGCTCAACCTCGGCGGCCGCCAGTTCGCCAGCGTCGGCCGCGACGCCATCATCGAAGCGCTGCCGGCGGCGCTGATGTTCGAGCTGTCGCGCAACCCGTGAGCTGGGTCCATGTGGCTTCGCCACTGGACCCAGAGCCCCCTTGGGGGGTGGCGGAGGCAAGGCCGTAGCCTGGGGGTCAGCCATCAGCCGCCGAACACCTTCTTCAGGATCGCGCTGCCGGTCTTCAGCGGGTCGGCGCGGATCTTCTTCTCTTCCTCGCCGATCATCAGGAACAGCCCGTCCAGCGCCTTGCGGGTGACGTGCTTCTGGATGTTGGTCTGGTCGCCCTTGACCAGCCCCATCTCGGCGGCCTTGCCGGCGACGCGGTTGTAGCGGTCGGCCAGCTGCACCTTCTCGGTGGCTTTGGTGACGATGGGCAGGAAGCGTTCGCCCAGCGGCTCGCGCGTCTTGCCGGCGAAGTAATCGGTCACCGAGGTCGGGCCGCCCTTCACCACCTTCAGCGCGTCGTCCACCGTCATCTGCTTGGCCGTGTTGACGAAGAGCGTCTTCGCCTCGGGCACCGCGGCCTCGGCGGCGCGGTTCATGGCGGTGACCAGTTCGTCCACGCGCTTGCCCTGGCCCAGCTTGCGCATCAGCTTGGCGGCATCGTCCAGATAGCCGGGCAGCGGGATGCGCACCAGCGGGTTGCCCAGGAAGCCGTCGGCCTTGCCCAGCTTGCCCACCGCGGCCAGCGCGCCACGCTCCAGCGCCGCGCGGATGCCGGCGGCGGCATCACTTTCGCTGCCCGCGGCCCACGTCCAGCCGGGCCAAACCGGCAAGTAGGCCGCCAGACATGCTGCCGTAACATCGCGCCGATCCATGGATGCTCCTTCGCCTTCAACGCCGTTGAACAGCCGCGATCTTGCACGCCCGGCGGCGGCACTGGCAATGCGGGCCACGGGCTGATGTTCGGCCGCCTCACCGGCCAGCTGGCCGACAAGTCACCGCCGCAGGTGCTGCTGGACGTGCACGGCGTCGGCTACGAGCTCGACGTGCCGATGAGCACCTTCTACAACCTGCCCGCCCTGGGCGAGACGGTGACGCTGCTCACGCACTTCGTGGTGCGCGAGGACGCGCAGGTGCTGTTCGGCTTTCTCACCGCGCCAGAGCGCGCCACCTTCCGCGAACTGGTGAAGATCAGCGGCGTGGGGCCGCGCACGGCGCTGTCCATCCTGTCGGGCCTGAGCGTGGCCGAGCTGGCGCAGGCCGTCACGCGGCAGGACGGCGCGCGGCTGGTCAAGGTGCCGGGCATCGGCAAGAAGACGGCCGAGCGGCTGCTGCTGGAACTCAAGGGCAAGCTCGGCGCCGACCTCGCCGCGCCCAGCAGCGCGGCACTCAGCGACGCGCAGGGCGACATCGCGCAGGCGCTGCAGGCGCTGGGCTACAACGAGCGCGAGGCCCAGGCCGCGCTGAAGGCGCTGCCGCAGGACATCGGCGTGAGCGAAGGCATCAAGCTGGCGCTCAAGGCCCTGAACCGCTGACTTTCCCGAACTGGGCCCGATGGAGCTGCGCGTCGGGCGGAAGTTGTGTGAAGATCACTCAAGATTTTCATACATAGCCCGCCCATGCCTGCCCTGCCCACCGAATGGAGCGCCCTGCTCGCCCTGGTGTTCGCGCTCGGGCTGCGCCATGGCATCGACGCCGATCACATTGCCACCATCGACGCCCTGACGCGCCTGGCCAGCGGCCATGGCCGACGCCTGGCGCACTGGAGTGGCGCGCTGTTCGCGCTGGGCCACGGCGCGGCGGTGCTGGCCCTGGTGGGCGTGGTGGCGCTGGCCAGTCACCGTTCTGCGCAGCCGCCCGGCTGGTTGGCGCCGCTGGGCGCCTGGATCTCCATCACGCTGCTTTTTGTGCTGGGCCTGGCCAACCTGCGCGCCGCGCTGGGCGCGGCAGCGGGCCAGGTGGTGGCGCTGCGCGGCCTGCGCGGCCGGCTCTTCGAACACCTGCTGGGCAGTGGGCACCCGGCGGCGGCGGCCGGCATAGGCGTGTTGTTTGCGGCTTCCTTTGACACCGTCGGCCTGACCGTGATGTTCGCGCTCAGCGGCACGGCGGCCGGCGGGCCGGCACCGGCCCTGCTGCTCGGCGCCGTGTTCGCCGCCGGCATGCTGGTGACCGACGCCGCCAACGGCTGGTGGCTGGCGCGCCTGCTGACGCGCGCCGGTGATTCGGCAGCGCGCGCCTCGCGCCTGACAGCCGCTGCGGTAGGCGTGGTCAGCCTGGCCGTGGCGGCACTGGGCGCCGCGCGCTGGGCGTCGCCAGCCGCGGACGCATGGGCCGAGGCCAGCCTCGGCTGGCTGGGCGCCGCCTTGGTCGCAGCCACGCTCGCTGCCTGTGGCCTGCTGCTGCTGCGCGCCGAGGCCCGGCGCAGCGACCGCCGCGCATCCGAGAGCGCCATCGCGGCGTAGTCCCCTTCAACCAACCCAGCAATGTTGTGTGCATGCGTATGAAGAAACTGTTGTTTTGTATGTTTGCCGGCCTGAGCGGCACGGCCCAGGGGCAGGCAGTGCCCAGCGTCACCATCCGGGGCCACTACGACAACACGGTCGGCAGCAGCGATGCGGCATCGCAGGGCGTCATCAGCGCCGCGTTGCTGAAGAGCCGGCCGGCGCTGCGGCCGGGCGAGGTTCTGGAGTTCGTGCCCGGCCTCATCGTCACGCAGCACTCGGGTGACGGCAAGGCCAACCAGTACTTCCTGCGCGGCTTCAACCTCGACCATGGCACCGACTTCGCGACCAGCGTCGACGGTGTGCCCGTGAACATGCCCACCCATGCCCACGGCCAGGGCTACACCGACCTGAACTTCCTGCTGCCCGAACTGGTGCAGCGCATCGAATACCGCAAGGGCCCCTACTTCGCGCAGACCGGTGACTTCGGCAGCGCCGGTGCCGCCGACATTGCGTACGTGCGCAAGCTCGACCAGCCTTTCGGCCAGATCACGCTGGGTGAACGCGGCTACCGGCGTGGCGTGGCGGGCGCTTCGTCGGACATCGCTCCCGGCATCACGCTGCTCGGCGCGCTGGAGCTGATGCGCAACGACGGCCCGTGGACGGTGCCCGAAAGGCTCAAGAAGACCAACCTCGTGCTCAGCCTGGCGGGCGGCACGGCCGCGCAGGGCTGGAGCCTGCGCCTGCTGGGCTACCGCGCACTGTGGGACAGCACCGACCAGGTGCCGCAGCGCCTGATCGATGCGGGCAGCGACCAGGGCCGCTCCTTCGGCCGCTACGACACGCTGGACGCCACGGCCGGCGGCGACACCCGGCGCACCAGCCTGGCTGCCGAATGGCATGGCGACGACGCCAGCGGCCGCACGCGAGTGGCCGGCTACGCCATGCGCTACCGGCTGGACCTCAACTCCAACTTCACCTACGCGCTGGAACGCCCCGACGACGGCGACCAGTTCAAGCAGCGTGACAGCCGCAGCGTCTATGGTTTCAGCGCCAGCCGCACGCTCAACCACGCGCTGGGCGGCCTGGAAGCACGCAGCGAAGCCGGCGTGCAAGTGCGGCACGACCGTCTGCGCGTCGGCCTCTTCGACACCGTGGCGCGGCAGATCAGGGCCACCACGCGCGAAGACGAAGTGCGCGAAACTCTGCTCGGCGCCTATGTGCAGACCGGGGTGCAGTTCACGCCCGTGCTGCGCGGCGTGTTCGGCGTACGTGCCGACCGGCTGCGCACCCGGGTGAACGCGCTGACGCTGGCCGACAACAGCGGCAGTGCCAGCGCCAGCCAGCTGTCGCCCAAGCTCACGCTGGTGGCCGGCCCGTTCGCCAAGACCGAGTTCTTCTTCAATGCCGGCCGCGGTTTCCACAGCAACGACGCGCGCGGCACCACCATCCGCACCGACCCGAAGAGCGGCGACGGCGTCGACAAGGTGCCGCCGCTGGTGGCGTCACGCGGCTTCGAGATCGGCGCGCGCACCGAGGCCTTGCCCGGTCTGCAGAGTTCACTCGCGCTGTGGCGCCTGAAGTTCGACAGCGAACTCGTCTACGTGGGCGACGCCGGTGCCACCGAGGCCAGCTTCGGCAGCAAGCGCCACGGCGTGGAGTTCAACAACCGCTGGATGCCGGTGCCCTGGTTTCTGGTCGACGCCGACCTGGCCTGGACGCACGCCCGCTTCGAGAACGGCGACCGCATTCCGAACGCCGTGGACCGCGTGGCCAGCGTGGCCTTCACGCTGCGCGAACTGGGGCCGTGGAGTGCCAGCCTGCAATGGCGTTATCTCGGCCCGGGTGCCCTGATCGAGGACAACAGCGTACGTTCGCTGTCGTCGCTGACGAGCAACCTGCGCATCAGCCGCAAGCTCGGCACCAACGCAGAGCTGACGCTGGATGTCTTCAATCTCACCGACCGCAAGGTCAACGACATCCAGTACTTCTACGAAAGCCAGCTGCCCGGCGAAGCCGCGCCAGTGGCTGACCGCCACGTGCACCCGGCCGAGCCGCGCACCGCAAGGCTGAGCTTGCGGGTGGCGTTCTAACCGGTCAGTGTTTGTGCTCGGCCGAGTCGGCCCGCATCGTTGTCACCTTCACCTGAACCTTCAGCTCACCGGCCTTCTCGAACTTCAGCGTCAGCGGGAAGCTGTCGCCCGCCTTCAAGGTCTTGTTCAGGCCGATGAACATGAGGTGCATACCGCCAGGCTTGAGCTCGACGGCAGCGCCGGCCGGCACGTCGATGCCCGGGATGGCGCGCATGCGCATGATGTTGCCGTCCATCTCCATGACGTGCATTTCCACCGCCTTGCTCACGGGCGCGCTGGCCGACACCAGCCTGTCGGCCGCCGGGCCGCCAGTGATCTTCAGGTAGCCGCCGCCACCGGACTGGCCGGCCACCGTGGGCCGGGCCCAGACGTTGTCCACCTTCACGGTGGTCTGGGCCTGGGTGGCGAAGGTGGCGGCGACCAGCGTGGCGGCCAGCAGGGTAAGGCGGACGATGTTCATGGGATGTTCCTTGCAATCGGGTGGGATTGTGGTGTCAGTGCTCATGGGCCGCAGCCGCATGGGGCAACAACTTGAACCAGGCCAGGCCCGGCGTCCTGCGACGGCGCGCGCAACAAGGCCCGCGCGAACATCAGCAGCAAGGCGATGAAGGGCAGCGAGCGGCGGTATCGACGCAGCACGGCTCGGCCGTGTAGTGGCTCGTCATAATGAGCCGATGGCCATCAAGACCGACGATTTCGGCACCCGCCCCGATGTCCCCCGCGTGGTCAGCGCTGCGCCGGCATCGCCCAACGAAGAGGCCATCGAACGCGCGCTGCGCCCCAAGGGCCTGGCCGAGTACGTGGGCCAGACCAAGGCGCGCGAGCAGCTGGAAATCTTCATCGGTGCCGCCAAGCACCGCGCCGAGGCGCTGGACCATGTGCTGCTCTTCGGCCCGCCCGGCCTCGGCAAGACGACGCTGGCGCACATCGTGGCCCACGAGCTGGGCGTCAACCTGCGCCAGACCAGCGGGCCGGTGCTGGAAAAGCCCAAGGACCTGGCCGCCATCCTGACCAACCTCGAACGCAACGACGTGCTCTTCATCGACGAGATCCACCGCCTGAGCCCGGTGGTCGAGGAGATCCTCTACCCGGCGCTGGAGGACTACCAGATCGACATCATGATCGGCGAAGGCCCGGCCGCTCGCTCGATCAAGTTGGATCTGCAGCCCTTCACGCTGGTCGGCGCCACCACCCGCGCCGGCATGCTGACGAATCCGCTGCGCGACCGCTTCGGCATCGTGGCGCGGCTGGAGTTCTACACGTCCGAAGAACTCACGCGCATCATCACGCGCAGCGCCGGGCTGTTGAAGGTGCCCACCAGCGCCGAAGGTGCGATGGAGATCGCGCGTCGCAGCCGCGGCACGCCGCGCATCGCCAACCGGCTGCTGCGCCGCGTGCGCGACTACGCGCAGGTCAAGGGCGACGGCCGCATCAGTGCGGGTCTGGCCGACCTGGCGCTGAAGATGCTGGACGTCGACCCGCTCGGCCTGGACGTGATGGACCGCAAGCTGCTGGAAGCAGTGATCCACCGCTTCGACGGCGGCCCGGTCGGCCTGGACAACGTGGCGGCGGCCATCGGCGAAGAGAGCGGCACCATCGAGGACGTGATCGAGCCCTACCTCATCCAGCAGGGCTACCTGCAGCGCACGCCGCGCGGCCGC
>JANNFE010000162.1:0-5894 GCA_031379415.1 Betaproteobacteria bacterium | reverse complement strand
ATCATGCCGCCCACCGCAGCCCTGGCTACCGACCTGCCACTGTTCGGCACCGCCGCGCTGGCCGCTGCTTCCCTGTCGCTCACCGCCTTCGGCCTGCGCCGCCGGTGCTATGCCGGCTGGGCCTGGTGGCTGGCCGCGATGTGGCTCACCACACTGGGCAGCGCGCTTGCCGCGTTGCTGCCTGCGCCCTGGGGCCTGTGTTTGTCGGCACCGCTGCTGCTGCAGTGGCCGCTGCTCACCCTGTTGGGTCTGCGGCGCTTCCAGCCGCGCCGGGCCTGGCCCGGCCACGCGGCGCTGGACGTGGGCCTGCTGGGCCTGGCCTGCACGGTGGCCCTGGCCGGCGGCCTGGCGCTGGGCGCCGACAGCATCTGGCTGCTGGCCGCTTGCGGCCTCCTCGTGCACCTGTACGTGGCCGTCGTGCTCTTCATGGGCCATGCCGGCCACGAGGCCACGCCCGTGCAGGGTCTGGGCGCGACGCTGGCACTGGTGGCCTTCGCACCGGCGATGGCCGCGCTGGCTGCCGACCTTCTCGGCGCCAGTCCCCACCACGCCAGCGCCCTGCTGCTGCAGGCCCGCAGCGTGGCCGCCGCGCTGGGCGGCATCGTGCTGGCCTTCGTGCTGCTCACGCTGGTGTGCGAACGCAGCGAGCGCCAGTTGCGCGATTCGCGTCGTCGCCTGCGCCAGCTGGCCAACCTGGACGCCCTGACCCAGGTGCCCAACCGTCGCCACTTCAACGAACTGGCGGTGCAGGCGCTGCAGCAAGACGCGCCGGGCAGCGCCATGTTGCTGCTCTTCGATGTCGACCACTTCAAGCAGATCAACGACCACCTGGGCCATGCGGCCGGCGACCGCGCGCTGTGCCTGGTGTCGCGCAGTGTGCTGGAGCACCTGCGCACGCCCGACGTGGCCGGCCGCCATGGCGGCGACGAATTCGTGCTGCTGCTGCGCCAGACCAGCACCCACGACGCCATGGGCGTGGCCGCGCGCATCGTGGCCGAGGTGCAGCGCCGCGCCCAGCCGCTGCAGCTGCCGGCGCTGAGCCTGAGCTTCGGGCTCGTGCAGGTGGGCGCTGGTGAGACGGTCGACGCCGCCCTGCGCCGCGCCGACCAGGCGCTGTATGAAGCCAAACGCCAGGGCCGTTCACGCGCCGTGGCGGCGCTGGGCGACGAGGCGCAGCCGGTGTTCAGCCAAAGCCGCCCGCTGGGCCTGCTGCCCTGCTGAAAGTGCTGAAAGTGCTGGCCATAATCAGCAGGCCGCTGCAGCCTGCCCGCCCATGTTCACCGCCATCCTCGCCATCAGCCTGGGCGCCGCATGCGGCGCCTTGTCGCGCTGGGGCCTGGCCGAGTGGCTGAACCACACCTTCCCGGCGCTGCCGCCGGGCACCTTGGTGGCCAACCTGGTGGGCGGCTACCTCATCGGGCTGGCCGTGGCCCTGTTCGCGCAGTTTCCGGCCGTGTCGGCGGAGTGGCGGCTCTTCGTCATCACCGGCTTCCTGGGCGGTTTGACGACCTTCTCCACCTTCTCGGCCGAGGTGGTGACGGCCCTGCAGCAGGGCCGCGCCGGCTGGGCCACGGCCACCGTGGCCGCGCATGTGCTGGGCTCGCTGGCCCTCACGCTGCTGGGGATGGCGACGCCGGCCCTGCTGCAGCGCGCCGCCTGACGGACGCGGCGGACAAGGCTGCCATGGCGCTCAGCAGGGCCAGCCCGCTCAGGGCCAGGCTGGCGGGCTCGGGTACCGCATTGACCCCGTTGATGCGGAAGTCGTCGATGAAGTAGCGGTCGTTGCCGATGTTGCCCGGGAACACGGCGTTGACGCCGATGGCGCCATAGAACGCGCTGTCGCTGACGAGGCCGATGAAGCCCGATGCCGATGTCGTGTCGACCAGATCGATGTTCAGCGCGGCGTTCACCAAGGCCACGGCGTCGATGGCGCCGCTGATGTAGTTGAAGCTGAAGGCGTACACGTCGGCCAGGCCGAAGCGCCAGCCGACGCTGGCGACGCCGTTGTTGGCCGCCGAGCCGCCCAGGTCGGTGATGCCGTCGCTGTTGTGCAGCACGTCCGTGCCGCACGTGTTCGGCGCGCCTGCGTCGGTGCAGCTGCCGAAGCTCACGTCGGGGCTGAAGCTGGCGCCGGAGACGACAGCGCCAGGGGAGCCCGCGAAGTCGATGTAGGTTCGTGTGGCACCGACGGCGGCCAGGTAGGCCGCCTCGTTGGTGTAGAGCGTGACGGCGGCTTGTGATGGTGCGGCAGCAGCCAGCATGGCCAGCGTGATGAGGGTACGGATCATGATGTCGGCTCCATAGGTCTGAGGTGCAGCCATGGTCCTGCCGCCGTCGCTGCCCGGACATCCCCTCGAGGGGCGAGAAACACGCCGCCCCCCACGTTCAAAGCGGCGTGCCGGGGCGCCAAGGCCAGGCGTCTCGTGCTGCAGCGGCCACGCCAGCAGCTGCAGGCCCCCCCACCTAGAATCACAGCCGTTCTGCCCACCCCTCAACCCGCCGGAGCCTGGCCATGACGCCCGCTGAGATTCTTGCCACCCACGGACCGCGCGAGGCCATGGCATACGACGTGGTGGTGGTTGGCGCCGGCCCCGCGGGCCTGGCCACTGCGATCCGTCTGAAGCACCTGAACGCCGACATCTCGGTGGTGGTGCTGGAGAAGGGCTCGGAGCCCGGCGCACACATCCTGTCGGGCGCCGTCATGGACCCGCGCGCCATCACCGAGCTCTTCCCCGACTGGAAGGCACGCGGCGCACCGCTGCACCAGCCCGTCACGGGCGACCAGGTGCTGTTCCTCGACCCGACCTCGGCGCAAGCCACCCCCAACTGGCTGGTGCCGGCGTGCTTCCACAACACCGGCAACTTCGTCATCAGCCTGGGTGCGGTGACGAAGTGGCTGGGCGAGCAGGCCGAGGCCCTGGGCGTGGAGATCTTCCCCGGCTTCACGGCGGCCGAAGTGCTCTACGACGACGAAGGTGGCGTGCGCGGCGTCGCCACCGGCAACCTGGGCGTGGGCAAGGACGGCCAGCCGCACGATGGCTTCCAGCTCGGCATGGAACTCGTGGGCAAGTACACCGTCTTCGCCGAAGGCGCGCGTGGCCACCTGGGCAAGCAGCTGATCGAGAAGTTCGACCTGGCCGCTGGCCGCGACGCGCAGAGCTACGCGCTGGGCGTGAAGGAACTGTGGGAGATTCCGGCCGACAAGGCCAGGCCGGGCCTCGTGGTGCACACCGCCGGCTGGCCCATGGACGCGCACACCTACGGCGGCGGCTTCCTGTACCACCTGGAAGGCAACAAGGTCACCCTCGGTTTCGTGACCGGCCTGGACTACCAGAACCCGTGGATCAGCCCCTTCGAGGAAATGCAGCGCTGGAAGGCCCACCCCGCCATCCGCGCCCACATCGAAGGCGGCCAGCGCATCGGCTACGGCGCACGCGCCATCTGCGCCGGTGGGCTGAACGCGCTGCCCAAGCTGGTGTTCCCCGGCGGCGCGCTGGTCGGCTGCGATGCCGGCACGCTGAACGCCGCGCGCATCAAGGGCAGCCACGCCGCCATCAAGACCGGCATGCTGGTGGCCGAGGCCATCGCGCCCGCCCTGGCCGGCGGCCGTGCCGGTGACGAGCTGAGCGCCTACCCCGAAGCCTTCGCCAGGAGCTGGCTGCACGACGAACTGCACGGCAGCCGCAACTTCAAGCAGTGGTTCAAGAAGGGCAACACCATCGGCACGGTGATGACCGGCATCGAACAGTGGCTGCTGCCCAAGCTGGGCCTGAAAAGCCCGCCGTGGACCATCCACAGCAAGACCCCCGACCACGCGCGCCTGCATGCCGCCGGCCAGGTAGAGCCCATCCGTTACCCGAAGCCCGACGGCGTCATCACCTTCGACCGCCTGAGTTCGGTCTTCGTGAGCAACACCAACCACGAAGAGAACCAGCCGGCGCACCTGACGCTGAAGGACGACGCGGTGCCGGTGGCCATCAACCTGGCGCAATACGCCGGCCCCGAAAGCCGCTACTGCCCGGCCGGCGTCTACGAGTTCGTGCCCGACACGCAGGGCGGCGAGCGCCTGCAGATCAACGCCCAGAACTGCGTGCACTGCAAGACCTGCGACATCAAGGACCCGACGCAGAACATCGTCTGGGTCACGCCCGAAGGTGGCGGGGGCCCCAACTATGCGGGGATGTGACGGCCGCAGGCCGGCGCCGGCCCCGCACCGCCTGCTGCGCGCGGGGATGTGACGCTGCCGCGGCCGTCGTTCCGCCAGCTGCTGCTGGTGGCCTTTCTGCTGGTGGCCGGTCTGCTGGGCGCGGTGGCGCTGCGTGGGCAGTACACGCTGGAACGGCTGCTCGAACGCAGCCGCGCCGGTGCCGAGCGAACCCTGCAACTGAGTGGCCACGCAGAACGCCTGGGCGAACAAGGCCTGGCCATGGAGCGCGCGGCGCGCCAGTTCCTGGTGCTGGGTGACGCGACGCTGCGCGGCGCCTACGAGCGCGCCGCCGCTGACGCCCTGGGCCATGTGCAGGCCCTGGCCGCCGACGCCGTAGCGGCCGAACGGGTCGCGCAATGGCAGAACCAGCGCGCAGCCATCGAACGCCAGCTGGCGCAGGCCTCCAACGCCGCCAGCGACCGCGCCCTGGCCGCCGCCTTCCGCGAGCTGGACGCGCTGCACAGCGCCATGGCCGAGCAGGTGCGCGGCGTGACCGAGTTGCGCAATGCCGAGCTGCAGGCCGAGCTGGAGGCCGGCCGCCGGGCCGTGGGCCGCCTGGTGGCCGGTTCGCTGGCGGTGGCCGGGCTGCTGGCGCTGGCGCTGGCGCTGTGGCTGGCGCGGCCACTGCGGCGCGTGGAGGCGGCCATCGTGGCGCTGGGCGAGAACCGTTTCGACACGCGCATCGAAATCCGCGGCCCGGCCGACGTGCGCCAGATCGGCCGCCGCCTGGACGGCCTGCGCCAGCGCCTGTCGGCCATCGACGCCGACAAGGCGCGCTTCCTGCGGCACGTCTCGCACGAGCTGAAGACGCCGCTGGCGGCGCTGCGCGAGGGCGTGGCGCTGCTGCAGGACGGCGTGGCCGGGCCGCTGTCCGACAACCAGCGCGAGGTGGCGCGCATCCTGCACGACAACACAGCCACGCTGCAGCGGCGCATCGAGGATCTGCTGCGCTTCAACGCCGCCGCCTTTGCCGCGCAGCGCCTGGTGCGCCGGCCCACCGAGATGGGTGCGCTGGTGGCCGGGCTGGTGGCCGAACAGCAGCTGCAGTGGCAGGCCCGTCAGCTGCAGGTCGACCTGCGTGGTGGCCCGCTGGTGGCCGAAGTCGACGCCGAGTTGCTGCGCAGCGCCATCGGCAACCTGCTGTCCAACGCCATCCGCTACAGCCCGCCTGCGGCTACGATCACGGTGACGCTGGCGCGCGATGGCGACGGCCTGTTCATCGAGGTGGCCGACCAGGGCCCGGGTGTCGACGCTGCTGACCGCGAACGCATCTTCGAGCCCTTCTTCCGCGGGCAGCACCAGCCCGAGGATGGCGGCCTGCCCGGCACCGGCATCGGGCTGTCCATCGTGGCCGAGACCGTGGCCGCACACGGCGGCCGCGTCACCCTGCTGCCCGAAGGCCCGGGCACCCGCTTCCGCATCGAACTGCCCCATGCCCTTGTTGATTGACCCACCC
The DNA here is from genome assembly GCA_031379415.1 of Betaproteobacteria bacterium. Taxonomy (GTDB): domain Bacteria; phylum Pseudomonadota; class Gammaproteobacteria; order Burkholderiales; family Burkholderiaceae_C; genus Rubrivivax. The sequence continues at coordinate 231 of JANNFE010000162.1, read as the reverse complement.
CCGAAGCGGCCACGGGCCGCTTCCCCCTCAAGGGGGCAACACCGGCGGCCCGGCGGAGCCGGTTCCGCGGTGCTTGCTGGGTCCGCGGCTCTGCCTCTCGCTCGGTCGGGTCCATGGCACGGTCGCTGCGCCCTGAGGCTTGTCTGGGTGCTGCTGGCGGCAGCGCTGGCGGGCTGCCTCGTGCCGCCTGTCATGCCACCCGCGCCCGCGCCGCCGCCGCGTGCCCCCGCG
>JANNFE010000148.1:0-26554 GCA_031379415.1 Betaproteobacteria bacterium | reverse complement strand
CAAGATCAAGATCAAGAGCCTGAACTTCATGCGCGGGCGCACCTTCCTGAACAAGTTCGTGCTCATCGACGAGGCGCAGAACCTCACGCCCAAGCAGATGAAGACGCTGATCACGCGCGCCGGGCCGGGCACCAAGATCGTGTGCCTGGGCAACCTGGCGCAGATCGACACGCCCTATCTGACCGAGGGAAGCTCCGGCCTGACCTACGCGGTGGATCGCTTCAAGGGCTGGCCGCACGGCGGCCACGTCACGCTGGCACGCGGCGAACGTTCGCGCCTGGCCGACTTCGCCAGCGAAGTGCTTTAGTCGGGCTCGCGCCTGCGCAGGAAGCTGGCGAAGCGCGGAATGCCGGCCTCGGTGCGGCCCCGGTAGCTGTACGTCACCACGCTGCCCAGCGCCGGTGGCGCGTCGCGCTGGGCATCGCTGAAGCCGGTGCCGATGTGGAACACGGCGCCGTCTTCACCGCGCACGCGCAGGGCGCCGAGTCGGCCTTCGTGCTTGCCGCGGCCCGGCACATGGGCCAGCACCACCGCTTCAGCGTCGTGCACGGGCTTGAGCTTCAACAGCACGGCGCTGCGGCCGGTCAGATAGGGCGCGTCGGCGCGGTGCAGCACCAGGCCTTCGCCACCCTGGCGCAGCACCTCGGCCAGCCGGCGCTGCAGCGCGGCGCGGTCCTCGATCATGGTCTGGTCGACGGCCTGCAGTTGCGGCCAGCCGTGGTGCCGCGCCAGTTCGGCCAGCTGCGCCGCTCGCTCGCTGAAGGCCCCGCCACCACCGGGCAGCTCGAAGACCATGTAGCGCAGCGCACGCCACTCGGCGTCGTCGGGCAGGCTGCGCCGCACGGCGCCCGACAGCGCCTCGAAGCGGCCACGACCCAGCCAGAGTTCACCGTCCAGTGCCACGGCCGGCAGCCGCTGCGTGAACCAGGCCGGCGCGGCCACCGGCAGGCCACTGCGAAAGCGTAGCTGCTGGCCGTCCCAGCAGGCGCGCACGCCGTCGAGCTTCTCGCTGACCAGGAAGCCAGCCGGGTCGATATCGGCCGGTGCTTCCTGGGCCAGCAGCAGCGGCAGCGCAGGCCGTGCGGGCCGTGGCAGCCGCGCGATGGCGGCCAGCGGTGATGCACAAAGGCCGGCCACCAGCAGGTGGCGTCGGGCGAGATCGAAGGGCATGGTGGGCTCCGTTGCAACTCAGGCCCACCAGTGTTCCCGTGCCCCGCGCACCTGCCCATCGCTCCTGCGGCGGGAAGCCCCACCCCCGCGCGGGGGCGCCCGCCGGGGTGGATCAGGCCGCCATCAGGTCCTTGATCTGCTGCAGCGCGGTCGGGTCCTCGATGGTCGTCAGGTCACCGGCGTCGCGGCCTTCGCACACCGCCTGGATGGCCCGCCGCAGCATCTTGCCCGAGCGCGTCTTCGGCAGCGCGGTGACGAAGCGCACGCGCGATGGCCGCGCCACGGCGCCGAGCTGCGTGTCCACCACCTTCATGATCTCGCCTTCGAGCTTCAGCGCCGCCTCGGGCGTGGCCGCCAGGCTAGGATCCTTCAGCACGACGAAGGCCATCGCCACCTGGCCCTTCAGCTTGTCGGCCACACCCACCACGGCCACCTCGGCCACGTTGGCATGGCTGCTGATGCTCTCTTCGATCTCGCGCGTGCCCAGGCGGTGGCCGGCAACGTTGATGACGTCGTCGGTGCGGCCCAGGATGAAGAAGTAGCCGTCTTCGTCGCGGATGCCCCAGTCGAAGGTGCTGTACAGCAGCTTGCCCGGGATGCTCTGCCAGTAGGTCTTGACGAAGCGTGCATCGTCGCGCCACACCGTCTGCATGCAGCCCGGCGGCAGCGGGCCTTCGATGGCCACCACGCCCTTCTGGTTCGCACCCTTCAGCTCTTCGCCGGTGTGCTCGTCGAGCAGCTTCACGTCGTAGCCGTAGACGGCCTTGCCGGGTGAGCCGAACTTGCTCTTGGCCGGCTCGACGCCGTTGCACAGGCTCAGGATGGGCCAGCCGGTCTCGGTCTGCCAGTAGTTGTCGATGATGGGGCGGCCCAGGCTGTCGGCGATCCACTTCGCGGTGGGCTCGTCCAGCGGCTCGCCGGCCAGGAAGAGCGCGCGCAGGCTGGAGAGGTCGTGCTTCTTCAGCGCCGGCGGGTCCTGCTTCTTCAGCACGCGCACGGCGGTGGGCGCACTGAACATCACCGTGACCTTGTACTTCTCGACCAGGCTCCACCAGATGGCCGCGTCGGGCCGCGTGGGCAGGCCTTCGTACAGGATGGTGGCCATGCCGGCGATGAGCGGCCCGTAGATGATGTAGCTGTGGCCCACCACCCAGCCGATGTCGCTGGTGCTGAAGTAGGTTTCTCCTGCATTGCCGCAGAAGATGTGCTTCATGCTCGCCGCCAGCGCCACGGCGTAGCCACCGGTGTCGCGCTGCACGCCCTTCGGTCTACCCGTGGTGCCGCTGGTGTAGAGCGTGTAGCTCGGGTGCGTCGACTCCAGCCATGCGCAAGGCACGACGGTGGCGGCGTGGCGCTCGCGCCAGCCGGCGTAGTCCTCGTCGCGCCCTTGCACGCGGGTGTAGGCGGCCAGGCCGCGGTCCACCATCAGCACCTTGGCCGGCTTGTGCTGCGCCAGCGTGATGGCTTCGTCGAGCAGCGGCTTGTAGGCCACCACCTTGCCGCTGCGGCTGCCGGCGTCGGCGCTGACGATCAGCGCGGGCTCGGCGTCGTCGATGCGGCTGGCCAGGCTGACGGCCGCGAAGCCGCCGAAGACCACCGAGTGCAGCGCGCCGATGCGCGCGCAGGCCAGCATGGCAAAGGCGGCCTCGGGGATCATGGGCATGTAGACCAGCACGCGGTCGCCGGCTTTCACGCCCAGGCTCAGCAGCGTGGCCGCCATGCGCTGCACTTCGGCATGCAGTTCACGGAAGCTGTAGACGCGTTCCTGGTTCGTCTCGGTGCTGACGAAAATCAACGCGTTCTGCTCCGGCCGCGTGGCCAGGTGGCGGTCCACCGCGTTGTGGCACAGGTTGGTGGTGCCGCCGACGAACCACCTGGCGAAGGGCGGCTGGCTGTAGTCGCAGATCTGCTGCGGCGGTGTCTGCCAGTCGATGAGCTCGGCCTGCTCGGCCCAGAAGCCGTCGCGCTCTTCGATGGAACGGCGGTAGAACTCGGCATAGCTGCTCATCGTCTGTCTCCTGGTCTGGCGGGCATTCTGGGTCGCGCCCTTTGCGCCATGCTGACGTGGATCAAGCCACGCGGACCACCACGCGCCCGCGCACCTGCCCGGCCATCAGCCGCTGTGCGGCTTCGATGGCGCCTGCCAGCGGCACCTCTTCGATCATCGCTTCCAGTAGTGCCGGGTCGAGGTCGGTGGCCAGGCGCGCCCAGGCCTGTTCGCGGCGGGCGCGCGGCGCCATCACGCTGTCGATGCCGGCCAGCGTGATGCCGCGCAGGATGAAGGGCGCCACGCTGCCCGGCAGGTCCATGCCCTGGGCCAGGCCGCAGGCCGCCACCACGCCGCCGTAGCGTGTCTGCGCCAGCGCGTTGACCAGGGTGTGGCTGCCCACGGCGTCCACCACCGCGGCCCAGCGCTCCTTCTGCAGCGGCTTGCCGGGCGCGCCCAATTCGTCGCGGTGGATCACGCTGGCCGCGCCCAGCTTCTGCAGGTAGGCCGCCTCCTGCGGCTTGCCGCTGGCCGCCACCACGGTGTGGCCCAGCCGAGCCAGCAGGGCGATGGCCACGCTGCCCACGCCGCCCGTGGCGCCCGTCACCAGCACCTCACCGGCCCCTGGCTTCAAGCCGTGTTGCTCCAGCGCCAACACGCAGAGCATGGCGGTGTAACCAGCGGTGCCGATGGCCATGGCCTGGCGCGGCGTGAAGGCGGCCGGCAGCTTGACCAGCCAGTCGCCTTTCAGGCGCGCGCGCTCGGACAGGCAGCCCCAGTGCGTTTCGCCCACGCCCCAGCCGTTGTGCACGAAGAGATCACCCGCCTTCCAGTCGGCGTGGCTGCTGTCCAGCACCGTGCCGGCGCCGTCGATGCCGGGCACCATGGGCCAGTTGCGCACTACTGGGGACTTGTTGGTGAGCGCCAGACCGTCCTTGTAGTTGAGCGTGGACCAAGCTGGCTGCACCAGCACATCGGCCGCCGGCAGGCGGGCCTCGTCGATCGAGGCGAGGCCGGCGCGAAAGCCGGCATCGTCCTTTTCCAGCAGCAGAGCCTTGAACATGGGCTTACACGGTGGGTGGCGGGGGCTGCCATGCTGCCACGGGTGGCCCGGCTTGGTAGCCGGGGTCTGCACTGTTATCCTGCGCCCCGCCGATGCCCAAGCTGCTCCAACCCCTTGCCACTCTGTGCCTGCTGTGCCTTGTGTGCGCCCAGGCCGCGCATGCCGGACCCGACACACCCGCGCCTGCGCCCGCCCCGGGCGACGCCGTGCTGCAGTTGCTGCACGACAAGGGCATCCTGACGCAGGCCGCGCAGGTGGCCGCCGAGGTCGAAGCCAACGCCATCGTGCAGCAGGTGCGCGACACCGCCACCGAGATGGTGGTCTCGGCGATGAACTTCCTGGGCGTGCGTTACCGCCGCGGCGGCAACAGCGCCGAACTGGGCTTCGACTGCAGCGGCTTCACGCGCTATATCTTCGAACACAGCGTCGGCCTCGTGCTGCCGCGCCGCTCGGACCAGCAGGCCAGGCAGGCCGGCTTGCAGGAAGTGAAGAAGGACGAGCTCAAGCCCGGCGACCTGGTGTTCTTCAACACCATGCGCCGCGCCTTCTCGCACGTGGGCATCTACATCGGCGAAGGCAAGTTCATCCACGCCCCGCGCACTGGCGGCGCCGTGCGCATCGAGGACATGCGCACCGCCTACTGGGTGAAGCGCTTCAACGGCGCCCGCCGCGCCGACCTGCCGAGCACGGAAGCTCCGCCCGCGCAGTGAGTGCCGCCACACGGGCCACAATCGTGCGATGGGCGAAAGCATCACTCAGAAGTCGATAGGCATCGCAGACCTGCGCTACGCAGCGCCCGTGCCGCGCGTGCCGGAGCGGGCCGCAGCGCCCAGCGGCCTGCTGGCCGACCGCCTGGGCCGACCGCTGCGCGACCTGCGCATTTCGGTCACCGACCGCTGCAACTTCCGCTGCAGCTATTGCATGCCCAAGGACGTCTTCGACAAGGACTACAAGTTCCTGCCGCAGACCTCGCTGCTCAGCTTCGAGGAGATCACGCGCCTGGCGCGCATCTTCGTCGCCCATGGCGTGGTCAAGCTGCGCCTGACCGGCGGCGAGCCGCTATTGCGCAAGCACCTGGAGGTGCTGATCGGCCAATTGGCCGCGCTGCGCACGCCACAGGGCGCAGCGCTGGACATCACGCTCACCACCAACGGTTCGCTGCTCGAGCGCAAGGCGCAAGCGCTGCGCGATGCCGGCCTGACGCGCATCACCGTCAGCCTGGATGCGCTGGACGACACCATCTTCCGGCGCATGAACGATGTCGACTTCCCGGTGGCCGACGTGCTGCGCGGCATTCAGGCCGCGCTGCGCGCGGGCCTGGCGCCGGTGAAGGTGAACATGGTCGTCAAGCGCGGCACCAACGACCAGCAGATCGTGCCGCTGGCGCGCCATGTGCGCGACCAATTCGGCCCAGACGTCGTGCTGCGCTTCATCGAGTACATGGACGTGGGCGCCACCAACGGCTGGCGCATGGACGAGGTGCTGCCTTCGGCGCAGGTGGTGCAGCGCCTGGGCGCCGCCTTACCGCTGCAGGCGCTGGAGGCCAGCGCGCCCGGCGAAACCGCACAGCGTTGGCGTTATGTTGACGGTGGCGGCGAGATCGGCGTCATCAGCAGCGTCACGCAGGCCTTCTGCGCCGACTGCAACCGCGCAAGGCTGTCCACCGAAGGCAAGCTCTTCCTGTGCCTGTTTGCCAGCCGCGGCCACGACCTGCGCGCGCTGTTGCGCGGCGCGGCGCCGGGCGGGCAGTCGTGGACCGACGCGCAGATCGCTGCTGCCATCGGCCTCGTGTGGGGCGAACGCGACGACCGCTACTCCGAACTGCGTAGCGCGATGCAGGCACCCGACACCAGCGGCGAACGCCGGGTCGAGATGCACTACATCGGCGGCTGATTCCGCCGCCGCCGGGGAAGCCCCGAGAGCAAGTGCCTGTGGCTTCCCGTATAAAGCTTTCTCAACGCTCCACCCACCCACCCGGGGCGCGGCATGCCCAGCAGCCGCGCCCCGTGCCTTTGTCCAAACCGCAGTTCGAAAACACCATGGAACCCTCCCTGTCCCGCATGCTGGCTTCCGCCGCCGACGATGCCGTGGCCATCACCGCACCCGGCCGGCCGGCCTTGAGCTACGGCGCCCTGCGCGCGCTGCAGCAGCGCATGCTGGCCACGCTCAACGGGTTGGGCATCGGTCGCAATGACCGTGTGGCCATCGTGCTGGCCAACGGCCCCGAGATGGCCACCTGCTTCATCACCGCGGCCTGCGGCGTGGCCACGGCGCCGCTGAACCCGGCTTATCGCGGCGACGAGTTCGAGTTCTACCTGTCGGACCTGAACGCCAAGGCGCTGATCGTCGAACACGACAGCGCGTCACCGGCCATCGCGGTGGCGCAGAAGCTGGGCGTGCGCATCCTTGACCTGCATGCCGGCGCCGCAGCGGGTGACTTCACGCTGCAAGCCCGCGATGGCGGCACCGCCACGCCCACCACCCAGGGCGGCCTGGCCCAGCCCGACGATGTGTCGATGGTGCTGCACACCAGCGGCACCACGTCGCGGCCGAAGATCGTGCCGCTGTCGCAGCGCAACCTGTGTGCCTCGGCCGGCAACATCGCGCGCACGCTGCAGTTCACGGCCGCCGACCGCAGCCTGAACATCATGCCGCTCTTCCACATCCACGGGCTCATTGCCGGCGTGCTGGCGCCGCTGGCCGCGGGCTCGCAGGTGTTCTGCACGCCGGGCTTCAACGCGCTGAAGTTCTTCGGCTGGATGGACGAGGCCAAGCCCACCTGGTACACGGCCGTGCCCACCATGCACCAGGCCATCCTGAGCCGGGCTTCGAAAAACGCCGAGGTCATTGCCCGCTACCCGCTGCGCTTCATCCGCAGCAGCAGCAGTTCGATGCCGCCGCAGGTCATCCGCGAGCTCGAAGAAGTCTTCAAGGCGCCGCTGATCGAAAGCTACGGCATGACCGAGGCCTGCCACCAGATGGCCAGCAACCCCTTGCCGCCAGCGGTGCGCAAGCCGGGCAGCGTGGGCATTGCCGCGGGGCCCGAGGTGGCCATCATGGGTGAAGACGGCAGTCTGCTGCCACAAGGCGAGATCGGCGAGATCGTGATCCGCGGCGACAACGTCACCCGCGGCTACGAGAACAACGCCAAGGCCAACGCCGAGGCCTTCACGCAGGGTTGGTTCCGCACCGGCGACCAGGGCGTGATGGACGTCGAAGGCTACGTCAGCCTGACCGGCCGGCTGAAGGAGATCATCAACCGCGGCGGCGAGAAGGTCAGCCCGCGCGAAGTCGACGAGATCCTCATGGACCACCCGGCCGTGGCCCAGGTGGTGTGCTTCGGCATGCCGCACGCCAAGCTGGGTGAGGAGGTGGCCGCTGCCGTGGTGCTGCGCGAAGGTCAGGCCGCCACCGAGCGCGACCTGCAGGCCTTCGTGGGCCAGCGCGCCGCCGAGTTCAAGGTGCCGAAGAAGATCCTCTTCATGGAAGAAATCCCCAAGGGCGCCACGGGCAAGCTGCAGCGCATCGGCCTCGCGGCCAAGCTGGGCCTGGGCTGAAACCAGTGGTAAGGCAGAGCTTAAGCAACACCCGCGTAAGTTCTGAATTTACTTGGTTTTGATGACTCACTAGAGTCGCAGTCGGCTCAGCTCAGCACGGAACCCTGGAATGAAATCGATCAGCGCGCGTTTGTCCATGTTCGCTCTGGCCCTGTCTGCGGCACTGCCCGCGCTGGCCTGGGAACCCTCCAAGCCGATCGAGTTCGTCGTGCCGGCCGGCACCGGCGGCGGCGCTGACCAGATGGCCCGCTTCATCCAGGGCGTGGCAGCCAAGAACAAGCTGACGTCGCAGCCCATCGTCGTGGTCAACAAGAGCGGCGGCGCCGGTGCCGAGGGTTTCCTCGACGTCAAGGGCTCGAGCGGCAACCCGCACAAGATCATCATCACGTTGAGCAACCTGTTCACCACGCCGCTGGCCACCGCCGTGCCCTTCAACTGGCGCGACATGACGCCGGTGAGCATGCTGGCGCTCGACCAGTTCGTGCTGTGGGTCAACACCGAGTCGCCGTGGACCACCCCCAAGGCCTTCTTCGAAGCGCTGAAGAGCGGCCCCGACAAGGCCATCAAGATGGGCGGCACCGGCAGCAAGCAGGAAGACCAGATCATCACCGTGCTGCTGGAAAAGGCCAGCGGCAAGAAGATGACCTACATCCCCTTCAAGGGCGGCGGCGACGTGGCGGTGCAACTGGTGGGCAAGCACATCGACGCCACCGTCAACAACCCCATCGAAGCTGAGTCGCACTGGCGCTCGGGCAAGCTGCGCGCGCTGTGCGTCTTCGACAAGGTCAAGATGCCGTACTCGGGCAAGATCACGGCCACGCAGAGCTGGGCCGACGTGCCCACCTGCCCGTCGGCCGGGCTGCCGGTGGAATATGTCATGTTGCGCGGCATCTTCATGCCGCCGGGCGTGACGCCCGAGCAGCAGAAGTACTACGTGGACCTCATGGCCAAGGTGCGCGCGCTGCCCGAGTGGAAAGACTTCATGGCCAAGGGCGCCTTCAACCAGACCGCACTCACCGGCCAGGAATACTTCGACTGGCTGGGCAAGAACGAAATGATGCACCGCAGCCTGATGAAGGAAGCGGGCTTCTTGGCCCAGTAAGCCCCCCCGAAGCGCCTTCGGCGCCTCCCCCCCAGGGGGGCGACGCCGATGGACCGGCGGAGCCGGATCCATGGCGTCCGCTTGATCGCGCTGCTGCGCTGCTACCCGAGCCCTCCCCGTGAGCAATCCTTCTGAAGACAACGCCTCCGTGGGCGTGCGCTGGCCCGAACTCGGCGTCGCGCTGCTGCTACTGGGCCTGGGCGTGCTGGTCATCGTGGACAGCCTGCGCGTGGGCATCGGCTGGGCCGACGACGGCCCCCGTTCGGGCTACTTTCCCTTCTACATCGGGCTGTTGCTGCTGGGCTCGTCGGCCTGGATCGTGCTGCAGCAACTGCTGAGCTGGCGCCAGGTGGAGGAGTTTGCCGAACGGGGCCAGCTGGCGCTGGTGTGGGCCATCCTGTGGCCGATGGTCGGGTTCGTGCTGCTGGTGCAGTTCCTGGGCATCTACATCGGCGCGGCGGTGCTCATCGCCTACTTCATGCGCCGCCACGGCAAGCACGGTATTGCGCTCACGGCGGCGGTGTCGCTGGGCGTACCGCTGGCCTGCTTCGCGGTCTTCGAACGCTGGTTCCTGGTGCCGCTGCCCAAGGGTCCCATCGAAGCCATGCTGGGGTTCTGAATGGACGAGCTCAACAGTCTCTTCCACGGCTTCGGCATCGCCATGACGCTGCCGAACCTGATGTACATGCTGGTCGGCATCGTGCTGGGTGTGCTCATCGGCGTGCTGCCGGGGCTGGGCGGCGCCAACGGCGTGGCCATCCTGCTGCCGTTGACCTTCAGCATGAACCCCACCTCGGCCATCATCATGCTGAGCTGCATCTACTGGGGTGCGCTGTTCGGCGGTGCCATCACGTCGATCCTGTTCAACATCCCGGGCGAGCCGTGGAGCGTGGCCACCACCTTCGACGGCCACCCGATGGCGCAGCAGGGCAAGGCGGCGCAGGCACTCACCGCGGCCTTCACCTCCAGCTTCGTCGGCGCCGTGTTCGCGGTGTTGCTCATCACCTTCCTGGCGCCACTGGTGGCCGGCTTCGCGCTGAAGTTCGGGCCGGCGGAGTTCTTTGCCGTGCAGCTGCTCACCTTCTGCAGCTTCGTCGGCATGAGCAAGGAACCAGCGGCCAAGACCATCGCGGCCATGATGCTGGGTTTTGCCCTGGCCGCCGTGGGCCTGGACTCGGTGACCGGCCAGCTGCGCATGACCTTCGGCGTGCCCGTGCTGCTCAAGGGCTTCGACTTCCTGATCGCCGTGATCGGCCTCTTCGGCATCGGCGAGATCCTGCTCACCATGGAAGAAGGCCTGGCCTTCAAGGGCAAGAGCGCGAAGATCAGCTTCAAGGTGGTGTGGCAGACCTGGGGTGAGCTGCTCAAGCACTGGAAGCTGTTCCTGCGCTCGGTGGCCGTGGGCTGCTGGATGGGCGTGACGCCTGGCGGCGCCACCCCGGCCAGCTTCATGAGCTACGGCATGGCACGCCGCATGAGCAAGGACCCCGACAGCTTCGGCAAGGGGCGCATCGAAGGCGTGGTGGCGCCGGAGACCGCCGCACATGCTGCGGGTACCTCGGCGCTGCTGCCCATGCTCACGCTCGGCATTCCCGGCTCGCCCACCGCCGCCGTGCTGCTGGGTGGCCTGCTGATCTGGGGCCTGCAGCCCGGGCCCATGCTCTTCATCGAGCAGAAGGACTTCGTCTGGGGCCTGATCGCCAGCATGTACATCGGCAACATCGTCGGCCTGATCGTGGTGCTGACCACGGTGCCGTGGTGGGCGGCCATCCTGCGCATTCCCTTCTCGATCATTGCGCCGGTGATCATCGTCATCTGCGCCATCGGCGCCTACACGGTGCACAACTCGATGTTCGACGTGTGGCTGATGCTGGTCTTCGGCGTGCTGGGCTATCTCTTCAAGAAACTGAAATACCCGCTGGCGCCTTTGGTGCTGGCGCTGGTGCTGGGCGACATGGCCGAGAGCAGCTTCCGCCAGGCCATGTTGCTGAGCCAGGGCAGCCTGGCCATCTTCTGGAGCAACCCGCTGGTGGGCAGCATCGCCGGCTTGGCCATCATCATGCTGGTGTGGCCGATCGTCGGCGCGCTGAAGACGCGCGTGCTGCGGGCCGAAGGCGGGGTGCAGGCGTGAAGATCGCGGTCGTCGGAGCGGGTGCGATCGGTGGTTACCTCGGTGCGCGCCTGTCGGCTGCCGGCGAGGACGTCACCTTCATCGCGCGCAACCGCAACCTCGAAGCCATCAACGCCAACGGCTTCAAGCTCATCCTGGAAGACGGCAGCGAGCTGCTCGCCCCCGCCGCCAAGGCCGTGCAGCGTTATGCCGCGGCCGGCCCGCAGGACGTGGTGCTGCTCACCGTCAAGGCGCATCAGGTGCGTGATCTGCTGCCCGACCTGCGTGGCCTCTTTGGCCCGCAGACCATGCTGGTGACGATGATCAACGGCGTGCCCTGGTGGTACTTCCACAAGCTCGCCGGCCCCTACGAAGGCCGCCAGCTGCAGAGCCTGGACCCCGATGGCGCACTGGCCGCGCACATCGAACCCGAACGCATCATCGGCAGCGTGGTCTACCCGGCCAGCGAGCTCATCGCACCCGGCGTTGTGAAGGTCATCGAAGGCAACCGCTTCAGCGTGGGTGAACTCGACGGCAGCCGCAGCGAGCGCATCGAGCGCTTAAGCAAGGTGATGATGAACGCCGGCTTCAAGAGCCCGGTCAGCCGCGACATCCGCAGCGAGATCTGGGTCAAGCTGTGGGGCAACCTCACCTTCAACCCGCTGTCGGCGCTGACGCACGCCACGCTGGAAGACATCTGCCGCTTCCCGGCCACGCGCGAGCTGGCCATGGCCATGATGAGCGAGGCCAAGGCGGTGGGCGAAAAGCTCGGCGTGGCCTTCAAGATCAGCCTGGAACAGCGCCTCGCCGGCGCCGAAGCGGTGGGCGCGCACAAGACCAGCATGCTGCAGGACGTGGAAGCCGGCCGCGCGCTGGAACTGGAAGCGCTGGTCGGCTCCGTGGTGGAACTCGGCCGCATCACCGAAACACCGACGCCAGTGATCAGCGCCATCTACGCCGCCACCAGCCTGCTGGCGCGCACGCTGCAGGCGCAGCACGGCCGGCTGGCGGTGCAGAACGCCTGAGCGTCCCCCGGCGCTCAAGGCACGCCGTTCCAGCCGTGGCGCAGGAAGGCCGCGCGTTCACGCAGCCGCTCCAGATAGGCCGCGACGGCCGGCAAGGCAGGGCGCTGCAGGGGCGTCATCATCCAGCGGCAGGTCGCCAGGCCCAGCACGATGTCGGCCAGCGTGAAATCGGGGCCTGCGACGTAGGCTCCCGTGCGCTCAAGCTGCGCGTCCAGCATCGCCATGTGGCGATGCCACTGCGCAGCGCTGGCCTCTGCCGCCCGCGCATCGGCAAACGCCGGGCTCTGCCGCACCAGGTGCATGAAGGCGTAGCGCCAGGCGTTGTTCAGCTCGCCGGCCTGCCAGTCCATCCACTGCTCGACGATCGCGCGTTCGCGTGGCGCGCCAGGCAGCAGGTCTTCACGCTCTTCGCGTGTGGCCAGGTAGCGGCAGATGGTGTTGCTTTCCCAGAGCACGAAACCGTGGTCGATGAGCACCGGCACCAGGCCGTTGGGGTTGAGCGCCAGAAAATCCGGGTCGCTGGTCGGCCGCACGCCGGCACCCCAGGGTTCGAGCGTGAGCTCCAAGTCGAGCTCGTCAGCGAGCCACAGCACCTTGCGCACGTTGATCGAGTTCGGGCGGCCGAGGACTTGCAGCATGGCACTCTCAGTTCAGGGTGGCGGGATCGAAGTTGGCGCCGCACAGCACCAGCGCCACGCGCTCCTGCGGCCGCGCCGCCACCAGGCCCGCACGCAGCGCGGCCAGCGGCAGCGCGGCGGCGGGCTCCACGGCCAGCCGCAGTTCGCGCCACAGCTGTTGCTGCGCGGCGATGATGTCGCAGTCGGCGACGAGGTACGAAGCGGCCACGAAGCGCTGGCAGATCGGCCAGGCGATGCCGCCGATACGCCGCGCGCCCAGGGCGTCGGCGGCCAGGCCGCTCACCGCCACGTCCACCGGCTCGCCGGCGGCACGCGCGGCGTGCAGCGTGGGCGAACCCACGGGCTCCAGGGCCTCCACGCGCGTGCGGCCCGCACACCAGGCGGCAATGCCGGCGATGAGCCCGCCACCGCCCACGCTGACGAGCACGCGATCGGGCAGGCCGGCGTCTTGCTCGATCTCCAGCGCCAGCGTACCGGCGCCGGCCACCACCTCGGGCTGGTCGTAGGCGTGCATGAGCAGCGCGCCGGTCTCGGCCTGGCGGCGCAGGCAGGCCGCCAACGCGTCGGCATAGGCGGCCCCGCCCACGTTCACCTGCGCACCCAGCGTGGCCAGCGCCTGGCGCTTGGCGGCGGAACTCAGTTCGGGCAGGAAGACCTCGCAGCGCACGCCCAGCGCCAGCGCGGCGGTGGCCACCGCGATGCCGGCGTTGCCACCGGAGGCGATGACCACACCGGCATCCGGGATCGGCCGCGCCAGCATGCGGTTGAACATGCCGCGCGCCTTGAAGCTGCCACCGCGTTGCAGATGTTCCAGCTTCAGCCAGATCTCGGCGACGTCTGCGCCCAGCGCAGCGCCGGGCAGGCGCAGCAGCGGCGTGCGGCGCACCTGGCCCTCGATGCGCCGAGCCGCGGCACGGATGTCTTCGGCGTCCACGGTGAGCTTCATGCGGCCACTGTAGCGGCTGCGGTACCGGCCATCGCGCGCAAGGGCGTGCGCGGCATCGCCGCGCGCTGGAGCCTCAGGCCGGCACGGCCTGCGTCGCCTCAGGCCGGCACGGCCTCGGCTTGCGCCTGCCGCACTGGCTTGCGCGCCGTGATGTTCAGGCTGATGGCCTGTCCGTTGACGCTCATGTCGCTGGTGTCGCGGAAGAGGCCGTGGCGCGTGACGCGCTGCAGCTGCTCGAAGCCGGCCGCGAACAGGAAGCCGGCCAGGAAGTCCTGGTTCAGGCCCACCAGGTGGTAGTCGTGTGCATCGACATGGCCACCGAAGATCATGCGCATGACCTGGAAGCGTTGATTGATGTCGAGCTGGTCGCGCCGCAACAGCAGGCCGGCCAGGGTGTCGAGGTCGGGCACCGAGATGCGCAAGGTGCCGCCAGGCGCCAGCACGCGGTGCCATTCCTTCAGCGCCGCGGCGATGCCCACCTTGTAGTCGAAGTGCTCCAGCACGTGCGAGGCATAGACCTCGGTGAAGGTGCCGTCGGCAAAACGGCTCAGGTCCACCGCGTCGCCGATGTGGTCGACGATGGGGCCGGGGTTGACGTCGAGGATCTCCCAGCCCGGTTGGGGATCCTTGCCGCCGATGTGCAGCTTGCGTTCCATGTTCGCTCGTCCTCGTTCAGTGCGCCGGCAGCTCGGCGGCCAGGTGTTCGGCCGGCAGGCCGGCGCGCCAGCGCTGCACCATGCGGGTGAACAGCGCTTCCAGTTCGCGCGTATAGCGCTGGGTGTCGTACAGCGGCAGCGCCAGGCGGCGCTCGGCCAGGTGCGTGCGATAGCCGGCCAGCAGCGCGGGATCGAGCGCCAGCGCGGTGATGGCGCAGCGGTAGTCGGCCACGTTGCCGAAGGCCAGCTCGGCCAGGCCGGCGGCATTCAGCACACTGGCCGCCACGCGCGAGGCATAGGCGTTGCCGTAGTGCGTGACCACCGGCACGCCGGCCCACAGCGCGTCGCTGGCCGTGGTGTGGGCGTTGTAGGGCCAGGTGTCGACGAAGACATCGGCCAGCGCCAGGCGCGAGAAGTGGTCGGCATAGGGCAGGCCGGGCGCGAAGATCACGCGCTCGGGCGCGATGCCGCGCGCCGCCGCGGCCTGGCGCACGTTGTCGTGCAGCTGGGCGTTGGTCTGCTTCAGCCACAACACGGCGTGCGGCACGTCGTGCATGACCTGGCACCAGGCGTCGAAGGCTTCGGGCAGGATCTTGTAGGTGTGGTTGAAGGCGCACATCACGAAGGCGTCGTCGGGCAGGCCGACCTGGGCGCGCGTCATGCGTTGCGGCAAGGGCCGGCCGCGCCCGTTCGGCTGCATCGTCAGCGGCAGCTGCGCCAGCTTTTCGGTGTAGTCGCCGGCCAGTTCCAGCGGCGTGACCAGCGGGTCGCCGATCAGGTAGTCGATGAACTCTGCACCCGTGGTGGCCGGGTAGCCCAGGTAGGCCACCTGCAAGGGCGCCGGGCGCTGCGCGAACACACCCAGGCGCAGGCCGCGGGTGTGGCCCATCAGGTCCACCAGCACATCCATGCCGTCGGCACGCACACGCGCCGCAGCCTGGGCGTCTGAGAGGCCGCGCAGGTCGACGAAACCATCGGCCATGGCCTGCAGGCGCTGGCGCATGGCGGAGCGGTCATCGGGGCCCGACGAATAGAGCACCACGTCGAAACGGTCGCGGTCCATGCACTCCAGCACTTCCACCAGCAGCTGCGACACCGGGTGGTCGCGGAAGTCATAGCTGAGCCAGCCCAGACGGATCTTCTGGCCGGCACGGTCACCGGGCCGCACGGGCGGCAGCAGCTTGCAGCCAGCGGCCAGCGCGCGCGACTCGACGCGTGCCGCCTTCAGCTGCGCTGCGGGCGGCAGCGGCAGCGACAACATGGCGAAGGCCGCCGTCACGCGCGCGGCGTCGTCGGGCGTGGCCGCCAGCAGTTCGGTCATGCGCTGCATGTCGCTGTCCAGCTCGCTCCAGTCGAGCAGATGGCGCTTCTCGAAGGACAGGCGCGACAGGGCTTCCAGGTTCTGCGGCTGCAGCGCCAGCACCGTCTTCATGCATTCCACGGCCTCGCGCTTCAAGCCACGGTCGCGGCAGCAGTCCGACAGCAGCGCATGCGCGCGCACGTGGTCGGGCTGGATCATCAGCGCGCGCAGCAGCACCTCGCTGGCCTCGCCGTGGCGCAGCTGCGACTGCAGCACCGAGGCATGCTGCAACATGGTCTCGGGGTCGGCCTGGCCGCCGGCTTCCAGCCGGGCGAAGGCCTCGGCGGCGTCGGCGTAGCGGTGCAGCTGCAGCAGGCATTCACCCAGCACGCGCAGGGCCAGCGCCTCATTCGGGTCGACGCGCAGCGCACGTCGCGCCGCGGCCACGGCGCGCTGCAGCGCGCCACCGCGGCGCTGCGCGTTGGCCAGGTTCACCCAGTACAGCAGGTCGTGCGGGGCGGCGCGCGTGGCGCGTCCAAAGGCGCGCGCGGCCTCATGCCAGCGCTGCCCGGCGGCCAGCTCCACCCCCTGCTGCCAGTGCTGCCGGCCGGCGGCTGCGGCGGTGGGGGCGGGGGGAGCGATGGCGTTCATGGGCGTTTCTCTTTCGGGCGGCGGTGCGGCAGATGGTCGGCGAATGATGGCCGCGCGCGGTCGGCCGCCAGGGCCGGAAATGAACCCGAAGCTGCCCTTACTTCCAAGCGCCGGAACAGCCGAATTTGCGCGGGGCCCTAAAGGTTTTCCGGGTCGCGACGAAAACGGCTTCAACGTGCCCACGAAGGTGGGTACGGGGTCCGGACCACAACGGGCCACGGCCACCCACCCGGGTGGCCATGGCAGCTGCGAGGCCCGGGCGAGTTCCGCAGCAATGAAGGCCCCGGTGGCCGACGGCGCGGCGGAGATGCCAAGCAGGCGCCGACATGAAAGAAGGCACTGCGGAGCCTGCCAGGCATTTGCCTGTGGTCAACCACCGAACGGAGATACTTCCATGCCCCAGACCATCAACACCAACCTGGTTTCACTGAATGCCCAGCGCAACCTGAGCAGCAGCCAGTCATCGCTGGCCACTTCGATGCAGCGCCTGTCCTCGGGCCTGCGTGTCAACGGCGCCAAGGACGACGCCGCCGGCCTGTCCATCGCCGAACGCATGGGCGCCCAGGTGCGCGGCATGAACGTGGCCATGCGCAACGCCAACGACGCCATCTCGCTGGCGCAAACGGGTGAAGGCGCGTTGGGCAAGATCAGCGACATCTTCCAGCGCATGCGTGAACTGGCGGTGCAGTCGTCCAACGGCACCAACAGCGCGCAAGACCGCGTCAGCTTGAACCAGGAATTCGTGCAATTGGCCCAGGAAGCCACGCGCACGCTGGGTGGCACGCAGTTCAACAGCCAGAACATCCTGGCCGCGACCAGCTCCACCACCTACCAGATCGGCGCCAACAACACGACGACGGTGGACCGCATCGAGGTGGCCGCGTTTGACTGGACGAGCACCGCCAACGCCGGCATCACCGACGTGCTGGGCTCGGCGGTGCTGACCGGCACCGATATCGGCAGCTACAACGTGGCCACCAGCACCTACACCGCCGGCACCGACGCACCGACGGCGCTGATCACCGACGTGGCCGGCGCGCTCACCGCCATCACCAACCTGGACTCGGCGCTCAGCTCGGTCAACAGCCAGCGCGCCGCCTTCGGTGCGATGCAGAACCGCTTCGAAAACGTGATCTCCAACCTGATGGTCTCGTCCGAGAACCAGAGCGCCGCGCGCGGCCGCATCATGGATGCCGACTACGCCACGGAGACCAGCAACCTGTCGCGGGCCAACATCCTGCAACAGGCCGGCAACGCGATGGTGGCGCAAGCCAACCAGTTGCCGCAGCAGGTGCTGGCACTGTTGCGCTGACGGTTGCGAGAACGACGCTGGCGCGCCCGCGCGCGCCAGCCACGCTTCACAAGGCCCGCCGGCAACGGCGGGCCTTCTTTATTGGACGATTTTCGCGCCGCTTATCAGGCTTATGCCCGTCGGGCCGCAGCCCTAATCTCCTTGCCAGCGCTTCAATCGTTGTTGCGGTTAGCGCCGCAGACGAACCCTGGATGCCGAGAGGCAAGGAGATCACGACATGCCCCAGACCATCAACACCAACCTGGTTTCGCTGAATGCCCAGCGCAACCTGAGCACCAGCCAGTCATCGCTGGCCACGTCGATGCAGCGCCTGTCCTCGGGCCTGCGCGTGAACAGCGCCAAGGACGACGCCGCCGGCCTGTCCATCGCCGAACGCATGGGCACCCAGGTGCGCGGCATGAACGTGGCGATGCGCAATGCCAATGACGCGATCTCGCTGGCGCAGGTGGGTGAAGGTGCCCTGGGCAAGGTCAGCGACATCTTCCAGCGCATGCGTGAACTGGCGGTGCAGTCGTCCAACGGCACCAACAGCGCGCAGGACCGCGTCAGCCTGAACCAGGAATTCGTGCAATTGGCCCAGGAAGCCACGCGCACGCTGGGTGGCACGCAATTCAACAGCCAGAACATCCTGGCCACGACCGACCTGACCACCTACCAGATCGGTGCCAACAACACCACGACGGTGGACCGCATCACGATCGCCGCCTTCGACTGGACGAGCACCGCCAACGCCGGCATCACCGACGTGCTGGGCTCGGCCATCCTGACCGGCACCGATATCGGCGGCTACGACGTGGCCACCAGCACCTACACCGCCGGCACCGACGCGCCGACCAACCTGATCACCGACGTGGCCGGTGCGCTCACTGCCATCACCAACCTGGACTCGGCGATCAACTCGGTCAACAGCCAGCGCGCCGCCTTCGGTGCCATGCAGAACCGCTTTGAAAACGTCATTGCCAACCTGATGGTGGCGTCGGAAAACCAGAGCGCTGCCAAGAGCCGCATCATGGATGCCGACTACGCCATGGAAACCAGCAACCTGTCGCGCGCGCAAATCCTGCAGCAGGCCGGCAACGCGATGGTGGCGCAGGCCAACCAGCTGCCGCAGCAGGTGCTGTCGCTGCTGCAGCGCTGACATCCGGACACAAGCACGGCACGCGGCGCGGCTCAAGTCGGGCCGCCAGCCGTCGATAAGGGGTCTAGGGGGCTGGTCTCGCACCGGCTCACCGGGCCCCGTTGCCTTTGGCGAGGCCACCTTGCGGCCCCGAACAGGAGCACACCATGGCCTCCATCACATCCCTGGGCGTCGGCAGCGGCCTGGACCTCAACACCATCGTCACGCAATTGGTGGCGCTGGAGAGGCGGCCGCTGCAGCAGATGCAGAGCCGCAGCAGCGCGCTGAGCTCGCAGATCTCGCTCTACGGCAAGATCAACAGCCTCTTCAGCGGCCTGCAGACCGCCGCCAACAAGCTCAACGACCCCACGCTGTGGACACGCGCCACGGTGTCTTCGGGCGACCCCAGCGCGGTGACGGTCACCGCCGGCAACGGCGCGGCGGTCGGCAGCTACGCGGTCACCGTGCAGGCACTGGCGGGCAACCAGACGGTGGCTTCGCGCAACACCCTGCCCACCGCCACCGACCTGGCGGGCGCGGGCACGCTGACGCTGCAGCTGGGCGGCTGGGACGCTGGCCAGGCCGCCTTCACGCCCAAGGCCGGCAGCAGCGAGTTCACGGTCGAGGTCACGGCCACCGACACACTGCAAAGCCTGCGCGACAAGATCAACTCCTCGGGCAGCGGCGTCACCGCCTCGCTGGTCACCGATGCCAGTGGCGTGCGCCTGGCGCTGCGCTCGCAGAACTCGGGCGCCGAAAACGGCTTTCGCGTCGCCGTCAACGACAACGATGGCGCCGCGGGCGACGGCAGCGGCCTGTCGCGCTTCGCCTTCGACCCGCCGAACGGTGCCGGCGCCGACATGGAACGCAAGCAGGCGGCCAGCAATGCGGTGGCCACCATCAACGGCATCCGCGTCGAATCGGCGAGCAACGAACTGAGCGGCGTCGTCGAAGGCCTGACCCTCACCCTGCGCAAGGAAACGGCCACCGCCGTGAACCTGTCGGCCACGCGTGACCGCGAAGGCGTCATCACCGCCGTCAAGTCCTTCGCCGAGGCCTACAACGCGCTGGCCGGCTACCTGAACGAGCAGACCAAGTTCGACGCCGCGTCGCAGACCGGCGGCCCGCTGCAGGGCGACAGCGCCGCCACCAGCCTGCAGTCGCAGCTGCGCGGCGTGCTGAATTCGGGCTCGGGTGCTTCGGCCACCTTCGCGCGGCTGTCGGACATCGGCCTGCAGTCGCAGCGCGACGGCACGCTGGTCATCAACCAGGGCAAGCTCGAAGCCGCGGTGGACAACCCCACCGAGTTGAAGAAGGCCTTCGCCAACAGCGACCCCTTGGTCAGCAACAACAACGGCTTCGCGCGCCGCTATGCCGCCCTGGCCACCCAGGTGCTGGGCGTGGACGGCACCATCACCACGCGCACCCAGGGTCTGCAGAAGATGGTGAGCAAGCTGGGCGATGACCAGGACCGCCTGAACGACCGCGTCGACCTGTTCCAGAAGCGCCTGATCGCCCAGTACACCGCGCTGGACGCCAACGTCGCCAAGCTCAACGCGCTGTCGAGCTATGTCACGCAGCAGATCGCGCAAATGAACCGCTCGACCAACAGTTAGCACGCCGCCCCAGAGATTTCGGAACACGAAAGCGCGTCTTCGGCCCGATGGCCGCGTTGCAAATCCTCGCAATGCCACAAGGCATTGCTGCGGTTTGCGCCTTGCCCTCGAGCCGAATCCATCGCTTTCGTCATGTTCCGAAATCTCTGGGGCGGCGTACTGGGCGCGCTCAAGTGGGGCGTGGCGGGGGCCGATAAAGAGGCATCCGCAACACACGCAGCAGCCGCGCCGATGTTCGCCAGCCCCTATGCCAACCGCTCTGCCCGCACCGCCGTGCGCGGCGGCCTGTACCAGCAGGTCAAGGTCGAATCGCAGCTCTCCGGAGCCTCGCCCCACCACCTGGTGGCGATGCTCTTCGAAGGCTGGATGGAGGCCGTGGCCCAGGCCCGCGGCGCCTTGCGCGCCGGCGACGCCACCATCAAGGGTGAAGCCATCGGCCGCGCCGTGCGCATCATCGACGAAGGCCTGCGCGCCGGGCTGGACCTGAAGTCCGGCGGCACCCTGGCGCGCGACCTCAACGAGCTCTACGGCTACCTCACGCTGCGCCTGACGCTGGCCAACCTGCGCAATGACGAGGCCGCGCTGGATGAATGCCAGCGCCTGATGCGGCCGCTGCAGGAAGCCTGGGCCGCGATCAGCCCCGAAGCGCGCTACCAGCCTTGACGCGCCACGCCCGCAACCGCGTCTACCCGACAAGCCCACAGGACCACCGTGATGGACCCGCAATTGCTCAGCTACTACGAAGCGATCGAACGCGCCAGCGTCGACATGCTGACGGCCGCCCGCGCCGGCAATTGGGACGCCGTGGTGAAGCTCGAGGGCGCCTGTGTGCTGCTCATCAGCAAGCTCAAGCATGCTGCGCAGGAAGCCGAACCGGTGGCGTCGCCAGCGCCGCCAGCGCCGCAGTCGGTGGACGCGGCCAAGCTCAAGTCGCGCATCATGCAGCGCATCCTGGTCAATGACGCCGAGATCCGCCATCTGGCAGAACCCTGGCTACAGGACCTGGATCAGTCGCTCTCCGGCCGCAGCAGCAAGAGCCTGCACTGAGACCGCGCAAGCCCGCCATGTTCCATGACACCAGGCCCGCCGAGCTGGACACCGGCAGCGCTCCGGACGCCTGGGCGGAGTTCCGCGTCACCCAGCCGCAGGAGCGCTTGCGCCTGCTGCGGTCGCTGGGTGACGGCCATGTGCCGGTGAACCTGAACGCGCCCGACGGCACCGCGCTCACCGTCACGCTGTGGGCCGTGGACGCGGCGCAGGGGCGCATGAACTTCAGCGCCGAACCCGGCCTGCCGCAACTGGCGCGCGTGGTCGACGCCGACGAAGCGGTGGCCGTGGCCTACCTGGAGAGCGTCAAGCTGCAGTTCGACCTGCACGGTTTCATGCTCGTGCGCGGCAGCACCAGCAACGCGCTGCAATGCGGCCTGCCGCAACAGATCTACCGCTTCCAGCGCCGCGGCGCCTACCGCGTGCGGCCGCGCGGCGTGCACGAACCGGTGGCCCAGCTGCGCCACCCTTCGCTGCCCGACATGCCGCTGGCGCTGCGCGTGCTGGACGTGAGCATCGGCGGCTGCGCGCTCTGGTTGCCGTACGACGTGCCACCGCTGCAGGCCGGTACACGCCTGGGCCAGGTGCACTTGGAACTCGACGGCGAGACGCGCTTTGCCGCGGCCATGACGCTCCAGCATGTCAGCTCGCAAGGCACGGGCGAAGGCGGCGTGCGCCTGGGCTGCGAGTGGCAGCCGTTGGGGCCGGGCGCCGAACGTCTGCTGCAGCGCTGGATCGACCGCACGCAGCAGCGCCGCCGCCTGCTCGCGCTGGACTGACCATGAAGGCCACGCGAGGCTTCACGCTGGTGGAATGCGCCACCGTCTGCGCCATGGCCGGCGTGCTGGCGGCCATGGCGCTGCCGGCCTACCAGGGCGAAGCGCGACGCGCCGCGCGCCTGGACGCCGTGCAGGCCCTCACGCGCGTGCAGATGGCGCAGGAAGCCCACCGCGCCCACCACGGCCTCTACGCCAGCCAACTCTCGGCCCTGAAGGGCGTGGCCAGCGCGAGCGACCAGGGCCGCTACACGGTGGCGCTGCAGAGCACCGGGCCCGACACCTACCGCGCCACCGCGCAGGCGCGGGGTGCGCAGGAGCGGGATACGTCCTGCCCGGCGTTGACGCTGGACGTCAACGCGGGCTTCGCCACCGCCGGGCCCAGCCCGCAGTGCTGGAACCGATGATGCTGCGCAGCCGCGGTCTCACGCTGCTGGAACTGGCCATGGTGCTGGCGGTGCTGGCCGTGCTGTCGGCACTGGCACTGCCTTCGATGGGCGCGCGCCTGGACCGCCAGCGGGCGCAGAGCGCCGCCGAGGGCCTGGCCGCCGACCTGGCCGAAGCCCGCTTCGAAGCCGCGCGCCGCGGCCAGGCGCTGTTCGTGCACGCCGAGGGCCAGGGCGCCGACTGGTGCTGGGCCGTCGCCACCCAGGCCGGCTGCGCCTGCGGCGGCAGCGCGGCGGCGTGCCAGCTGCGCCAGGTGCGCGCTGCCGAACACCGCGGCGTGAAGCTGGTGCAGGGTCTGAGCGTGCGCGTCGACCCCGCCGGCACGGCGCAGCAGCCGCACACGGCCTTGCTGGAAACGAAGCGTGGCGAGCGCCTGCGCGTGGAAGTGTCGGCGCTGGGCCGGTCGCGTGTGTGTGCCGTGAGCGGCACCTGGCCGCGCATTCCAGGCTGTTGATTCGACCGCGGCGGTCGAGGCGGTTGCCTTGACCCAGCAAACGCCGCGGAACCGGCTCTGCCGGGCCGCTGGCGTTGCCCCTTGAGGGGGCGAGCAAGACGGGAAACAGTCCGGGGGACTGTTTCCCGCTGCGAGCGCCGCAGGCCGCTCCGGGGTGGTCGATTACACCTGCATGTTCATGATGTCGCTGTAGGCCTGCGCCAAACGGTTGCGCACCTGCAGCGTGGCCTGGAAGCCGATCTGCGCCTTCTGCATCGCCATCATCGTCTCTTCCAGGCTCACCGTCGGGTTGTCTAGCGACAGCTCGCGCTGCAGCCGGCTGGCCTCGAAGTGGCTCTGGCTCACGTCTTTCAGCGCACTGTCCATGGCAGCGCGGAAGCCACCGGCCACCGCTTCCTCAGCGCGCGGCGTGCCATCGGGCCGCAGCCCGGCACGCGCCACCGCGGCTGCAAAGTCGAAAGGCTTGACGCGCAGGTCGTTCATGACGGCGCGCTCCGATGACAGGTCTTGTTCACGCTGGCACTGTAGGGCGCGCCCCGGCAGCGGAAGGCGCGATCAGGTGCGCCTTTGTCGGCTTTCTCGCGTCCATGTCGGCTGCGGTGGCGGCCAACAATCGCCGTACACCGAAAAGCTCACTCGAAAGCCCGCCCGGAAAGCCGCCAACGCAACCGCATGGACAACGCCGTCACCACCACCGCAGCCACCCCGCTGGTTCCCGCCCCCTACGGCCTGGGCGCGCGCTGGAGCGCCCTGCCCGGCCGCAGCCAGTTGCTGGCCCTGTTCGGCGCCGCCGCGCTGCTGGCCGTGCTGGCCTTCATGTTCATGGGCGCGCGTGACGCCGACTACCGCCCGCTGTTTCCCAGCCTCAACGAGAAGGACGGCGGGCAGGTCATCGACCGCCTGACGCAGATGGCCGTGCCCTACAAGTTCGCCGAAGGCGGCAGCGTGATCCTGGTGCCTTCGGGCCGCGTGCATGAACTGCGCATGAAGCTGGCCGCCCAGGGTTTGCCTTCCACTGGCGCCGGCGGCAGCGCCGGCTACGAGTTGCTGGACAAGAACACCTTCGGCCAGACCCAGGGCCAGGAACGCATGAAGATGCAGCGCGCCATCGAAGGCGAGCTGACCACCAGCATCCAGTCGCTGGAGTCGGTGAAGTCGGCGCGTGTGCACCTGGCGCTGCCGCAGCAGAACGGCTTCTTCCGCGAACAACAGAAGCCCAGCGCCAGCGTCGTGCTCACGCTGCACGCCGGCCGCACGCTCGACCGCGGCCAGATCGCCGGCATCGTGCGCGTGGTCTCAGGCAGCGTGCCCGAGCTCAACGCCAAGGCGGTGAGCGTGGTCGACAGCACCGGCGCCCTGCTCAGCGGCCCCGGCGACGACGACACGACGCAGGGCCTGGACACCCAGCAGCTGCAGTACCGCCGCGAGGTCGAAGCCGGCCATCTGAAGCGTGTGATGGCGCTGCTGGAGCCGGTGGTCGGCCGCGACAACGTGCGCGCCAGCGTCAGCGCCGAGATCGACTTCTCGCAGGTCATGCAGACCGCCGAGGCCTACCGCCCCAACCAGGGCGCCGACGCCAAGGCCGCCGTGCGCGAACAGCGCTCCGAAGAGTCCACGCAGCCCGGCAGTGCCACGCCCGCCGGCGTGCCGGGTGCCACCAGCAACCAGCCGCCGACGCCACCCACCGCGCCCATCAACGGCCCGGCGCAGCAGCTGCAGGGCGCGCAGGCCAACGGGGGTGCCAACGGCGCAGCGCAGCGCAAGGAAGCCGCCACGCGTTTCGAGGTCGACAAGACCGTCACCGTCACGCGCAGCGCCGTCGGCGCCGTGCGGCGCCTGTCGGCTGCTGTGGTGGTGAACCACCGCAGCACCACCGACGCCAAGGGCAAGACCACCACGGGTCCGCTGTCCGACAAGGAAGTCGAGCAGCTCACCGCGCTGGTGCAGCAGGGCATCGGCTACAACAGCGAGCGCGGCGACCTCGTCAAGGTGGTCAACGCGCCCTTCCGCGTCGAAGCCGCGCCGCTGGTCGACGACGTGCCGCTGTGGAAACAGCCCTGGCTCATCGACCTGCTGAAGAGCGCCGCCGCACCGGCTGCGCTGGCGCTGGTGGCGCTGGTCATCGTGAGCAAGCTCATCAAGCCGGCGCTGACGCAGATGCTGGCCCCGCCGCCCGCACCGGAGCCGGGCAGCCAGCTCAGCGAAGTGGTGGACGACGAAGAACCCGCGCCGCCGCCCAAGCCCGCACCGATGGCCCTGCTGCCGCCCGGCGGCGGCGACCGCGTGGAAGCCGCGCGGGCGCTGGCCAAGGCCAATCCGGCCGTGGTGGCGAACATCGTGCGCGGCTGGGTCAACGGCGAAAGCACCTGAGGGAACACGATGGCAGCGGCTGGAATGGACGACGACGGGCTCGAGAAAGCCGCCATCCTGCTCATGACCATGGGCGAGGAAGAAGCGGCCGAGGTCTTCAAGCATCTGGTGCCCAAGGAAGTGCAGCGCCTGGGCGAGACCATCGCGCGCATGAAGGCGGTGACGCGCGAGCGCGTCGAGCAGGTGATGGACAGCTTCGAGAAAGTGGCTGCCGGCGAAAGCCTGCTGGTCGCCGACAGCAACGCCTACGTCAAGGCGGTGCTGCGCCGCGCACTCGGCGATGACCGGGCCAAGCTGCTGATCGACCGCATCATGCAGGGCAACGACGTGACGGGCATCGAGAGCCTGAAGTGGATGGACCCCGTCTCGGTGGCCGAACTGCTGCGCAACGAACACCCGCAGATCGTGGCCGCCATCCTGGTGCACCTGGACATCGACCAGACCGCCGACGTGCTGAAGCTGTTCACCGAACGCCAGCGCAACGAGGTCATGGTGCGCATCGCCACGCTGGACGGCATCCAGCCGGTGGCGCTGCGCGACCTCGATGAAGTGTTGAGCAAGGTGCTGTCCGGCGGCGACCGCAGTCGCAAGAGCAGCCTGGGCGGCGCCAAGGCGGCCGCGGAAATCCTGAACATGCTGGGCAGCGCGGCCGAAACCAGCGTGCTCGACTTCGTGCGCGAGGCCGACAACGAGCTGGCGCAGAAGATCATGGACAACATGTTCATCTTCGACGACCTGGTGAAGATCGACGACAAGGGCATCCAGGCGCTGATGAAGGAAGTGCAGAGTGACTCGCTGGTCATCGCGCTCAAGGGCGCCACGCCGGCCCTGCGCGACAAGATCTTCAAGAACATGTCGTCGCGCGCCGCCGAGACGCTGCGCGAAGACCTGGAATCGCGCGGCCCGGTGCGCCTGTCGGAAGTGGAAGCCGAGCAGAATGAAATGCAGAAGTTCGTGCGCCGCTTGGTCGACGAAGGCCAGGTCGTGCTGGCCGGCGGCGGCGACGAGCAGTTCGTATGACACCCCCCCCGAAGCGCCTTCGGCGCCTCCCCCCAGGGGGCCGAGCCCGGACGAAGAACAGTCCCTGCGGACTGTTCTTCGCCTGCGAGGGCCGGCCGGCCTGGTTTCCGGCCGGCGCCCCCCGCGGCCCGGCGCAGCCGGTTCCCCGGCGCCAGCGTGTTGTAAAAGCCCCGGCGGACCCGACCACGTG
>JANNFE010000135.1:0-24058 GCA_031379415.1 Betaproteobacteria bacterium | reverse complement strand
CCCGCCGGCGCCATAGGCCTGCATGTAGTCGGCGAAGGTGCGGTCGAAGAGCAGCGGCACATGGCCGAAGAGGTCGTGGAAGATGTCGGGCTCGACGACGTAGTCGAACTCCTCGGGCTTGCGCATCCAGTCGGTCACCGGGAAGCGGCGCTCGGCCAGCAGCGCGAAGAAGGCTTCTTCCGGGATCAACCCGGGTACGCCGACGATCTGCCAGCCGGTAGCCTTCAGCAGCTTCTCGGAGATGGCGTCGAAGTGCGGAATGCGCTCGGGCGCGCCCAACTGCTGCACGGCGGTGATGAACTCGTCGCAGGCCAGCCCCGGCAGCTGCTGCACCTGGCGCGCATAGAGACGGCGGTAGGTGTCGTGGTCGGCGGCGGTGTACTGGGCGTGGTTCTGCTCGCAGGTGTAGTCGCTGCGCGCGCGGCCGTAGTCGCCGCGTGGCGGGCGATCGCCGGTGCCATACGTGACCGGGGCCACGCCGACGTTCACGGCCTTCATGTCTTCTCCAGCACCCCGCGGCGCATCTGGTCGAGCTCGATGCTCTCGAACAGCGCCTTGAAGTTGCCCTCGCCGAAGCCCTGGTCGCCCTTGCGCTGGATGAACTCGAAGAAGATAGGCCCGAGCTGGTTCTCGCTGAAGATCTGCAGCAGCAGTTCGCCCGCCTTGCCGTCGATAGGATCTTGCGCTGGTGCAGCTCTGCCACGTTCTCGCCGTGGCCGGGAATGCGCTTGTCCACCAGTTCGTAGTAGGTGTCGATGGTGTCCAGCAGCGTGATGCCGCTGGCGCGCATGGCGTCCACCGTGGCCGGCAGGTGCTTGCTGCCCAGCGCGATGTGCTGGATGCCTTCGCCGCGGTACTTGTCCAGGTACTCCTGGATCTGCCCCGCCTTCTCGTTGCCTTCTTCGTTGATGGGGATGCGGATCTTGCCGCAGGGGCTGGTCATGGCCTTGCTCTTCACGCCGGTGACCTGGCCTTCGATGTCGAAGTAGCGCACCTCGCGAAAGCCGAACAGGCGCTCGTAGAACTCGGCCCACTCGCCCATGCGGCCGCGGTGCACGTTGTGCGTGAGGTGGTCGATGTAGGTCAGGCCGTGGCCGGGCGGGTTGAGGCTCGCACCCGAGTCTCTCGAAAGAGGCTCGAAGTCGACATCGAAGAAGCCGATGTTGCCGATGTCGCCTTCATTGGCGCCGCCCTTGCCGCGCCACTTGTCGACGAAGTAGATGAGCGAATCGCCGATGCCCTTGATGGCTGGGATATTCAGCTCACCAGGGCCGGCCGTGCCGGCGTAGGCCCAGGCGCCGAGCGACTGCGCGCGCGCCCAGGCCAAGCGCGCGTCCTGCACGCGGAAGGCGATGGCGCAGATGCTGGGGCCGTGTAGGCGCGCGAAGCGTTGCGCGAAGGAGTCGGGCTCGGCATTGACGATGAAGTTGATCTCGCCCTGGCGGTACAGCAACACGTTTTTGTGCCGGTGCCTGGCGATGGCGGTGAAGCCCATGCGCTCGAACAGCGCGCCCATGGCCACGGGGTCGGGTGCGGCGTACTCGATGAACTCGAAGCCGTCGGTGCCCATCGGGTTGTCCCAGGGGGTGAATTGCATGCGCTGCCTCGTGCGGTGGAACCAGGATGCAGCACTGTAGAGGCGCGGGTCTGCAGGTTGCATGCATTCGCAGGCGTCGATTGACCGCATTGCGCAGGAAAGCTGCAAGAATAGGACGATGGAAACGGAAGTCGAGCTAGATGCAGTCGACCGGCGCATCCTTGCTGCGCTGCAAGCCCAGGGCCGCGCGACCTACGACGAACTGGCGTCGGGGGTGGGGTTATCGGCCAGCGCCACGCTGCGCCGCGTCAAGCGGCTGGAAGAGGCGGGCGTGATCTCGGGCTACGTTGCACTGGTGGCGCCAGAACGCGTGGGCCTGAGCCTTACGGCCTACATCAACGTGCGCCTGGCCAAGGCCAGCGGCGAGCTTGGGGACAGGAGCAGCCCCACCGAGTCCTTCGCCGCCGCGGTGATGGCCTGGCCCGAGGTGGTGGAGTGCGCCGCCCTCAGCGGCGAGATGGACTACCTGCTGCGCGTGCTGGTGCGCGACATGGCGCACTACTCGCGCTTCGTGATGGACGGGCTGCTCAAGCACCCCGCAGTGCAGGACTGCAAGACCAGCTTCATGATGCGCCGGCTTAAGGGCACGACGGCCGTGCCCCTGTAGCTGCTCAGCACACTCAGAGCGGCGTGGTCTTCATGATCTGCGTCGGCGTCGGCGCCGGCCAGGCGGCTTCCTGGGCCACGCGCACCATCATCTCGTTGGTGTCGAAGTAAACCTGCCAGTAGTGGTCGGTGTGGCAGTAGGGCCGCACGGCGATCACCGTGCCCACGAGGTTGATGTCGAGCAGGTTGACCTCGGGCGCCGGGCTGGCCACGACGTTGGGGATCTTGGCGAGTTCGGCCTTGAAGCGCGCGATGGCGTCCAGCGGATCCACGCTGCCGGCCAGCTGTGCCGTGCGCTCCACGCGGCGCACCGCGCGCGCTGAGTAATTCAGGATCGTGTCGCCGAAGACCTTGGTATTGCCCACCAGCGTGTGCACGTTGTCGGGCGTGACTATGACGGTGCCGAACAGGCCCAGTTCGTGGATGGTGCCCACCAGGCCGCCGATCTGCACGAAGTCGCCCACCTTGAACGGCCGCAGCACCAGCATGAAGGCGCCGGCCGCGAAGTTGCCCAGCATGCCGCTCCAGGCCGCGCCGATGGCCACGCCGGCACCGGCCAGCATGGCCGCGAAGGACGTCGTCTGGATGCCGAAATAACCCAGGATGCCCAGCACCAGCGCGATGTTCAGCGCGATGGCGACGATCGAGCCCAGGTACTTGGTCAGCGTCGGGTCGACATGGTTGCGGTTCATCGCCGCCTGCAGCAGCCCGATGACCTTGCCGATGAGCCAGCGACCGATGATCCAGAACGCGATGGCGGCCAGGATCTTGATGGCCAAATCGGTCAGCGTCGTGCTGAGAAAGGTCTGGATCGAAGTCATGTCCATGGGTCTGGCGCCTGGAGGGTGTCGGTGATGGAATGCACAAGGTAAATGTGCGTGCCGCCGACTATTGCACACCACCCCCCGCGTCGCGGCCACCCCAAGGTATGGCGCCAGGCCCCTGTGAATAGGGCACAGGCACCGGGTGACATGCATCGCTGCCCCGCTGGCGACACGCTCCTACATTGGACTCACCCGATTCCGCACCAGGAGCCCATCATGCACACCGCCACGCTCGACAACGCCGCCGCGTCGCACCACCCGCTGGCCTGGGTGCGGGACCTGTTCGCCAGCAGCGCCACCGCCTGCGAGCGTCAGACGCAGTGCATCCGCCACGGTGACACCTGGGTTGTCGACCGGCCGCAGGGCAAAGCCGTCATCTGCACCGAAGGTTCGCTGTGGATCACCCATGACCACGAACCGCTCGACCACGTCGTCGAGCAGGGCAGCCGCTACGTGGCCGGCCACGGCTCGCGCATGTTGGTGCATGCGCTGAGCGACTCGAAGGTGCAGATCGTCAGCGTCTGAAGACCGCGCGCTCAGTCTTCGTCGATTTCGCGCAGCAGGCGCGCCGCAGCCTCGCTGCCGATGTTCAGCAGCGCAGCGACATCGTGGATGTCGTCGGGCAGCGCCGGGTTGTCCCAGTCCAGCGCGCTGTGCCGCGCCACGCGCATGGCCAGCTGCACGTTACGCATCTGCCCGGTGACCTGCTGCGCGTGTTCGTCGGTGATCTGCACCAGCAGCGTGGGCAGCCGCCACTTGAGCATGAGCGCGTGCTCCAGCTCGTCGAGCTCGACGTGCAGCAGTTCGCGCTGTACGGCGGCCGAACGCAGCGTGGGGTTGGCGCGCTGCCGGCGGTCGATTTCCACGGCCAATGCCGGTGCGCGCAGCCACAGCAGCAGTTCGGCGAAGTCGTGCAGCAGCGCGGCGTCGTGGATGACCGCGGCATCGTGGTCCATGCGGTGCACGGCGAAGCCCATGGCGAAGCGCGCGGCGCGGCGCGAGCGGCGCAGCACGCGCGCAAAGCCTTCTTGCGCCTCGGGATGACCGCGCAGCAGCGCATCCACATCGTCCTGCGGCCCGAAGGCGCAGAAGAAGGGCGGGATGCCCAGCATCACCAGGGCTTCGGTGACAGTTTCAGTCTCGCTGCCCTCGCGGCCACGGCGCAGCTGCGCCACATGGGCCAGCACCTTGATCGTCATCAGCGGATCGTTGGCCACGGTGTCGGCCAGCATGCGCGCGTCCACCACGTCTTCGTTGGCGCGCAGTTCCTCCAGCGCCGCTGCGGTGTCGGGCAGCACGGGCAGCGCGGCGTGGTCGAACAGCGTGGCCCAGGCGCCCAGGGTGGCTGGTGCGTGGGTGATGGGTGCGGTGCGTTCGGGCATGGGGCGGTGCCGGGTCTGGGGCTGCTCACCTGCTTATCGGCCGCCCGCGCCGGTGGCTTGAAGCGAAAGTGGCTGCCGGCCCGGCGGCCAGGGTGCCGCCGGGCCGGGCCACGGGGTCGTCACAGGCGGTTCACGCCGAGCACATGGCCGACGAGCTTGCCGTCGACATAGAGCGCGCCTTCGGGCGCGCCGGCATCGCCGTAGAACTCGAGCACGGGTTCGGCCAGGCGGGGCCTGGGCACGAAGGCCACGCGCTGGGCCAGCGCGTCGAGCGCGCGGCTCAACAGGCGCAACAGTGAAACCGCGACATCGCGGGCACGCCGTTCACCGGCGGGAGCGACTTCGTAGGGGACGTCTTGCAGCAACATGGTGGGTCTCCAGGTGAAGCCGTGGCCCGGGCTGTGGTGTGGGCGGCTTCGGTGGGGGAATCAGGGACTGGGTCGCAGGCGTTCGACTTCCTGGCGCAGGGCGCGGCGGTCCTGCTGTCGGCGGGCGCCGCTGCCGATGCGATGGGCACCGGCGTTGCGGCGCACGGCGGCCATGACGAACGGGTTGCGGGGCTTCAGGGTCTTCAGGCTCAGCTTCATCGGGGTTCTCCTTCGCGGCGGTGGAAACGGTGGGGCCAAAACAAACGGCCCGGGCTGCTGGTGCAGACCCGGGCCGTGGAGAGCGGACGCGCCGCTGGTGACAGCGGCCTTCAGCTCACCGGCACCCCGGGCGGAGTACCGTCTTGGAAAGCACCGATGACCTGGCCCCTGGCCATGACCACGGATACCGCGGGGCGGTGGCCGGTGGCGCATGCAGCGGGGAAGGGCAGACGGTTCATGGTGCTTTCAGGTGGGTTGATCGGACGTGCGGCCGGCCTTGAAAAAACGGCTACGGACCCCACGGGCTTACGCAAATGATAAACGCGCCGTTATCACTGCGCAAGTGCTTTTCATCACGGCGCGTCCCTTGAAGTAGGGAGGCCGGGCGTCGCGCGCTACTTCTTGCGCTTCAGCGGCGCCACGCCGGCCTGCGTGCGCAGCCACAGTGCGTGGGCGTCGTCGGCATGCGTGGGTGGCGACGTGGTGGCCGGTAAGCCGCCTCGCGGTGCGGGCGCCGCGGGCGGTGCCGGCGTGGGCGTGAGCACCTCGCCCAGCAGGTCGAGCAGCCGCGTGCGCGCACGCTGCGGGTGGCGGCGGTAGTAGGTGAGCACCAGGCCGACGATGAAGCGCTCGTCGTCGTCGCGCGGCGCTGATTCGTCGCCGGCCGGGGCCTCGCGCGCGGCATCGCCGGCCGGCGTGGCTGCGCCGGGGCCGTGCGGCAGGTCCATCCAGCCGCGCGGCTTGTGGCACAGGTGCTCGAACTGGCGCGCCAGGCGTTCGCCGATCTGCCGCGAGCGGCCCTTGATCTGGCTCCAGTAGCTGGGCTGGATCTGCACGCGCTCGGCGAAACGCCGCTCCAGCCCGCGCAGCGTGGCGGCGTCGGCGTGGCGGGCGGTGGCGCGAACGAACTCTTCGAAGAGTGCCAGCGCGTTGTCCAGGCGTACCTGGGCGAGGTCTTGGGGGCCGGCTTGTTGCATGGGAACTCGGCCACCATGATAAATCTTCGTTGACTCCGGCAGCGGAACGCCAGCGCCTTGGGGGATGCGGGTGCCGTCGCCCGCACGTAGGATGGCGCGATGGAAGCAGGAGCCCAACGCCGCATCGAGGTGGCCTTTCCCAGCGGCGAGCCGCGGCCGGCGCTCGGCCTGGGCACCTGGCGCTTCGGCGAAGACCGCGCCCGTCGCGCCGCCGAACTGGCTTCGCTGCGGCAGGCGCTCGACATGGGCTGGCGGGTCATCGACACCGCCGAGATGTACGGTGCCGGCGGCGCCGAGGACATCACGGGTGAAGCGCTGGCTGACGCGCAGCGTGCCGGCCTGTCGCGGAGCGACGTCTTCGTCGTCAGCAAGGTGCTGCCTCAGCACGCCGGGGAACGCGCCATGCTCGCCGCGTGTGAAGCCAGCCTGCGCCGCCTGCGCCTGGACTGCATCGATCTCTACCTGCTGCACTGGCGCGGCGCCGTGCCGCTGGCCGAGACCGTGCGCGGTTTCGAGCAACTGCAGCGCCGCGGCTGGATCCGCCTGTGGGGCGTGAGCAACTTCGACATGGCCGACATGCGTGAACTGACACTCGTGCCGGGCGGCAAGGCCTGCGCCACGAACCAGGTCTACTACTCGCTCAGCCAGCGCGGCGTCGAATACGACCTGCTGCCCTGGCAGCGCCTGCAGCAGATGCCGTTGATGGCCTACAGCCCCTTCGACCAGGGCGAACTCATCGACCACGCCGCGCTGCGCCCGGTGGCCGAACGCCACCGCGCCACGCCGGCGCAGGTGGCGCTGGCCTGGCTGCTGCGCCAACCCGGCGCGATGGCCATTCCCAAGGCCGGCAACCCCGTGCACCTGCGCCACAACTGGGCGGCGCAGGACCTGCAGCTGACAGCGGCCGATCTGGCCGAGCTCGACCGCGCCTTCCCGCCGCCGCGCAACCGTCAGCCGCTGGCGGTGCGCTGAAGCGCGCTGACTGCGCGCAGACTGCGATGTGACCGCGCTTCAGGGCGGCGGCGCCAGTAGTCCTCGGCCGGCGTCTGCCGGCGTGCGGCAGCCGCACAGCACCATGGCGATTTCCAGCTCGTCGCGCAGCAGGCGCAGCAGCAGTGCCACGCCGGGCGCGCCGCCGACGGCCAGCGCAAAGACCTGTGGCCGGCCGATGAGCACGGCGCTGGCGCCCAGGGCCAGGGCCTTGAGCACATCGCTGCCGCGGCGAATGCCGCCATCCACCAGCAGTGGCAGGCTGCCGGCCAGCGCGTCGGCGAGGCGCGGCAGCGCCTCGGCGGTGGCCAGCGCGCCGTCGAGCGTGCGGCCGCCGTGGTTGGAGACGATGACGGCCGCGGCGCCGCCATCGCGTGCCAGGCGCGCGTCTTCCGGATGCAGCACGCCTTTCACCACCACGGGCAGACCACTGCATGCGACCAGCCATTCGATGTCGCTCCACTGCGGCGCATGCGCAGCGGCGAAGTCGAAGCGCGACTCCGTGGCAGGCGCGGCCGAAGCGCCCGCCAGGTTCACCGCGCTCACACCGGCCGGCAGATGGAAGCCGGCGCGGCGTTCGCGGTCGCGCACGCCGTGCAGCGGCGCGTCGACCGTCAGCACCAGGGCTTCGAAGCCGGCGTCGCGCGCCCGCTGCGCCAGCGCGCGCGTGTGGCCGCGGTCGGGCTGCAGGTAAATCTGCATCCACAGCGGCCCGCGGCCGGCGTCAGCGCGCACGGCCTGCGCCACGGCCTCCAGCGGCACGCTGGCCTGGGCGCTGAGCACCAGGCCGGCACCTTGCGCGCTGGCGGCCAGCGCGCTGGCCAGTTCACCGTCGGCATGGGCCAGGCGCTGGTAGGCCACCGGCGCCAGCAGCAGCGGCGTGGGCCACTCGCGGCCCAGCAGCGTGATGCCCGTGTGGCCGCCGGCCACCGGGCGCATCACGCGCGGCAGCAGGCGCAGCGCCGCCCAGCCTTCGGCGTTGCGGCGCAACGTGGTTTCGTCACCGGCACCGCCGGCAAAGTAGGCCCAGGCCGCGGCGTCCAGCCGCTCGCGGGCCAGCGCTTCGAAATCGTGCGTGTTGACGACCGCGGCGCTCAGGTCTCGGCCCACAGGCGCAGCAGGTTGTGATAAACGCCGGTCAGCGCCACGGCTTCGGCGCTTTCGCCGTCGCGGCTGCGCAGTTGCAGCAGCGCCATGTCCATGTCGTAGAGCAGCCGGCGCTGCTCGTCGCTGCGCACCAGGCTTTCCACCCAGAAGAAGCTGGCCAGGCGCTCGCCCCGCGTGACGGGCTCGACGCGGTGCACGCTGCTGCCGGGGTAGAGCACGGCGTCGCCGGCGGCGAGCTTGATGCGTTCGCTGCCGAAGCTGTGTTCCACCACCAGCTCGCCGCCGTCGTAGCTGGCGGGGTCGCTGAGGAACAGCGTGCACGACAGGTCGGTGCGCAGCGGCAGCCGCGTCTGCGGGTGGTGGCGCACCGCCACGTCGACATGGCTGCCGTAGTGATTGGCGTCGCCGCCATAGCGGTTGAAGGCCGGCGGCAGCGCGCGCCGTGGCAGCGCTGCCGAAAAGAACAGAGGGCTCGCGTCCAGGGCCTTCAGCACGATGGCCTGCAGTGCGCGCGCCTCTTCGCTGTCGGCACGCACCTGCAGGTTGTTCTTCACCGCCGCGGCCTGCGGGCCTGCGGTGCCGCGGCCGTCGACCCAGGGCGCGCGCTGCAGCAGCGCGCGCGCCTGGGCCAGGGCTTCGGCCGCCAGCAGTTGCTTCAGTCGCACCAGCATGGCGGCATTGTGGCTTCAGCGCGCGTGCTTCAGGACTTGCGCATCAGAACTTGCGCATCAGAATTTGTAGGTGCCCGTCACCTGCACCAAACGGCCTGCGCCCGGGATGTAGTGGTTGGTGTAGAGCGAGTCGGCATAGAGCTTGTTGTTCACGTTGGTGATGTTGGCCTTGACGATGAAGGTGTCGCGCACCACGGTGTACTCGGCCATCAGGTCGCCGGTGACGAACTTGGGCACATGGAAGCCGGGGTTGCGCAGCGGCGTCTGCCCCGAACGGGCGTTGAGCCCGCCGCCCACGCGCCACTTCGGCGTCAGCTGGTAGGTGGCCCAGATGGTGCCGGAATGGGCTGGTGTCAGCGAAGGCCGCATGCCCTTGCCTTCGGCACCGGGTACGGCTTCGTCGATGATGGCCACCGGCATCCACATGTAGGAGCCGTAGACCTCCAGGCCCGGCAGCGGCCGGCCCGAGAAGTCCAGCTCCACGCCGGCCACATGGCGCTTGCCCGACAGCGTGACCAGGTTGACCAGCGGGTCGGTGTTGCGTTCGTGCAGCTTGGTGCTGCGGAACAGCGCTACGCGGTAGCTGAAGTTGCCGTCGGCCGAGTCGAGCTTGGCGCCGAGTTCGACGTTGATCGACTCCTCGGGCGGGATGTCCACGTTGGCCGCGCTGAGTGAATAGGCGTCACCCGAGGTGTTGAACGAGGTCGCCGCCGAGAAGTGGAAGGACATGCGCTCGTTGGGCTGGTACAGCACGCCGGCGCGCTTGCTCGGCTCCGACACCTTCATGCGGTAGCTCTGGCTGATGGTGGTGCCCGGGTCGGCGGCGTTGGCCGGTGCGGCAAAGCTGTCGTAGTCGCCGGTGAGCTTGTCGTAGCGCAGGCCCAGCAGCAGCTTCCACCGCGGCGTGAACTCGATCAGGTCTTGCAGGTAGACGCCGTAGGCATCCGACTCGTACTGGTTGGAAGGTCGCAGCGTGCGCGAACCTTCGTCGATGGAAGCGCCGTCATAGGGCGTGCCCACCGTGGTGTTGGGCTTGACCAGGTTCACGCCGCCCTGGGCTACCGTGCGCACGGCATACACCTTCTTCTGCTCGTTGGCGAAGTCCACGCCGGCCAGCAGTTCATGGCGCATGCCGCCGAGGTCGAACTTGCCGCTGAAGTCGCTCTGCGCGAAGGTCGTCTCCATGTCCTGGATCTTGGGCTGGAAGCCGCGTGTCAGCACCGTGGCCGGCCCGAAGGTGGCCAGCGTCACCGGCTGCCCGCCGGGCTGCGCGGCGGCGCCGGCAAAGCGCACCGTGCCGGCGCGCTGGTCGCGTTCGTACTTGCCGTGGCGGACGCGCGTGTTCAGCTCCATCTGCGGCGCCATGCGGAAGACGTGGCCGAGGGTCACGAACTGCGCCTTGCCGTAGTTCTCGTCGCTGGCCATGCCGTAGTAGTTGTCGGGGTCGATGGGCAGCAGCCGCGTGTCGGCCACCGGCGACGTGGGCGTGGGCCTGATGAAGGGCATGCCGTAGTTCATGCCGTTCCTGTTCTCCAGCAGCGAAGCACCCAGGGTGAACTCGTGCCGCTCGCCGATGCCGTAGCGCAGCGCGCCGGCCACGCCGTACTTGTCGAGCGAGCTGCCGGCGCCGTTGCTGTCGGCCTTGGTGGTCATCGCACCCACGCGCGCGGCCACGCTGTCGCCGAGCTTGAAATTGAAGTCGCCCACGGCGCGGCGGTAGTTGTGGCTGCCCAGCGTGAGGTCGACCTGGTGTTCGTCCAGCAGCCGTGGCAGCTTGGTGACCATATTCACCGCGCCGCCGGTGGAGCCGCGGCCGAAGAGCATGGAAGCCGAGCCACGCAGCACTTCGATGCGGTCCAGGAAAAAGGTGTCACGCTCGTAGAACGCCGGGTCGCGCATGCCGTCGACGAACACGTCGCCGCTGGCCTGCAGCGGAAAACCGCGCAGGCGGATGTCTTCTTCGCCGCCTTCGGCCGCCAGGAAGGTGATGCCCGCGGTCTGCTTGAGCGCGTCCTTCATGGTGTCGAGGTTGCGGTCGTCCATCAGCTTTTCAGTGACGACGGTGACCGACTGCGGAATGTCGCGCAGCTCCTGCTTGCCCTTGCCGATGCGGGTGGTGGTGGCCTGCACACCGTCTTTGCCGGTGGGCTCGGCGCTGACCTTGGCGCGGATCACCGGCATCACGGTTTCTGTCGGAGGTGCTGCGGGTGCGGCGGGAGCGGTCTGGGCCATGGCCAGCGGTGCCAGGCCAAAGCCGGCGGCCAGGGCGCCGAGCGGGAGCAAGGTGTGGCTGGGGCGTCGCCGCGCCGACGATGAGAGCTTGTTGTTCATGGTGTCCTCGTGGGATGGTTGCAAGGTCGCGTCCACGGGACCCGCTGGCGGCGGCTGGCTGGGTCGGATTGGCTGCAGGAAAAGTCAGGAATTGCGGGTTCAGCGCGCCTCGGGGTCGCTGACGAAGCCGATGCGCGTGAGCCCGGCGCGCGTGGCGTCGGCGAGCGTCTCGGCCACGGCGCGGTAGGCCACGTTCTGGTCGGCACGCAGCTGGATTTCGGGCTGCGGCTGCAGCTTGCCGGCGGCAGCAAAGCGCTCGGCGGCCTGCGCACGCGCCAGCGCCTCGCCGTTCCAGAAGCGCTGGCCGGTGGCGTCGATGGCGAAGTCGATCTTCTGCGGCTTCATCGGGTTGGGGTTGGCGCTGACCTTGGGCAGGTCCAGCTTCACTGCATGCGTGAGCAGCGGCGCGGTGACGATGAAGATCACCAGCAGCACCAGCATCACGTCGATGAGCGGCACCATGTTGATCTCGGCCAGCGGCATGGCGTTGCGCTGGCGGTCGAAGGAGGCGAAGGCCATGGTCAGTTCACCTTGCGCGTCAGGCCGCTGCCGGCTTCAGCGGCTGCACGTTGGACGTTCCGGTCCGCGCCGCGGCGCCCGGTGAGCTTGGCGCTTGGCCCAGCGTCAGGAAGCTGTGCAGCTCGAAGGCGAAGGCGTCCAGCCGCGCCGTGAGCACGCGGTTGCCGCGTGCGAAGGCGTTGTAGGCCATCACCGCCGGGATGGCCACCGCCAGGCCGATGCCGGTCATGATGAGGGCCTCGCCCACCGGGCCGGCCACCTTGTCCAGCGTGCCGGCGCCGCTGATGCCGATGGCCACCAGCGCGTGGTACACGCCCCACACGGTGCCGAAGAGGCCGACGAAGGGCGCCGTGGCACCCACCGTGGCCAGCAGCGTGAGGCCGCTTTCCAGGCGCATGGTCTCCTCGTCGAGCACGGTCTTCAGCGTGCGCGTGAGGTATTCGCTGGCGCTGCCGGCCTCGGCCAGCCGCATGCCGCCGTGGCGCGCGTGGTGGGCCTGGGCGTGCAGGGCGTGGGCGCTGAGGTGCGAGAAGGGGTCGTGCGCGCCGTGGTGGGCCAGGTCGGCCTGCACCTCGTCCAGCGAGGCGGCGTCCCAGAAGCGCTTGAGGAAGGCTTCGCCGCGGCGGGTGCGCTGCCACTGCGTGATGCCCTTGACGGCGATCAGCGTCCACGAGGCGATGGACATGAGCACGAGCACGGCGAGCAGGCTCTTGCCGACGGCGTCGCTCTGCGCCAGCAGGTGGGCCAGGCCGAAGGGGGAGGTGGTGTTGTCCATGGTGGGTGTCATTGCTGCGGGTTCATTGCAGGGGGTATTCAATGGGCGCGGCGACCTCGACCTCGATCGGCCTGCCGTCTTCGGTGTGCGGCCTGAAGCGCGCCTTGCGCATGGCCCACAGCGCCTGCTCGTCCAGGCGCGGGTAGCCCGACGAGCGCTGCAGCAGCACCTGCGTCGGCAGGCCGCGCACGTCCACCACCACGCGCAGCCAGACCGTGCCGTGCTCGCCGGCGCGGCGCGACAAACGCGGCACTTCCACCGGTGGCTCGACCAGGTATTGCACGGCCGAGCCGGCGATGAGCTTGCGCGGCGGCGGTGCCGGCGGCGGGCTGGGTGGCGCGGGTGCCACTGCGGGGGCCGGCGGTGCCGGCGCGGCCACGGCCACGGGTTCGGGCGGCGGTGGCACCGTGTAGGCCTCGGCTGGCAGCGGCGCGGGGCTGGGCGCGGCCAGGACCGGGGTGGGTGCCAGCGCGTGCGGCAGGGCAGCCGGCGTGGGCGGCGGTGCCGGCTGGGGTGTGGGCGCAGGCGGCGCGATGAGGTCCACCATCATGGGCGCCACCTCGCGCACCGCGTCGCGCACGCTGTCAACCTGCAGCAGCGCCCACAGCGCCAGCAGATGTGCACCTGCCACGCCGGCCGTGGCCCAGCGCGCGGTGCTGCGCGAGGTCTGCACGCCCGCCAGCGGCAAGGCCATGGCAGCGGCGGGCAGGGCGTCGGAGGCAGTCGGTTGCGGCGGCATGGCAGGCGGCAGTGGGTTCAGGCGCGTTGGATGTGAGTGTCGTCAAATCATAATGCATATGCGAATCAATCTCATCTAGTTTCTGATGACGGCCTCGTGTCGATGGCGCGTTCTGCTGCAGGCGCCGCGCGGTTCGTCTGCTCGTGCAAGGAGCGGTCGACACGCGACAGGTTCGGCTGCTCCGGATACACGCAAGGCGTGCCGGTGCGCTCGCAGGCCGTCCGCCACCCAGGCGGGCCAGTTCCGGGCGTGCCTGCACCAGCTCAGCCTTGGATGCTGCTGTTGGCGCACCGGGCGCTGCCGCAAGGCGCCAGCCTGCTCGGCGCCAGCGGGGAACCGGCCGGCCCTACTTGGTCAGGATGAGCTTGCCCAGCGAGGTCAGCCGCAGGCGATAGATGGCATGGCCATGTTCGATCTCGATCTCGCTCTGATTGCCGAAGAGTTCGGCACTGCCCAGGCGGCGTGTGTTCGGGCGCGGGCCGCCGGTCTCGGCGGCCGGCACCGCGGCGCCGGCTGGCGCGGCCGCGGGCGGCGCGGGTGTGGGCGGAGGGCCTGCCGCGTTCATCGGGCCCGCGTTCACGCCGCGGCGTGCGCAGGCCCGCGGCGCGGCGCGTGAACCGTGGCGCAGGCGCCACCGCCGCCAGCCAGACAGGCCCCGGCATGCTGCGTGAAGGTCTCGCGCGCGCAGTCCTGGCAGCTGCCGCAGGCG
Source organism: Betaproteobacteria bacterium (assembly GCA_031379415.1). GTDB lineage: Bacteria > Pseudomonadota > Gammaproteobacteria > Burkholderiales > Burkholderiaceae_C > Rubrivivax. Next base: position 10,244 of record JANNFE010000135.1, on the reverse strand, counting down.
GTGGCGACACCGAGTTCGAATTGCAGTTCCTCGAAGCTGCTGCAGCCCTGGCGGACGGCATGGGCGATGTCGCGGTCGGAGACGCGGTGGCAGATGCAAACAATCATGGCCCGACTGTAATGCGAACCGTTCTCGTTCGCAAGTAGGCGGCGGGTGATCTGTAGGTGACGGCGCGCGCCGCCCTCAGGAACCCATCTGCGTCTGCAGGAAGTTGGGCTCGCCGACCTTGCCCACGAGCTCAAGCTGGGTTTCCAGGAAGTCGATGTGCTCTTCGGTGTCTTCCAGGATGCGCTGGAATTGGTCGCGCGTGCCGTAGTCGCGCGACAACTCGGCCTGCGCGATGCCGTCCTTCAGCGTCGCCTGCGCGCCCTTTTCCGACTGCAGGTCGCAGCCCAGTGCCTCGACCAGCGTCTCGCCGATGAGCAGCTTGCCCAGGTCCTGCAGGTTGGGCAGGGCGTCCAGCGTGAACAGGCGCTCCATCAGCGTGTCGGCGTGTTTCATCTCGCCGATGGACTCCTCGTACTCCTTCTTCGCCATGCGTTCGAAGCCCCAGTGCTTGAACATGCGGTAGTGCACGAAGTACTGGTTGATGGCCGTCAGCTCGTTCTTCAGCTGGGCTTGCAGGAAGTGGATGACCTTCGGGTCGCCTTGCATCGTGTGTCCTTGGTGCGTGGGGTTCGGTGCAGTATGCCGCTGGCGGTCTCAGCCCACGGGCGTGAAATCGCCCTTGGGCCTTCGGCAGGCGTTCGGCTCCTTCCGCAGCCTCAGGTCCAGCCTCAGTCTTCGTCGTGCTGCCGGTAGGCGGCCGTCAACTGGGTCTGCACCGAAGGGGGTACCGCCGCGTAGTGCGACAGCTCGATGGTGTAGCGCCCCTGGCCACCCGTGAGCGCGTTCAGGCGGCTCTGGTAGCCCGACAGTTCCGACATCGGCGCCTGGCCGCGCACGAGCATGATGCCCGGCAGGCCGTTGGTGGTGCCGCTGACGACACCGCGCCGTGACGACAGGTCGCCGGTGATGTCGCCCAGCGATCCATCGGGCGCGCTGATCTCGATGTGCACGATGGGCTCCAGCACCACCGGCCGGGCTTCCCGCAAGGCCGCCAGCGTGGCCTTGCGTGCGGCGGTGACGAAGGCGATTTCCTTGCTGTCCACGCTGTGGCTCTTGCCGTCGTGCACGGTCACGCGCAGGTCCACCACCGGGTGGCCGCTGATGGCGCCCAGGGCCAGCGCCTCGCGCACGCCTTTTTCCACCGCCGGGATGTAGGCCGTGGGGATGGTGCCGCCCTTGACGATGTCGACGAACTCGAAGCCCGCGCCGGCGGCCAGTGGCTCCACGCGCAGGAAGACCTCGCCGAACTGGCCGGCGCCGCCGGTCTGCTTCTTGTGGCGGTGGTGCCCTTCCGCTTTCCCGGTGATGGTCTCGCGGTAGGCAATGCGTGGTGGGTGCGTGTTGACGTCGAAGCGGTAGGTCTCGCGCATGCGCTCGAGCAGCACGCGCAGGTGCAGCTCGCCCAGGCCGTAGACCACGGTCTCGTTGCTGACCGCCACGTGCTCCACCTTCAGGCACGGATCCTCGTCCACCAGCTTGGCCAGGATCTCCCACAAACGCTGCTCGTCGCCATGGCGCTTGGGCTCGATGGCCAGGCCGTGCACGGGCTTGGGCATGTCCAGCGGCAGCAGGTGAATGTGCTCGTCTTCGGCGGCGTCGTGCAGCACGGCGTCGTAGTGCAGCGCATCCACCTTGGCCACGGCGCAGATGTCGCCTGGCAGCGCCTGCGCCACCTCCACCAGTTGCTTGCCCTGCACCAGGTAGACGTGGCTCACCTTGAAGGGCTTGCGCGCGTGGCCCACGTAGAGCTGGCTGTTGGGCGTGACCGTGCCCTGGTGCACGCGGAAGATGCCCAGGCGGCCGACGAAGGGGTCGACGGTGACCTTGAAGACATGCGCCAGCACGTGCATCGAAGGGTCGGGCACGGCGTGCACCGGTTCGGCCTCGGCGCCCGCATTTTCCGTGTCAGCGCGCAGGAAGGCAGGCGGGTTGGCCTCCAGCGGGTTCGGCAGGAGCTTGACGATGACGTCCAGCAGCTCGGCCACGCCGGCACCTGTTTTCGCCGACACGAAGACCACCGGGATGAGATGCCCTTCGCGCAGCGCCTGCTCCAGTGGCGCGTGCAGCTCGCTGGCGTCGATGTCGCCGTCGTTGAGGTAGCGGTCGACGAAAGCGCCGTCGACTTCCACCACCTGTTCGACGAGTGCGCGGTGCGCGGCATCGACGCTGCCGAAGTCACTCTGCCCTGCACGGTTGAAGAAGCAGTCCACCACGCGCGCGCCGCCGCCCGCGGGCAGGTTCAGCGGCAGGCATTCCTTGCCGAAGGTGGCCTGGATGCTGGCCAGCAGCGCTGCCAGGTCCACACCCGCGGTGTCGATCTTGTTGACGATGATCAGGCGGTCGAGGTGGCGCGCGGCGGCGTAGTCCATCATGCGGCGCGCCATGGGCTCGATGCCCACCGCGGCGTTGATGAGCACCGCCGCCGTTTCCACCGCTTCCAGCGGCGGCAGGCTCTGGCCCAGGAAGTCGGGGCCGCCGGGGGTGTCGATGAGGTGGATGCGCGTGCCTTCGTGATGCAGGTGCATGACGGCCGAATTCAGCGAATGCTGCATGCGGCGTTCCAGCACATCGAAGTCGCTCACGGTGCTGCCGCGTTCCACGCTGCCCGCCGTGTTGATGGCACCGGTGCGCAGCAGCAGCGCCTCGATGAGGGTGGTCTTGCCCGCCGCCGCCGGCCCGACCAGGGCCAGGGTTCGAAGGGCGGCGGGGCCCGCTGGGCTGCCGGGAAGGGGTGCGGCCATGGTGTGTCTCCTTTGGGTCGTGGACCGCCGAAGGACACAGCGGCCGGGCCAGCGTAGAACAACGCGCCTCGCGCCACAAGGGCAGGGCCCCGGGGGCGCTGCGTGCTAGCGTGGCAGGTTGCTGCAGATCAAAACCCCACGGCCCATGCCACCGACCCCGGCGCCTCGTCATGTGCTGCCGGCCCTGGTGCTGGCGCAACTGGCCGGTACTTCGCCCTGGTTCGCCGTCAACGCGGTGATGCCCGAACTGCAACGTGAATTCGGCTGGGGCGGCGCCGCTTTGGGCACGCTGAGCTCGGCGCTGCAGCTGGGCTTCATCGCCGGCACGCTGCTCTTCGCCTTGCTGGCGCTGGCCGACCGCGTGCCGGCGCGCCGCCTCTTCCTGGGCTGTGCGCTCGCCGCCGCGGCCTGCACGCTGGCCGCGGCGGCGATGGCCTCGTCGTTCACCGCCTTGCTGGTCTGGCGCGCGCTCACCGGCTTCTTCCTGGCCGGCATCTACCCGGTGGGCATGAAGATCGCCGCGATGTGGTTTCCGCGTGGTCTGGGTGGCGCCCTGGGCTGGCTGGTGGGCGCGCTGGTGCTGGGCAGCGCCAGCCCGCATGCACTGCGCGCCCTGGGTGCCGACTGGCCGTGGCAGGCGGTGTTCGTCTGCGTCGCGCTCGTGGCTGCGCTGGCCGGCTTGCTGGTGATCCGCGCCGTGCCCGAACCGCCGCCGCACCCACCCTCCGCGCAGGGAGGCGGCGCGCTGCACCTGGCCGGGCTGTCCAGCCTGTGGCGCCATCCACGGGTGCGCGCCTCGGCTGGCGGCTACTTCGGCCACATGTGGGAGCTGTACACGATGTGGGTGCTGCTGCCGGTGATCCTGGCCACGCGGCTGGTTGACGGCGTGGCGGTGTCGGCCTGGTCCTTCATCGCGCTGGGCGCGGGCGCGCTGGGCTGCGTGGCCGGCGGCCTGCTGGCGCCGCGCTTCGGCGGAGCGCGCGTGGCCGGCGTGCAGCTGGCCATCAGCGGCGCCTGCTGCCTGGCCGCACCCTGGTTGCTGCAGGCGCCGCTGCCGATCTTCCTGGCCTGGCTGTGCCTGTGGGGCGTGACGGTGGTGGGTGACTCGCCGCAGTTCTCGGCCCTCACCGCCAGCAACGCACCGCCGGCCGCGCTGGGCAGCGTGCTGACGCTGGTCAACAGCATCGGCTTCGGCATCTCGGTGCTGTCGATCGAGCTCTTCGTGCGCCTGGCGCAGCAGCACGCCCTGGCGTCGCTGCTGCCCTGGCTGGCCGTCGGGCCTGTGCTCGGACTGCTGTCGATGCGGCCGCTGCTGCGGCACCCGCGCCCCCCGGAACGCGGGGGGCTCCCTGGTCCCTGACGCTAGCGCTTGCCTAGCGGTCACCCGCGAAGCTGCGGCCCAGCCACTCTGGGAGACCGTCTTGAAGCACCTGTCATCGATCCGCCGCCATGCCCTGGCCAGCGCTGCCGCCCTGGCCCTTGCAGCCCCGGGCGCGCAAGCCCTGAACTACACCTGGAGCAGCGGCGACTTCGTGCCCGGCACCACCGCGCCCAGCCCGTTGGGCGCCGGCGACGTGTTGAACATCAACGCCGGCGGCTTCAAGTTCTTCAACGGTGCCGCCTCCAACTTCACCAACGGCGGCACGGTGAACTGGAACGCCGACGCGCTGTACCTGCAAAGCGGCGCGGTGGTGGTCAACAACGCGCTGTGGAACGCCACCAGCGACGACAACCTGTTCTACAACGGCGGTGCCGCGCCCAGCTTCACCAACAACGGCATCTTCCGCAAGAGCGGCGGTGCAGGCGCCACCACCATCAGCAACACCGTCGGCTTCGTCAACAACGGCACCCTCGACGCGATGAGCGGCACCCTCAGTTTTGTCGGCGGCTCGGTGTTCAACGCCGGCTCGGTGTTCAGCGGCGCCGGCAGCAACCTGGCAGCCGGCAACAACAGCTTCAACGGCGGCTTCACCTCGGCCAACCTGGTGCTGGGCAGCGGCGTGCACAACGGCAACGCCGCGGTGATGGGTGGCAGCGTGGCCTTCACCGGCGGCACGCTCAGCGGCACCTGGGCCGTGGCTGCGGGCCAGACCTTGAACGGCAACAGCGGCAGCTTCAAGTTCATCGACGGCGGCGCGACGGTGGTGAGCAACCTCGGCACCATCGTCTGGAACAGCAGCGACCCGATGTACCTGCAGGGCGGCGCGACGGTGAGCAACCAAGGCCTGTTCGTGGCCAACGCCAGCACGTCCATCGTCTACAACGGCGGCGCTGCGCCGACCTGGAACAACACCGCCAGCGGCACCGTGCGCGCCGCGGCGGGGCAGACGCTGACCATCGGCAACGTCGCCGGCTTTGTGAACAACGGCGGCGTGCTCGACGCGCTGGCCGGCGCGGCCATCGTCTACAACGGCGCCACCTTCAACGCCGGCACGCAGTTCACCGGCGCCGGCAGCAACCGCGCGGCGGGCAACAACAGCTTCAACGGCAGCTTCACGTCGGCCAACCTGGTGCTGGACGGCGGCATCCACAGCGGCAACGCGGCGGTGATGGGTGGCAGCGTGGCCTTCACCTCCGGCACGCTCAGCGGCACCTGGAGCGTGAGTGCGGGCCAGACCTTGAACGGCAACAGCGGCAGCTTCAAGTTCATCGACGGCGCCGCCACGGTGGTCACCAACCTCGGCACCATCGCCTGGAACAGCACCGACCTGTTGTACCTGCAGGGCGGCGCCACGGTCAGCAACCAGAGCCTGTTCGTGGCCAACGCCAGCACGTCCATCGTCTACAACGGCGGCGCTGCGCCAACCTGGAACAACACCGCCAGCGGCACCGTGCGCGCGGCGGCGGGGCAGACGCTGACCATCGGCAGCGGCGCCGGCTTCGTGAACAACGGCGGCACGCTCGACGCGCGGGCCGGTGGCGCCATCGTCTACAACGGCGCCACCTTCAACACCGGCACGCAGTTCAGCGGCGCCGGCAGCAACGTGGCCGCGGGCAACAACGGCTTCAACGGCAGCTTCACGTCGACCAACCTGGTGCTGGACAGCGGCAACCACAGCGGCAACGCGGCGGTGGCCAACGGAAACGTCGTCTACAAGGGCGGCAACCTCGTGGGCACCTGGCAGGTGGCGCCCGGGCAGACGCTGAGCGGCGTCGACGGCCCCTTCAAGTTCATCACCGGCGCGGCCACCACGGTCACCAACCAGGGCACGCTGAACTGGAACACCGTCGACTTCCTCTACCTGCTGAGCGGCGCCGCGCTGGCCAACCAAGGCACGCTGAACTTCAGCGCCAATGGCGGCGTGTTCTACAACGGCGGCGCCGCGCCTTCGTTCGTGAACACCGGGCTCATCACCAAGACCGGCGCCGCGGGCACCACCACCATCGGCGACACGCTCGGCTTCGACAACCTGGGCGTCATCGATGTGCAGACCGGCACCTTGGCCTTGCCCAGCAACTTCAGCAACCAGGGCACGCTGATGGGCAGCGGCAGCTACGCCGTGTCCGGCACGCTCAGCAATGCCGGCACCCTGGCGCCGGGCGCTTCACCCGGCACGCTGGGCCTCAGCGGCAACTACGCGCAGACGGCGGCGGGCACCTTCGCGGTGGAACTGGAATCGCTGGGCAGCCACGACCTCTTCAACATCACCGGCGCGGCGGCGCTGGGCGGCACGCTGGCCATCAGCTGCTGGGCGGGCTGCAGCTTCGCCGTGGGGGACCTGATCACCATCATGGACTCGACGGGCGAGCTCAGCGGCAGCTTCAGCAGCGTGGTGCTCAGCGGTTTCCAGACCGGCGCCTTCGATGTCATCTACGACGCTGCCGGCGACCGCGTGCAGCTGCTCGTGACGCAGGCCGTGACGGCTGCCGTGCCCGAGCCCGGCACCTGGGCGATGTGGCTGGCCGGCGCGGCCATGCTGGGCGGCTTGATGAGGCGCAGGCGCAGCTGACCCGGCTCGCTTACGATCGGCAACACCCAAGCCCGCCGGGGCCGAGGGGGTGCCGATTTCCCGACCGACGGGTGGTGGCACAGCGGCGCCGGCAGGGACAGGGCCCAACAAGCAGGGCAGGCCGGAGGGCCGCAGCCCGGAGTGCCCGATGCAGTGTCGTCTGTGCCAGCACGAGAACCGCAGCAGTGCGCGCCATTGCGCTAGCTGCGGCACGCCGATGCTCGTGTTGTGCGCGGGCTGCGGCACCGCCAACCCGCCCGACGGCCGCTTTTGCGACGACTGCGGCGCGCCACTCGGCACGCTGGCCGTGCCCGAGGCCGCCGCGCGCTCGCCGCGCGCCTACACGCCGCCGCACCTGGCGCAGAAGATCCTGACCTCGCGCTCGGCGCTGGAAGGCGAACGCAAGCAGGTCACCGTGCTCTTCTGCGACCTCGCCAATTCCACGGAACTGGCACACCGCCTGGGCGCCGACGCCATGCACCGGCTGCTGAACCGCTTCTTCGAGCTGGCGCTGGCCGAGATCCACCGCATGGAAGGCACCATCAACCAGTTCCTGGGCGACGGGCTGATGGCGCTCTTCGGCGCCCCGGTGGCGCATGAAGACCATGTGCGCCGCGCCCTGCTGGCCGCACTCGCCCTGCAGCAGCGGTTGAAGGAACACGCCGCCGATACAGACTCGGCGCTGGGCCAGGTGCGCGTGCGCATGGGCCTGAACACCGGCACCGTGGTGGTGGGCAGCATCGGCGACAACCTGCGCATGGACTACACCGCGGTGGGCGACACCACGCACATCGCGGCGCGCTTGCAGGCGCTGGCGCATCCGGGGCAGATCTGCGTCAGCGATGGCGTCATGAGCCAGGGCCAGACGCATTTCGACTTCCAGCCGCTGGGCCGCCAGCTGCTCAAGGGCATCAAGGACGCGGTCGCGGTGCATGCGCTGGTGCGCGCACGCTCGCGCGGCGAGCCTGATGCGCCGGGCCGCGGCCTGGGCATCACCTCGCCGCTGGTCGGGCGCGACCACGACATCGGTGTCATCACCCAGGAGCTGGACGCGCTGGCGCAGGACGGCCGCGGCGGCATCCTGGTGCTGGCGGGTGAGCCCGGCGTCGGCAAGTCGCGCCTGGTGGCCGAGGTGCGGCGGCGCCGCCGCACCCGCGAGCTGCTGTGGCTGGAAGGCCGCGCGGTGTCCTTCGGCCGCAGCCTGAGCTACCTGCCCTTCATCGAGATCCTGAAGAACCTGTTCGAGATCGGCGACGAGGACGGCGAAGAGCGCAGCTGGCACCAGCTGGAGCAGGGCCTGTCCACGCTCTTCGGCGACCGTGCGGTGGAGCTGCTGCCCTACCTGGGCGCGGTGCTCGCGCTGCGCGTGCCGCCCGAGCTGGAAGAGCGCGTGAAGTACCTCGACGGCCAGAGCCTCGGACGCCAGGTCTTCCTGTGCATGCGCCAGCTCTTCGAGCAGGTGGCCAAACGCCAGCCGCTGGTGCTGATGCTGGAAGACTGGCACTGGGCCGACCAGTCCTCGGTGGAGCTGGCCGAGCACTTGCTGCCGCTCACACGCAGCAGCGCGCTGCTGGCCTGCTTCGCCAGCCGGCCCGACCCCATGGGCCCCATCGGCCGCGTGCGCGCCTGGGCCCAGGCCGAAGCCGGCGTGCGCCTGTGCCAGCTGGCGCTGACGCCGCTGTCCGACCACGACGGTGCGGCGCTGGTGGCCAACCTGGTGGGGCCGCTGAACCTGCCGTCGGCGCTGCGCGACGAGATCCTGCGCAAGACCGACGGCAACCCCTTCTTCATCGAGGAAGTGATCCGTTCGCTGGTGGCCGAAGGCGTGCTGGTGCGCGCCACGCAGGACACCGGCTGGGCGCTGGCCACGCAGGTCGAACGCGTGCACATCCCCGACACCATCCAGGGCGTGCTGCAGGCGCGCATCGACCGCCTGGAAGACGAGGTCAAACAGGCGCTGAAGCTGGCCTCGGTGATCGGCCGCAGCTTCTTCAACCGCGTGCTGGAAGTCATTCACGCCGCGCCGCGCGAACTGGTGGTCAGCGTGGCGCGGCTGGAGCACGCCGAGCTCATCCGCCAGCGCCAGCCGCTGCCCGAGATCGAATACATCTTCAAGCACGCGCTGGTGCACGAGGCGGCCTACGGCAGCATCCTCAGCGAGAACCGGCGCCTCATCCACCGCCGCGTGGCGCAGGCCATCGAGACGCTGTTCGCCGACCGGCTGGACGAGTTCACGAGTCTCCTGGCCCACCACTACACGCGCGCCGAAGACTGGGAGAAGGCGCAGCAATACCTGTTCCGCGCCGGCGACCAGGCCGGCCGCATGGCCGCCGACGCCGAGGCGCTGGAGCACTTCCGACTGGCCGAGGCCGCCTACATGCGCGCCTATGGCGACAAGCTGCAGCCCCTGCAGCGCGCCACGCTGGCGCGCAAAGTGGGCGCGGCGCTCTACGGCACCGGGCACTACGAACAGGCGCTGGCGCAGTTCAGGCGCGCGCTGGCGCAGCTGGGGCTGGCCTACCCCACGTCGCGCTGGGGCGTGCGCGCGGCCATCGTCAAGCACCTGGCGCTGCACGGCCTGACGCGCCTGCGTCGGCGGCTCAAGCTGCCGACGGGGCGCGGGCTGGATGCCGAACTGGCGCAGGAGGTGTCGACCATCTGCCACTTCATGTCCTGGGCCGACTACTTCCTGGACAAGGACCGCATGATGCTGGACTGCCAGCTCGAGCTCTACGCCGGCGAGCATGGCCACAACGACGTGGCCGAGGCCCGGGGCCTGAGCAGCCTGGGCTTCGCCTTCATGAGCTTCGGCTTCAACCGGCTGGCGCGGCGCTACCACGCGGCGGCGGGCACGGTGGCGCAGCGCACCAACAATCCTTCGGCCACCGCCTTCGCGTCCTTCGCCCTGGGCTTCCTGGACTTCTACGATGGCCGCTGGGACGAATGCAACGCCCGCCTGGAAGGCGCAGCCGCCACCTACCGCGAGGCCGGCGACATCCACCGCCGTGGCGGCGCGGTGCTGATGCGCAGCTTCGTCGTGCGGCTGCGCGGTGACATGCCCCAGCTGGCGGCCATGGCCAGCGAGCTCATCCGCGAAGGCCAGGACGCCGCCGACCCGCAGCTGGCCGCCTGGGGCCATCTGATGGCCGGCAACCACCGCACCATCACCGGCCCGGTGGACGAGGCCATCGCTTTGCTGCAGCAGGGCGAGGTACTGGCCGCCCAGCTGCCGGCATGGGACCTGCTGATCTATCACAAGGCCATGCTCGCGCGCTGCCACCTGCAACAGGGCCGGCCCGTGGAAGCCGAGATGCTGCTGCGCGCCGGCCTGGGCATCGTGGTCGCGCAGCGCTGCGACCGACCCTTCGACAAGGTGGAACTGCTCACCAGTTGGGCCACCTTCAAGCTGGCCGCCGCCGAGATGACCGAAGGGCCGCGCCACAGC
>JANNFE010000113.1:0-3555 GCA_031379415.1 Betaproteobacteria bacterium | reverse complement strand
CGGCGAGCAGGGCCACCGCAAGACGGTCGAGGCCGTCAAGTGGATGGCCGCCAACCATCCGGAAGGCAGCTACTACGTGCCCGCGCACCTGGAGCGCGCCGGCCCGTTCAACCCGACCGGCAACAACGGCTTCAACGTCGAGCACCTGCGCAACTTCAACAACGCCGGCCCGGGTGTTTCCTTCGGCTTCGAAACGCAGCCGGGCCACGGTGCGTCTTCCGACCGCGGTGAATACCTGCCGCGCCGCCAGACCATCAACGGCGTGCTCACCGACTCGGTGGGCGGCACCACTTACGGTGGTACCGGCGTTTACGGCGCGCAGATCGGCGGCGTCTGGGACGCGCTGCTCGGCGAAGGCCGCAACTGGTGGTTCTTCGCCAGTTCCGACTGGCACAACCGCGGCACCTTCGGGCCTGACGACACGCGCACGACGCAGGACTTCGAGCCCGGCGAGTACCAGAAGAACTACACGCTGGTGCGCAACGGCGTCAACCGGCTGGACCCGCAGACCATCGTCGACGGCCTGCGTTCCGGCAACACCTGGACCGACAGCGGCCAGCTGATCGACCGCCTGGCCTTCGTGGCCTGCACCGGCCTGACGCCAGCGCAGGTGCAGGCGCTGGCCGTGGCCGCCGCCAACGCCAGCGGCACGGTGGAAAGCGCCGGCTGCGCCGGCATGGGCCAACGCCTGCAGGTGACGCCTGGTGCCACCGTGGTGGTGAGCATCGTGGTGCGCGACCCGCAGGGTGCGAGCAACTCGCCTTACACGTTCTTGAATCCGTCCTTGCAGCAAGTGGGCATCAGCCAGCCGCTGAACCTGCCGGTGCTCGACCACATCGACCTCATCGGCGGCCTCGTCACGGGCCTGAAGACGCCGGGCACGCCGGGTTACGCCGGCCAATGGCCGACCAACACCGCATGGCTGCGCGAAGACGGCACCAATCCGCGTCTGCCGAACGGCAAGATCGACCTCTCGGGCGTGCCTGCAGCGGCAAAGAACGAGAGCGCCGGCATCCTGGCCGTCTTCAACAGCGCCAACTGGCAGCCGGTGGTGGTGGGCGGGCAACCGGCCTGGGCCATGAGCTACACCCTCAGCGCCAACGCGTCGCAGTACGTGCGCCTGCGCGGCACCAACCTGCCGCCTTCGGTGCCCTGGGAGACCGACGCCGACGGCAACCCGCTGTCCGACCTGTACACCAACGCCAGCGACGAGTCGAAGCTGAAGATCCCGTGCACGACGGTGGGCACCACCGTGCCGCCCGTCGGGGGCCGCAAGCCTTACACCGGCAAGGCGATCAACGGCTGCCCGACGCACCTGCCCGTGATCAATGGCGTCAAGTACAGCGCCTATGACGTCGCGGCCTGGGCTGATCTGTGGTTCTACAGCAACCCGATCTACATCCAGGTGAACGGCGCCACGCGCAGTTCGCGGGTGGCCGCGCGCTGAGGCTGGAGTCAGCTTCGTACGACGCACCGCGCCACCCGGCGCGGTGCTTTTCCGCTTTTCAGGACGACCATGACATGACGCTCGTGCTTCCCCGCCGCCGGCTGCTGCACGCCGGCTGTGCCTCGGCGCTGGCGCTGGCCGGCGTGCCGGTGCGCGCCTGCGAGTTCTTTTCACCCACGCTGCGCCTGACCCACCCCTGGACCCGCGCCACGCCTGACGACGCCAGCACGGCGGTGATCTGCATGCGCTTTGACGAAGTGCAGCAGGACGACCGCCTGCTGGGCATCCAGACGCTGTTCGCCACCGGCGCCGAAATGGGCGGCCCGGATGCCCAGCCCGCGCAGCCCGGCATCGACCTGGCCGTACCGAAGGGGCGCGAAACGGTGCTCAGCGAACACGGCACGCACATCCGGCTGACCGGGCTGAAGCAGCCGCTGGAGCTAGGGCGCACCTACCCGATACGCCTGCTTTTCGAAGTGGGCGGCGTGCTGCGCGCCGAGCTCAGCGTCGACTACGCCCGCTTCCGCTGACCGGCACCTGCATCCCCCACCGCACGCCCTGGCGTGCATCCGAAACAAGCTCTCGATGTCCACTCCTTTTCCTACTGGCGGCCGCCCCGAGACCGCCGCCGCGACGCCCATGCCCGGGCCTGCGATGGCCAGGCTCTCCGGCGCCGTGCGGGGCTGGCCCTCGTGGCTGCAGGAGCCGCTGCTGCACTTCGTGCTGCTGGGCGCTCTGTTGTTCGTGGTCGACCTGCTGCTCTTCAAGCGCGCCGATGATCCCAACACCATCGTCGTCTCGGCCGAGGTCTACAAGGAAGCGCGTGAACTGTTCAAGAGCGCGCGTGGGCAGGAGCCGAGCGCCGAGCAGATGGCGGCGCTGCGCCAGGTCTGGCTCGACAACGAAGTGCTGTACCGCGAAGGCCTGGCGCTGCGTGTGGACCAGGGCGACGTCGCCATCCGCGAGCGCGTGATCTTCAAGGCCTTGAACATCATCGAGACGCAGCTGAAGAACGTGTCGGCCGACGACGCCACACTGCGTGCCTGGTTCGAAACCAAGCGTGCGAAGTACGACGAGCCGACACGCTACGACTTCCAGGAGGCCGTGCTGACGGGCGACAACAACGAATCCGCCGTGCGCAACTTCGTGGCCGAGCTCAACCGCAACACCGGCGGCGACGTGAAGGCCGGCCTGCGCATCTTCAAGGGCCGGCCGCACGCGAGCCTGGTGCAGACCTATGGCGATGACTTCGCGAAGGCGCTGGAAGAAGGGCCGCCTGGCGAATGGCGCGCCATGAAGACCAACGAAGGCTGGCGCGCCATGCGGCTGGAAGCGGTGAGCCCCGGGAAGCCGGCGGCCTTCGAGCCGCTGCGCGGGGTCGTGATGCAGGACTGGACCGACGCCCAGATGTCAGAGCAGCGCACATCCGCCGTGCGCGCGCTGGCCCGCAAGTACACGGTGCGCTACGAGGGCAGCGCCAAGTGAGCCGTTGGCTGTTCCGGTGGCTGGGCCACCTGCTGGGCTTGTTGATGGCGCTGTCCACAGGCGCAGCCGCCGCGCACGAAATGAGCATGGCCGAGCTGCAGCTGCGCGAGGTGTCGCGCGGCGAATTCCTGGTGCAGTGGGGTGCCGGCGAGAAGAGCCAACCCGCCGACAGCCTGCGCCCGCTGTGGCCGGAGCCCTGCCGCGCCGAAGGCCCGGTGTTGCGCTGCGGCAGCGGCAGCCTGGCGGGCGTGTTGTCGGTGGAAGGTGTGGGCGACCGCTTTTCGGCCGTGCTCGTCAAGGTGTGGTGGATAGACGGCGCGTCCAGCACTTACACCATCACCGCGGGGCAGCCCACGGCGCGCCTGTTCGGTTCGGCCGACGACCGCCGCGGCATGGGCGAGATCGCCTGGGTCTACCTGCTGCTGGGTGTGGAGCACATCCTCGGCGGCATCGACCATCTGCTGTTCGTGGTCAGCCTGCTCTTCCTGGTGGGTTTCCAGCGCCGGCTGATCTGGACCATCACCGCCTTCACCGCCGCGCACAGCCTCACGCTGGCCAGCGCGGCGCTGGGCTGGCTGACGCTGCGCTCGGCGCCGGTGGAAGCCTGCATCGCGTTGTCGATC
>JANNFE010000286.1:0-6018 GCA_031379415.1 Betaproteobacteria bacterium | reverse complement strand
GGCACCCGGCTCGTGGCCGAAGAGTTCGCTGTCGGCCAGCGATTCGGACAGCCCGCCGCAGTTCAGCGGCACGAAGTGATGCCGGCGGCGCTCGCTCTGGTCGTGCAAGCATCGCGCCACCAGTTCCTTGCCGGTGCCGGTCTCGCCGTAGACCAGCACATCGACCGCGGTTTGTGCCAGGGTCATCACCGTGCGCCGCACCTGCTGCATCTGGGGCGACCGACCGATCAGCGCCGCCTGGATGCCGTGCCAGTTCTCCAGCACGTCGCGCAGGGCCCGCAGTTGCAGCGTCATCTGCCGCCGCTCGACGGCGTGGCGCACAACCGCCAGCAAGCGTTCTGAGGTGAACGGCTTTTCGATGAAGTCGTAGGCGCCTTCACGCATGGCCTGCACCGCCATCGCGATGTGGCCATGGCCGGTCACCAGCACCACCGGCAACCCGGCATCGATTTCGCGAATCTCGGGCAACCAGTCGGTGCCGCTCAGGCCTGGCAGGCGCACGTCGCACACCACGATCACTGGCGCGCCGAAACTGATGCGCGCGCGCGCGCGCTCGGCGCTGGCGTAGGCGTCGACCGCGAGTCCGGCCAGGGTCAGCGCCTGGCTTGTGCTGTTGCGCACATCCTCATCGTCTTCGATCAGCAGCACTTGGACGGCAGGCACTTCACTCACGGCAGCTTCACTCCTTTGGGCCATCCTTCGGCAGCTCGACGGTGAAGCAGGCACCGCCCTCCTCGCGGTTGCCGGCCCTGAGCATGCCGCCGGCACCCCGCACCAACTGGGCCGAAATCACCAGCCCGAGTCCAAGCCCGGCACCGACCGGCTTGCTGGACACAAATGGCTCGAACAGACGCGCCAGGATGTCGGTGCGGATGCCCGGTCCGGTGTCGGTGACGGTGATGATCACGCGGCTGCCGTCCGGATGCCAAAGAGCATGGGCGTGCAGGCGGAGCCTTCTGATCGTGGCGCCCTGCATGGCGTCGATGGCATTGCCCATCAGGTTGATGAGCACGCTGACGATGGCGGACTCGTCGGCCATGACGCTCAGATCGACCGGATGCACTTCGGCTTCGAAGACGACATCGTGCGCCTTCAACTCCGCGCCGACCACGGCTTGTGCGGCGGCGATGCATCGTGCCAGCGACACAGGGGCCAGCGGCACATCGCTCTTGTGCGCAAAGGTCTTCAACCGCGAGGTCAGCCGTGCCAGCCGGTCGACCATGCCGGCAATGCGTTGCAGGTTGCCACGCACATCATCGGGCCGCTGCTGGTCGAGCAGGATACCTGCGCTGTCGGACAAGGTGCGCAGCGCCGTCAGGGGCTGGTTCAGCTCGTGCACCATGCCGGCCGACATCTGGCCCAGCGCGGCCAGCTTGCCGGCATGCACGAGGTCGGTCTGCGCTGCACGCAACTGTGCGGTACGCGCCGCCACGGTCGACTCCAGGCTGTCGTGTGCGGCCTGCAGCGCGGCCTGGTTGGCCAGCTTCTGGCGCACGGCCCGCTGGCGCTGCCACAACGTGACCGCCAAGAGAACCGCAACCGCCATCGCCAGGCTGGCGCTCACCGCCGCATAGCGTGCCACGGCCTGCAGCGGCGCCAGGTCGTCCAGCGCGATCAGGCTCCAGGGAGCGTGGCGGATCGTGCGTGTAGAGGCCAGGTGGCTGCGGCCATCCAGCGCCACCAACTGCGCAGCGCCTGCAACTGCCTGCCGAGGAGCCCAGTCCAGCGGCTGCAGGCTGGCGTCTCCGTAGGGCCGCGCCCGTTGCACTTCCGCCCTTTGTTCTGCCCCCAGTGGCGCCAGCGGGCGGTACTTCAGGTTGCCTCGGGTTGACAGGATCACCACCCCGCGCTCGTCCATCAGCATCACTTCGCCAGGCAATTTTCGCCACGCGCTTTCGGCGGCTTCCAGGTTGATCTTCACCGCCATCACGCCCCGCAGCCGGTCACCGCGACGCAAGGCATACGACAGGTAGTACCCCGGCTTGCGGCTGGTGATGCCCACGCCGTAGAAGCGGCCACGCCCTTGTTTGATGGCGTCGATGACATAGGGTCGGAACGACAGGTCCTGACCGATCGTGGTCCCGGGCTGCTGCCAGTCGGACGCCGCCAACGACGTGCCACCGGGGTCCAGCACGTACAGCATCTCGGCGCCCGCCGTGGCATTGACACCGCTCAGGTAGCGGCTGACCGTGTCGCGCAGCTGGGTGTCGGACGGCGTCTCCAGCAAGGCCGGGACCACCGGCGTCATCTCCAGCAGCGCGGGCAGATATTCGAAGCGTGCCAGGTCGGCATCGAGGCCGGTGGCCAGCATGTCGAGCCGGTGCTCGGCGGCATCGCGCAGGCGTGACATGCCGGTCTGCAAGGTCACCTGGTGGCCAATGTAGGCCGCAGCGGCCATCAAGCCCACGGCCGCACACCAGCGCGGCAGGCCGCGCCAGCGGCGCATGCCTGCGCGCGGATCGAGGTGCACGCTCAACTCCGGTGAGGCCATGCGCGGGTATCGCACAACGCGAGGCCCACCGCATCGGTAGGAGCACCGAGATGGGGCCGCTGGATGTGTGGCCACCCAAGCGGCGCCCACGGGCCACCGCGCGCTGCTGCTATCGGCCCCGGTACGAAGACGAAATGACTGCCGTGTTTCGCTCGGTGGGTGCCAAGGCCAGCGGGTCAGTCTGACGAAAGCCCCTGCAGCTGGAACACGTGTTCCAGATGCGGACTCATCGGCACGTTGAGCCTCGCGCCATCGGGCAGGCGCTGCTCAAACCAGCGGCGATAGATCGCGCGTGTCTCACCGCTCTTGGCCATGCGTTCGAAGGCCTGGTTGACGACCTCGGCGAACTCGGTGTCGCCGCGGCGGAACATCAACGCGTAGTCGGCGTAGCTGAGGAGTTCGCCCACCACGCGGTAGTCGCTGGCCGCATTGCGCAGCGCAATCGCGCCGTAGAGCTGGATGTCGTCGTTGGCGAAGGCGTCCGCTTTGCCTTCAGCCAGAAGCTTGAAGGACGCGTCGTGGTCGGGCGCGGACACGAACTGGATGGCCAGCTTCTGGCGTTGCGCCAGCCGCGGTACGCTTTCGGCATGGACGGTGCCGCTGGTCAGCACGACGGTCTTGCCCTGCAGGTCGCGCAGTGAACGGATACCGCTGCCGCGCTTGACGAGCAGCTTGGTACCGGTGACGAAGATGGCGGGCGAGAAGTCAAACACCGTGCGCCGCTCGGAGCTGGCCGTTGTGGAGCCGCACTCCAGATCGACGGCGCCCGACTTGACGAGGTCGAAGCGATTGCTCGGGGTCACCGGCACGTATTCGACGCGCAACGTCTGGTGCACATGCTGGCCGACCTGCTCGACGACGACGTCGCACAGGTCGATCGAGTAGCCGATGGGCCGGCGCTTGGCGTCGAGAAAGGCGAACGGCGGGGAGTTCTCGCGGTGCCCGATGCGGATGACGCCGGTCTCGTAGATCTTCTGCAGCGTGCCGGTGAACGGCGCGACCGCCGGGGCAGCGCGGGGCTGCGCGACGGCCGGACCCATGACCAGCAGACCCACAACCAGCAGCCAGCAGCGCCTGTGCGTGCGAAGGTTCATCGTTGTCTCCGTGCACCGGCCCATACCGGTGAGATGTGTGAATGAAAGCGTGCCGCTCAGGCGTACTTCAGTTCGCCCGTCTTGCCGCGGAACACGCGGTACGAGAAGACTGTGTAGCCGGCAATGGCTGGCACCGAGATGCAGGCTCCGAACAGGATGACCTTCAGCGCTGCCGGGCTGCTGGCAGCCTGCCAGAGGGTCAGTTGGTCCAGCACGACATAGGGGTAGATGCTGTAGGCCAAGCCCAGGAAGCCGAGCAGGAAAACCAGGATCAGCAGCACGAAGGGCAGCCAGCACAGCGGGCCCAGCACCTGCCGGGTCTTGAGCACGGCCAGCACGGCGTACAGGCTCACGGCGGTCATCAGTGGAATGGCCATCAGCGCAATGATCTCGGGCAGCGCGAACCAGCGCTCGCGCACCGTGGCACTGACCCAGGGTGTGGCCATCGAGATCAGCACCATGCCGCCGACCATCGGCGTCCAGGCCGTGCGCGCCCATGCCACCGCGCGCTGCTGCAGTTCGCCCTCGGTCTTCATCACCAGCCAGGCCGCGCCCATCATCACGTAGGCCATTGGCAGCGCCACCGCGATAGCCCCGGCAAACAGCGGGTAGTTCCAGCCGCTGCCGAAGCCGCTGACATAACGCCCCAGCATCCAGCCCTGCGACACCGCGGCCAGCGTGGAGCCTGCAAAGAACAGGCGGTCCCAGGTCTGCTTGTGGCTGTCTTTGGCCTTGACGCGGAAGTCGAAGGCCACGCCGCGCAGCGTCAACCCCACCAGCATCAGCGTCACCGGCAGGTACAGCTCGCCCAGCACCAGGCCGTGTGCCTTGGGGAAGGCGACCAGCAGGATGCCCACGCCCAGCACGAGCCAGGTCTCGTTGGCGTCCCAGAAGGGGCCGATCGAGGCCAGCATCACGTCCTTCTCGGCGTCGGTGGCGCGATGCATCAGCATGCCCACACCCAGGTCGTAACCGTCGCTGATGACGTAGATCAGCATCGACACGCCCATCAGTGCCATGAAGATGACGGGCAGTGCAGCGTCGAAGCCCATCCAGTTCATGGATGCACCCTGAGGCCTGCGGCCGGTCCTGCCAGGCGGGAATGAGCCCTCGACAAAGCCTGCGGGTTCATGGACTGCCCCCCTGGACCACGGGCGAGGTGATGGCACCCGCCGGGGTCACGGCCTGTTCGATGGCGTCGGTCTGCAGCACCGCTTCGGGCTTTTCGGCCATGTACTTGAGCACGCTCACGTAGGCGACGATCAGCGCCAGGTACAGCAGCAGGTACAGCACCAGCGTGAACCCGATCATTGCCGAAGGCACCTTGCTCACCACGTCAGCCGTGCGCACCAGGCCATGGACGATGAAGGGCTGGCGGCCGATTTCGGTGACGTACCAGCCGGCCACCGTGGCCACCCAGCCCGAAAACGTCATGCCGGCAAAGAGCCACAGCACGGCGCGCGGCAGGCCCGCAGGCTGCCAGTGCGCGCGCCGCAGCAGCCACCAGCCCAGCCAGCTGCTGGCCAGCATCAGCATGCCCATGCCGACCATGATGCGAAAGCCAAAGAACACCGGCAGTGGCGGCGGGTGCGCCCCGACGAAACTGTTCAGACCCTGGATCTCGCCATCCAGCTCGTGGGTGAGGATCAGGCTGGCCAGCTTGGGCACCTTGTTCTCGAAATGGTTCATGCGCTTGTCGGCGTCGGGCCAGGCGAACAGCAGCAGCGGCGCACCGCGTTCGGTGTCCCACACTCCTTCCATCGCGGCCACCTTGGCCGGCTGGTGCTTCAGGGTGTTCAGCCCATGCAGGTCGCCGACGAAGATCTGCACCGGGATCAGCAGCGCGGCCAGCGTCAGCCCCACGCGCATCACGCGTGGCGCCGAACGTTGCCCCACCTGGCGCAGCACCTGCCAGGCCGACAGGCCGACGAGCAGGAAGGCGCAGGTCAGACCCGAGGCCAGCATCATGTGGATGAAACGGTAGGGGAACGACGGGTTGAAGATGACGTCGAACCAACTCTTGACCTGGAACGTGCCATCGACGATCTCGTGGCCCGCGGGTGTCTGCATCCAGGAGTTCAGCGCCAGGATCCAGAACGCCGAGAGGCTGGTGCCGAAGGCAACGAAGAAGGTCGACATCAGGTGCACCTTCTCGGTCACCTTGCCATGGCCGAAGAGCATCACGCCCAGGAAGCCGGCCTCCAGGAAAAACGCGGTCAGCACCTCGTAGCCCAGCAGCGGGCCGGCGATGTCGCCCACGCGCTCCATGAAGCCCGGCCAGTTGGTGCCGAACTGAAAGCTCATCGTGATGCCGCTGACCACGCCCAGGGCAAAGGTCAATGCAAACACCTTGGTCCAGAAGCGGTAGGCGTCGAGCCAGCCCTGCGCCGCCGCCGGTTCGTTGCGCCGCAGACTCAACCAACGCCAGCGAAA
>JANNFE010000070.1:0-11195 GCA_031379415.1 Betaproteobacteria bacterium | reverse complement strand
GCTCGAAGCGCGGCTGGCCAGGGAAGGGCCGGCGACGACGGTGGTGAACGCCAGCATCAGCGGCGACACCACGTCGGGCGGGCGCTCGCGCCTGCCGGCGCTGCTGGCACGCCACAAGCCGCAGGTGGTGGTGCTGGAACTGGGCGGCAACGACGCGCTGCGTGGCCTGCCGCTGGCGGCGACCCAAGAGAACCTGACCGCGATGGCGCGTGCCGCCAAGGCGGCCGGCGCGCGCGTGCTGATTGCCGGCATGGCCGTGCCGCCCAACTACGGGCGCAAGTACAGCGACGAGTTCCAGGCCTTGTTCGGCAAGGTGGCCAAGGCCGAAGGCGCGGCGCTGGTGCCCTTCCTGCTGGCCGGCGTGGCCGACGTGCCCAACGCCGACGAGCTGTTCCAGCCCGACCGCATCCACCCCAAGGCCGAGGCACACCCGCGCATGCTGGCCAATGTGTGGCCGGTGCTGAAGCCGCTACTGCGTTAGCAGCGGCGCGCCGGTCTCAGCGCTGGCTCTCGCGCTCGCGTTCACGCGAGTTGGGCCGGCCTTCGGGGCGGCGCTGGCGGCCGTCGTCACGATCACCTCGGTCACCGCGTTCACCCCGCTCGCGCTCTCGCTCCGGCTCGCGCTGGCGCGGCGGCTCGGCAGCGGCCGGCCGCGGCGGCGGCGCAGGCTGCTGAACCTGCGGTGGACGCTGCACCGGCGGTGCCGCTTGCAGCGGCGCAGGCTGCGCGCCCGGCGGCGGGCCGGGCTCGCGCCGCTGGCGCGGCGGTCCGTCCACGGCACGCGGCTCGTAGGCCGGCTGACCCTGCGGCTGCGGCGGGCGCTGCCGCCAGGTCTGGCGCGGCTCTACCTCCACGGCCCGCTGCACGGCCGGGTTGGCGTAGCGGATCGGCCCCTGCGGCTGGTGCGATGGCGGATGGTGCCAGCGATAGGACGGCACCGGGTTGATGCGCTCCTGGTACACCGGCGTGGCGCGGTAGTAGGGCCGGAAGACCTCGCGCGGCGCCAGCGGCACCCAGCCACCAGGGTGGCCGCCGCCACGGCCACCACCGATCTGCACGCCGATGCTCACGCCGCCCGTGCCCACCCAGGCCACCAGGGCCGGCGCGTAGACCGGCCGCGCCACGTAGGCGCCCGGCACCCAGCCCCAGCGGCCCTGCCAGCTGACCCAGCGGCCGTAGTGGAAGGGTGCGAAGCCCCAGGGTGCCTCGTCGATCCAGGTCCAGCCCCAGGGCCGCACCCAGGCCCAGCGGCCGTAGCGGTAGGGCGCCCAGTCGGCGCGCACCTCCAGCGGGTACCACAAGGCGCCGTACTCGGGGTGCGTGGTCCAGCGGCCATGGCGGTCCAGGTCTTCGGCGCCGGTCATCTCGGGCGACACGTAGCGCGTGGAAGCGCTGCGCTCATCCTGCTGGTCGTCGCGCGCCACCCAGCTGGCGAAGGTGTCGTCGGGCAGCGTCGCACCGGCGCTGCGCAGGATGTCGCCGCGGTCACGGATGAAGGACAGGCGCTGGCCCGTGGCGATGGTGGTGCCCCCCATGCCGTCGACCAGCAGGTCACCGCGCCAGCTGCCGGCCCAGGTGGTGTCGTCGATGCGGTCGAAGCGGTAGTGCCCGGCACGCTGCGGCAGCAGGCGCGCCTCGGCCGTGCGCAGCTCGGTCTCTTCGGCGGCCTCGCGGCTGCGCAGGCGCAGCGCCAGCGAGCCGGCGTGCAGCTGCAGCACCAGACGCTCGTCGTCCAGGCGCACGAACTCCACTTCGGTGGTCGCACCCAGGCGCAGCACGGTGCTGCCGACGCGGATCTCGGCGCGCGCACCGCCCAGCGTGGAGATACGGTCGCCACTGGTCACCGGCCGGTTGCGTTCGGCGTCGGACCACTGGCCCTGCTCGCTGTCGAACCAGGACACGCCGCCTTGCAAGTCTGCAATGCGGCCGACGCGACCGGGCGGGTCTTCCTGCTGGGCCCGGGCCGGCACGGCCGACCACAACAAGACAAGAGCTGGCAGGCTGGCCAGGAGGATGCGGCGCACGCGCCGCCAAGGGCTGGTGTTGTGCATGGCTGCACAACGCACCGCCGCCGACCCTGGCCGACGGATCGCGGTGTAAAGACAGGTATCTACTGCCGTGGCCTGGCTCAATCGTCGGCCGCGGCGTCCAGGCCCGGGAACAGCACGCTGGTGTAGCCGAACTTCGTCAGGTCGTTCATGCGCGTGGGGTAGAGACGCCCGATGAGGTGGTCGCACTCGTGCTGCACCACGCGCGCATGGAAGCCTTCGGCCTCGCGCTCGATGGGCCGGCCCTGCGGGTCGAAGCCGCTGTAGCGGATGCGGCTGTGCCGCGGCACCACACCGCGCAGCCCGGGCACCGACAGGCAGCCTTCCCAGCCCTCGGCCATCTCGTCACCCAGCGGCGTGACCACGGGGTTGATGAGCACCGTGCGCGGCACCGGCGGTGCATCGGGGTAGCGCTCATTGTTCGTGAAGCCGAAGATCACCAGCTGCAGGTCGACGCCGATCTGCGGTGCGGCCAGGCCGGCGCCGTCGGCGGCTTCCATGGTGTCGAACAGGTCGGCCACCAGCGCGTGCAGCTCGGGCGTGTCGAAGGCCTGCACCGGCTGCGCCACGCGCAGCAGGCGCGGGTCGCCCATCTTCAGGATCTCGTGCACCGTCACTTGAAAGACACCTTCACCACCGGCGTGCCGGGCAGGCCTTCGTAAACCACTTCCACCGCCAGCCCGGGCTTGGGTGGCATGAGTTTCGAGAACGAACCCAGGCTCACCAGGTCGCCCGGCTTGAGCGACCGGCCTTCGCGCGCCATGTCCTGCACCAGCCAGGCCACGGCCGCCAGCGGGTGGCCCAGCACGTCGCTGCCTTTGCCACGGTCGATCTCGGCGCCGTCGCCCTTCACCACCACCACCATGTCGCGCAGCGCGTTGCTGAACTCGGGCGTGCGCTGCACGGCGATGGGCTTGCCCAGCACGCCCAGGCGCGCGCCGACGTTGATGGCCGTGATACCGGCGCCGTTGAGCTTGGGCGGCGCCTGCACCACGAGGTCAGGCAGCTCGATGAAGGGAATGACCTGGTCGATGGCCTGCAGCACCTCGTCGGGCGTCCTGGCGCGGTTGATGGCCTCGCTGCTCACGCGCACCAGCAGGTCGGCTTCGAAGAGCGGGCGCGCGCCGAAGGCGGCGTCGTCCACCGCACCGTCGGCCAGCAGCATGTTCGCGTAGAGCGTGCCCCACACCGGCGAGTCGTGGTTGAAGCGCTTCTGCACCGCGGGGTTGGTGAGGCCGGCCTTGTAGCCCACCGGCTTGCCGAACTGCGCTTCCTGCAGCTTGTTGAGTTTGCTGCGCGAACATTCGCCGTCTGCCGCGCTCAGGCCTTCGGGCGTGACGGCGGGCGTGCGGGCTATGTTGGCGGCCAGCAGGGCGGCGACTTCGGCATCGTTCAGGCAGGCGGCGCTGGCGCTGGCGGCAGCGGCCGTCAGTGCCAGGGTGATGAGGCTACGGTGCAGGTTCATCGGGCTTCCTCGCGACGTTTCGGTGGCCGCGATTCCACCACGCCAGGGCACCTGCGGGCCAGTGGTGGTGGAATTCGACGCCGCCGCCAACGGCAGCGTCAGCACCGTGCGCGTGACGCAGCGTGGCGGCCTGCGTTGCGCGGCTGGCCTCAGCCTGAGACCAGCCACTCCAGCACGCGCTGCACGCGCGCCTCGACGCTGCCGCGCACCGCCAGACAGGGCACGCCGCTCTCGGCCAGGCGCGCCAGCGTCCACGCATGCTGCGCGGCGCGAAAGCCGTCGTCGCGGCGGCAGCCGTCCTGCACGAAGTCGAAGTCGGGCTCGCAAACCACCGTCAGGTCATAGGGCCGGCGCGCCAGTTCGTACAGCTCGGGCGGCGCATGGCCGTGGTCGTGCAGGCAGTACTGCAAGGTCGTCAGCGGGCTGGTGTCACACACCACCCAGTGCTCCCCGGTTGCCGCCGCCTGGACCACCGCCTCGTCTTCCCATTGCACCTGGCGCCGGGCCACGGCCAGCAACTCCGGCACGTCCAGCGTCACGCGCAACTCTTCCCAGCGCTGGCGGCCGTATTCGGGCACCCAGGCCGTGTGCAGCCGCGCCGCCAGGGCCTGGGCGAGCGTGGTCTTGCCGCTGGACTCGCCACCCAGCAGCGCCATGCGGTGCACTGCTGCCACCTCAGCCGCCTGCATCGAGCAAGGCGCGCAGGCCCGCCTCGTCGAGCACCGTCACGCCCAGTTCGCGCGCCCTGTCGAGCTTGCTGCCGGCTTCTTCGCCGGCCACGACGTAGCTCGTCTTCTTCGACACCGATCCCGCCACCTTGCCACCCGCCGCCTCGATGAGCGCCTTGGCCTCGTCGCGCGTCAGCACGGGCAAGGTGCCGGTCAGCACCAGCGTCTTGCCGGCCAGCGGCTTGGGCGCATCGTCCAGTGCCGCGCCTTCGTGTTCGGGCCATTGGATGCCTGCGGCACGCAGCTGCTCCACCACCTCGACGTTGTGCGGCTGGTCAAAGAAGGCGCGGATGCTGGTGGCCACCACCGGGCCGACGTCGTTCACCTCGAGCAGCTGTTCGGCGCTGGCCGTCATCAGCCGGTCCAGCCCGCCGAAGTGGCGTGCCAGGTCCTTGGCCGTGGTCTCGCCGACATGGCGGATGCCCAGCGCGTAGAGAAAGCGCGCCAGCGTCGTGCGCTTGCTCTTCTCCAGGCCCGCGAGCAGATTGGCCGCGCTCTTCTCGGCCATGCGCTCCAGCGCCGCCAACTTGGCCAGGCCCAGCGTGTAGAGCTCGGGCAAGGTGCGAAAGAGGCCACCATCGACCAACTGGTCGACCAGCTTGTCGCCGAGCCCTTCGACATCCATCGCGCGCCGCCCGGCAAAGTGCAGGATGGCCTGCTTGCGTTGCGCGCCGCAGAACAGGCCACCGGTGCAGCGGTGGTCGATGCCGCCCTGCTCGCGCAGCACGCGGCTGCCGCACACCGGGCAGTGTCGCGGCATGCGGAAGTTGGGCACGTAGACTGGCCGCTCGCCAGCCACGCGGCCCACCACCTCGGGGATGACATCGCCGGCCCGCCGCACGATCACGCGGTCGCCCACGCGCACGCCCTTGCGGCGCAGCTCGAAGACGTTGTGCAGCGTGGCATTGCTCACCGTCGTGCCGCCCACGAACACCGGCTCCAGCTTGGCCACCGGCGTGAGCTTGCCGGTGCGGCCGACCTGGATCTCGATGCCGCGCAGCAGCGTCACCTGTTCCTGCGCCGGGTACTTGTGCGCCACCGCCCAGCGCGGCTCGCGCGTCACGAAACCCAGGCGCTTCTGCAGTGCGATCTGATTGACCTTGTAGACCACGCCGTCGATGTCGAAGGGCAGCGCGTCGCGCTTCGCACCCATGGCCTGGTGAAAGGCCACCAGGCCGGCCGCGCCCTGCACCACGGCGCGATCGGCGCACACCGGCACGCCGAAGCCGGCCAGCGCGTCGAGCGTGGCGCCGTGCGTGGCCGGCTGGGCCCAGCCCTGCAGTTCGCCCAGGCCGTAGGCGAAGAAGCTCAAGGGTCGCAGCGCGGTGATGGCAGGGTCGAGCTGGCGCACCGCGCCGGCCGCCGTGTTGCGCGGGTTGATGTAGGTCTTCTCGCCCCGCTCGCGCTGGCGCTCATTCAGCTGCTCGAAGTCATCGCGGCGCATGTAGACCTCGCCGCGCACCTCCAGCACGGCAGGGGCCGTGCCCATCAGCTTGAGCGGTATCTGGCCGATGGTGCGGATGTTCTGCGTCACGTCCTCACCGCTCTCGCCGTCGCCGCGTGTGGCCGCCTGCACCAGCACGCCGTGTTCGTAGCGCAGGTTGATGGCCAGGCCGTCGAACTTCAACTCGGCGTTGTAATCGACGGGCGGCGCGTCCGCGGGCAGTTCCAGTTCGCGGCGCACGCGCTCATCAAAGGCCGTGGCGCCGGCCGGCGTGGTGTCGGTCTCGGTGCGGATGCTCAGCATGGGCACCGCGTGGCGCACGGGCGTGAAACCGGCCAGCACGATGCCGCCAACGCGCTGCGTGGGCGAGTCGGGCGTCAGCAGATCGGGATGTTCGGCCTCCAGCGCCTGCAGTTCGCGGAACAGGCGGTCGTACTCGGCGTCCGGCACTTCCGGGGCGTCGAGCACGTAGTAGCGGTGGGCATGGTGGTGCAGCAACTCGCGCAGCGTGGCGGCGCGTGCCGCGGAATCTTCATCGACCATATGCGACAGTGTGTGGCGACAGTGTGTGGCGAGCTTGCGTAGCGACATTGTGTGACAGCCCAGGAGACCTGACCCATGACCCATGACTTCGACCTTCTCGTGCTCGGCGCCGGTTCCGGCGGCGTGGCCGCTTCGCGCCGCGCCGCGCTGCATGGTGCCAAGGTGGCCATCGTCGAAGCTGGCCGTGTCGGCGGCACCTGCGTGCTGCGCGGCTGCGTGCCGAAGAAGCTGCTGATGTACGCGGCGGCCTATCGCGACGCCTTCGCCGAAGCGCCGGGCTATGGCTGGGAACTCGCAGCGCCGGCCTTTCACATGTCGCGCTGGGCCGAGTCCAAGGCCGCCGAGACGCAGCGCCTGGAAGGCATCTACCGCCAGATGCTGAGCGCCAGCCGGGTGCAGCTGATCGAGGGCTGGGCGCAGTTCGAGGCGCCGCACCGCGTGCGCGTGGGCGAGCAGGTGTTCAGCGCGGCACAGGTGCTGGTGGCCACCGGCGCAGCACCGGTGCGCGACAGCATCCCGGGCATCGAGGCCTGCGCCACCAGCGACGAGCTGCTCGACCTGCAGACCCTGCCCGCGCAGGCTGCTGTCATCGGCGGCGGCTACATTGCGGTCGAGTTCGCCAGCATGCTGGCGCGGCTGGGCGTGGCGGTGTCGCTGTACTTCCGCGACCGCCTGCCGCTGCGCGGCTTCGACGACATGCTGCGCGACGCTGCCGCGGCCGAACTGCGCGCCGCAGGCGTGGAACTGCACCCGGGCAGCGTGCCCAGCCAGGTGGCGCGCAGCGATGCCGGCCTTCTGCTGGCCTTCGGCGAGCAGCGCGTGCGCGCTTTCCCCTGGGTGCTGAACGCCACCGGCCGGCGGCCGAACACCGCGGCGTTGCAGCTGGACGCCGCGGGCATTGCGGTGGACAAGCTGGGTGCCGTGCAGGTCGACGCGCGGCTGGTCACCAGCACGCCCGCGCACCACGCCATCGGCGATGTCACCAACCGCAAGAACCTGACGCCAGTGGCCATCGCCGAAGGACGGGCGCTGGCCGACGCGCTCTTTGCCGGCAGCACGCGCGAGGTCGACCTGTCACAGGTGGCCAGCGCCGTGTTCATGCTGCCGCCCATCGCCACCATCGGCCCCAGCGAGGCTGAAGCCGTGGCCGCCGGCCACACCGTGAAGGTCTTCGAGACCGAGTTCAGGCCCATGAAGCAGGCCTTCATCGGCGGCGCCCAGCGCACGCGCATGAAGCTGCTGGTGGACGCCGCCAGCGACCGCGTGCTCGCCGTGCACATGGTGGGCGCCGACGCGCCCGAGATCGTGCAGAGCCTGGCCGTGGCGCTGACGGCCGGCGCCACCAAAGCGCACTTCGACCGCACCATCGCCATGCACCCCACGGCAGCCGAAGAATTCGTGCTGCTGCGCGAGCCCACGCGCACGCTGCCCGCGGCACCGCGCTGAGTCAACCGGCCCGCGGGCGGGCGACGAGGGGCTGGCACGGCGCCTGCTAGCACGCACTGGTATACCAGCCAGTGCACCAATGACGAACACCGCGCCGCCACCCCGCACCGCCCAGGCCTGGCTGGACGCGCTGGCGGCTGGCGCTGACCCTTTGCCAGCGCTGCAGCGGGCGCGCGAGCTGGCCCAGGCCACACTTCCCCTCGGCCTGTGGATCCACCTTTGCCCCGGCGCCGATTGGGACGCCCAACTCACGCGACTGACCCAACGCCTGGCGGAGAACAGCGACCGGTCCGCGCTGCTGCAGCGCTACCCGCTGCTGGGCCTGCCCTTCGCGGTGAAGGACAACATCGACATCGAAGGCCAGCCCACCACGGCCGCCTGCCCGGCCTTCAGCACGGTGGCGATGCGCAGCGCCACCGTGGTGCAGAAGCTGCTGGACGCCGGTGCGCTGTGGCTGGGCAAGACCAACCTCGACCAGTTCGCCACCGGCCTGGTGGGCACGCGCTCGCCCTACGGCCGGCCGGCCAGCGTGGCCGTGGGTTCCGACGGGCTCTCGCGCATCAGCGGCGGTTCCAGTTCGGGTTCGGCGGTGGCCGTGGCGCGCGGCATCGTGCCCTTCTCGCTGGGCACCGACACGGCCGGCTCGGGCCGTGTGCCGGCCGGCTTCAACGGCCTGGTGGGGCTCAAGCCGACGCCGGGGCGCGTCAGCACCGCGGGTGTGCTGCCGGCGTGCCGGACGCTGGACTGCGTGGCGGTCTTTGCGCACACCGTGGACGACGCCGCGCGCGTGCTGGCCGTCATCGAAGGGCCGGACGCCGCCGACACCTACAGCTGCTTCGTCCCGGGGCCGGGCGCCCTGCCCGCCCGCCTGCGCCTGGGCGTGCCACGCCAGCCGCCGCTGGAGGCCAGCAGCGGCTATGACGCCGCCTGGGCCGCCGCGCTGGCGCAGGCGCGCGGGCTCGGCCACGAGCTGGTGGAACTCGACTTCGGCCCGCTGCACGAGGTGGCCGCGTTGCTCTACGAAGGCCCCTGGGTGGCCGAGCGGCACGCCGCCTGCCGCGCGCTCTTCGACGGCCAGCCGCAGGCCATGGACGCCACGGTGCACGCCGTCATCGCGCGCGCCATCGGCATGAGTGCGACGCAGGCCTTCGAGGGCCAGTACCGCCTGCGCCAGCTGCAGCAATCATTGCGTGGGCTGTGGCGCGATGTCGATGCGCTGCTCGTGCCCACCGCGCCGCACCACCCGACGTTTGCCGAGGTCGACGCCGACCCGCTGGGCGCCAACGCGCGCCTGGGCACCTACACCAACTTCGTCAACCTGCTGGGCTGGTGCGCGCTGGCGGTGCCGGCCGCGCCCACGGCCACCGGGCTGCCCTTCGGCGTGAGCTTCATCGCCCCCGGCAACTTCGACGTTGCCTTGCAGCAGGCCGGCCGCCAGTGGATGGGCGCCGCAGCTTCAACGGCGCCGCGGCCGGCCGTGCAGCCCGCACTGGAACTGGCCGTGGTCGGCGCGCACCTGTCAGGCCTGCCGCTCAACGGCCAGCTGCGCGAGCGCGGCGCCGTGCTGCTGGAAGCCACCACCACGGCGCCGCACTACAAGCTCTACGCCCTGCCCGGCACCACGCCACCCAAACCCGGCATGCAGCGCGTGGCCGAAGGCGGCGCCGCCATCGCGCTGGAAGTCTGGTCCATGCCGATGTCGGCTGTGGGCTCCTTCCTCGCCTTGATCCCGCCACCGCTGGGCCTGGGCAGCGTGCAGCTGGCCGACGGCCACCACGTGCACGGCTTCCTGTGCGAAGCGCATGCGCTGCAGGGCGCGCGCGACATCACCCCCTTCGGCGGCTGGCGGGCCTTCCTGCGCAGCCTGTCCCCCGCCACCTGAACCGGAGCACCGCCCATGCAAAGACGCGACTTCCTCTCCACCGGTGCCGCGGCAGCGGGCCTGGTCTCACTGCCGCACCCGGCGCAGGCACAGGCACGACCGAAAGACGTGCTGGTGGTGGCCAATGAGTTCGGCCCCAATTCACTCGACATCCACACCGTGGGCGCCAACCGCGCGAGTTACGGCGTGAGCTGGCTGTGTTACGACCGCCTCATGACCTATGGCCGCAAGACGCTGCCCGACGGCCGCGTGGTCTACGACATCGACAAGCTCGAACCCGAGCTTGCCGAGAGCTGGAAGATCGCGCCCGACGGCAACAGCGTCACCTTCAAGCTGCGCAAGGCCGCCAAGTTCCACGACGGCACGCCGGTCACGGCCAAGGACGTGAAGTGGAGCTTCGACCGCGCCGTCACCGTGGGCGGCTTCCCCACCTTCCAGATGGCCGCCGGCTCGCTGCAGAAGCCCGAGCAGTTCGAGGTGGTGGACGATCACACCTTCGTGGTCAAGTTCGTGCGCCGCGACAAGCTGACGATGAACGACCTGGCGGTGCCGGTGCCCTGCATCTTCAACAGCGAACTGGTAAAGAAGAACGCCACCGCACAAGACCCCTGGGGCCTGGCCTGGACGCGCAACAACGTGGCCGGCGGCGGTGCCTTCAAGGTCGAAGCCTTTCGCGCCGGCCAGGAAATCATCTACGTGCGCTACGACGACTGGAAGAGCGGCCCGCTGCCGAAGCTGCGCCGCGTCATCCAGCGCGACGTACCGAACGCCGGCAACCGGCGTGCGCTGCTGTTGAAGGGCGACATCGACATCACCTTCGACCTGCCGCCCAAGGACTTCTCGGAGCTCGGCAAGGAAGGCGGCGCCGTCAAGGTGACGAGCACGCCGATCGAGAACGCCATGTACTACCTGGGCATGAACACCACCAAGCCGCCCTTCAACAACCCGAAGGTGCGGCAGGCGGTGGCCTACGCCATCCCCTACGACCGCCTGTACGACAACGCGCTCTACGGCCGCGGCATCAAGCTCTACGGCGCCGCCGCGCCGCAGGTCAAGACCACCGCCTGGCCGCAGGCCACCGGCTACAAGGCCGACATCGCCAAGGCCAAGGCGCTGCTGGCCGAAGCCGGTGTGGCGGATGGCTTCGAGACCACGATCTCCTTCGACCTGGGCGGCGCCACGGTGGGTGAGCCGATGGCGGTGCTCATACAAGAGTCGCTGGCGCAGATCGGCATCAAGACCACCATCAACAAGATCCCCGGCGCCACCTGGCGCTCGGCCTTGCTGAAGAAGGACATGCCTTTGCTCATCAACCGCTTCGGCGGCTGGCTGAACTACCCCGAGTACTTCTTCTTCTGGTGCTACCACGGCCAGAACGCGGTGTTCAACACCATGAGCTACCAGAACCCCAAGCTCGACAAGATGATCGACAACGCACGCTTCGCCGAGAGCAAGCCGCTGTACGACAGCTTCGTCAAGGACATGGTGCAACTGGCCTTCGACGAGGTGCCGCGCGTGCCGATGTTCCAGCCCACCATGGACGTGGCGATGCAGAAGGACGTGATGGGCTACCAGTACTGGTTCCACCTGCAGCCCGACTACCGCCAGCTCTACAAATCATGATGGACCACGCCGCCTA
>JANNFE010000284.1:0-2535 GCA_031379415.1 Betaproteobacteria bacterium | reverse complement strand
GGCGCGCTGGGCTTGGTCTCGCGATAAACGTAAGTGCCTTCGGACACCGCAGCCACCAGCGCCTCGACCTGAGCCGCCGTCCAGCTGCTGCCGGCCAGTGCCACCGACAGCGACTTGGCGCCGCCCGTCTTCAAGTACACGAGCGCCAGGCCGAGCGCCTTGCGGATCGCTTTTGGCGACTGGGCCGACGACGTGTCACCCACTGCGGCGAAGACGACGCGGGCCGCCTTCACGCCAGGCACCTGGTGCGCGTAAAGCGTGTGGCCGGCCTTGAAGCTGAAGTCACCCGCCTTCACGGCAGCGGCCAAGGGTTCGGCCAGCGGCGCCTCCAGGCCTTCGGGCTGGGCGGTGCCCGCGACCAGCACCAACAGCGCGTCGGTGGCCACGCCAGGCAGCCCGGCCGCGGCGGCCACTTGCGTCTTGAAGTCCATAATTACTTTCAATCGGAAAAGCGACACATGTTATTCGACTCCACTGTACGTCGTGAGCTGGCCCGCAGCTTCGGGGCGACGTTGGTCGTCATCCTCACCATCGTGCTGACGATGTTCCTCATCCGCACCATCGGCCAGGCGGCCAGCGGCGCCGTGGCGCCGCGCGACGTGGTGCTGCTGCTGGGCTATGTCGCCCTCGGCCACCTGCCGACGATGCTGGCGCTGTCGCTCTTCATCGCCGTCGTGCTCTCGCTCGGGCGCATGTACCGCGACAGCGAGATGAGCATCTGGTTCGCCAGCGGCGTCGGCCTCACGCGCTTCGTCAAGCCCGTGCTGCGTACGGTGTGGCCGGTGCTGCTCGTGGTGGCGCTCCTGCTGCTCTTCGCCTGGCCCTGGGGCAACCTCGAGAGCCTGGAGTTGCGCGAACGTTATCAACAGCGCTCGGACCTTTCACGCGTTTCGCCGGGCGTGTTCCAGACTTCCAGCGACGGCCGGCGCGTCTTCTTCGTCGAGCGCGCAACGAGAGAGGACGGCAACGAGGGCGGCGGCGCGCGCAATGTCTTCATCCTCAACCGCCAGGAGCATGGCGAGTCGGTCACCTCGGCGAGCACCGGGCATATCGAAGCCGGCGGTGAAGACCACTTCCTCGTGCTCGAACGCGGCCAGCGCAACGAGGTGAACCTGCAAAGCGGCGAACGCACCTTGTCCAGCTTCGACAACTACCGGGTCCTTGCCAGCGAGCGCGCCGTGCGCGCGGCCGTTGCGCGCCCGCCCAAGGCGGTGGCCACGGCCGATCTGCTGCTCAACCCGACCCCCCGGCACCAGGGCGAACTGGCCTGGCGCATCGGCCTGCTGCTGGGTGCGTGCAACCTCGTGCTGCTGGGCATCGGACTGGCGGCCACGAATCCGCGCCGGGCGAGCAACTGGAACCTGCTCTTCGCGCTCATGGCCTTCGCCGTCTACTACAACCTCGTCAACCTGTCGCAGGCGTGGGTCGCGAGCGGCAAGCTCTCGATGGCCGCGGCGCTGCTGGCCATCCACGGCACGGCCTTCGCGCTGGCGCTGCTGCTGCTGTGGTGGCGCGACCATGCCGCCGTAATGCGCCTGCCACGCCGCGGCGCAGCGGTGACGGCCGCCTCCGCATGAAGACCGTGCGCCGCCTGCTCTACCGCGACATCGTCGCCTCGGTGGGCTTCGTCGCGTTGGCCTTCCTCGCCTTGTTCTACTTCATCGATTTCGTCGATACGCTGGGCGATGCCGGTCCACGCGGCCTGGCCGCCGTCGAGGCCGCGTGGTCTGCGGCGCTCGAGATCCCCGGCCACCTCTACGAGCTGCTGCCGATCGCGGTGCTGATCGGCACCATCTATTCGCTGGCACGCCTGGCGCAGTCCTCGGAGTTCACCATCCTGCGCACCGGCGGCCTGGGCCCGTGGCGGGCGCTGGGGCTGCTGGCCGTGTTGGGCGTGGCCTTCAGCGTTCTCACCTTCCTCATCGGCGACTATGTGGCCCCGCGTGCCGAACGCGAAGCGGTGCTCTTCAAGGCACGCACGAGCGGCGGCCTGCGCGCCGGCAATACCGGCGCCTGGCTGAAGGAGCGCCGGCACACGCCCGAAGGCGAGCGGCACTACTCGATCCACATCGCCGGCACCAGCCGCGGCGGCGGCCTGGCCGAAGTGCGCATCTTCGAGTTCGACGACGACGGCCGCCTCACCGAGCGCATCGAGGCGCGTGAAGGGCAGGTCATGGGCAACGGCACCTGGGTGCTGCAAGAGGTCGAGGTGGCGCATTGGCCGCAGGCGCGCGCCGCCGGCCAGCCACCGGTGCAGCTGAGTCGCCCGGCACGCCTCGAGTGGCCGAGCACGCTGACACCGGCGGTGGTGGCCGCTGCCGTGCTGCCACTGCGCACGATGGGCACGCTGGAGTTGTGGCGCTACAGCCGGCACCTTTCCGACCAGGAGCAATCGGCGCAGCGTTACCAGATCCAGTTCTGGAAGAAGGCGCTGTACCCCTTCGCCTGCCTGGTGATGGTGGCGCTGGCGCTGCCCTTCGCCTACCTGCATGCGCGCGCCGGCAGCGTCAGCCTGAAGGTCTTCGGCGGCATCAT
>JANNFE010000025.1:0-11222 GCA_031379415.1 Betaproteobacteria bacterium | reverse complement strand
CCCACGCGGGAGTTCTCTGGTGGAGGAGGCTGGATTCGAACCAGCGTAGGCGTAAGCCAACAGATTTACAGTCTGCCCCCTTTAGCCACTCGGGCACCCCTCCGGAGAGCCTGTGACTATAACACGGTGGCAGATCAGCTCAGCCCCCAGTCCACCGCACCGCGGCCGGCGCCGACCAGGAAGCGGTTGGCCAGACCGAAGTGCCCGTTGCCGATAAAGGGCCATGGCGGGCGCAGCGCCGACAGCGGCGACGGGTGGTTGCTCTGCAGCAGGCGGTGCGGCTCGCCATCGCCCGGCAGCAGTGGCGCCTTGGCCTGTGCATGGGCGCCCCAGAGCATGAAGACCTTGGGCGCCGGGTCGTCAGCCAGAGCCTGGAATATGGCGTCAGTGAGTGCCTGCCAACCCAGCTTCGCATGGCTGGCCGGGTGACCATCCTCTACTGTCAGCGTGGTGTTCAGCAGCAGCACGCCTTGGGCGGCCCAGCGGGCCAGCGAGCCATGGCCCGGCAGGGCCAGCCCGAGGTCACGCTGCTGCTCCTTGAAGATGTTGCGGAGGCTGGGTGGCAGCCGCTGCCCGGCCGGCACCGAAAAGGCCAGGCCTTCCGCCTGACCCGGCCCGTGGTAGGGATCCTGACCCAGGATCAGCACGCGCGTTCGCGCCAGCGGTGTGAGCGCCAGCGCGCGGAAGACCTGGGCCGGGTAGACAGCCTCGCCCGCAGCCACGCGGGCGTCGACAGCGGTGATCAAGGCCTGGCCCGCCGCGCTATGGCGCCAGCCTTGCAGCAGGTGCTGCCAGTCGCTGAAGTCAGCGTCCAGCAGTTCGCCCAGCGGCTGGGTCAAGCGGTTCAAGCCGGTTCAATCGAAGAGCGCCGCCAGGGCCGCGCCGGGGTCATCGGCGCGCATGAAGGCTTCACCGACCAGGAAGGCGTGGACGCCGGCCGCGCGCATGCGCATCACGTCGGCGCGTCCGAGGATGCCGGATTCGGTGATGAGCAACCTGTCCGCCGGCACGCGCGACTGCAGGCCCAGCGTGGTGTCGAGTGTCACTTCGAAGGTGCGCAGGTTGCGGTTGTTGATGCCCAGCAGCGGCGTCTTGAGAAGCAGCGCGCGCTCGAGTTCAGCTCCGTCGTGCACCTCCACCAGCACCGCCATGCCGAGCGCTTGCGCAGCGGCTTCCAGGTCAGCCATCTGCGCGTCGCTCAGGCAGGCGGCGATGAGCAGGATGCAGTCGGCGCCCAAGGCGCGTGCTTCCACCACCTGGTACTCGTCGACCATGAAGTCCTTGCGCAGAACGGGCAGCGTGCAGGCCTCACGGGCCTGCTGCAGGCAGGCGGCACTGCCCTGGAAGAAGCGCTCGTCGGTGAGCACGCTCAGGCAGGCCGCGCCATGCTGCGCGTAGCTGGCGGCGATCTCGGCTGGCATGAAGTGCTCGCGCAGCACACCCTTGCTGGGGCTGGCCTTCTTCACCTCGGCGATGACCGCGGCCTGGCCGGCGGCCACCTTGATCCGCAACGCTGCCTCGAAGCCGCGCACGTCACGCCGCACTTCGGCCTCTTCGTGCCAACTGGCCAGACTGCGCTTGCGTTTGCCGGCGGAGATCTCCTCGCGCTTGACCGCGACGATCTTCTGCAGGATGTCGCTCATGGTTGCGCCAGCTCCTTCGCCCGCGCGACGAACTGATGCATCTTCGCCAGCGCCCGGCCCGACGCCAGCGCCTCGCGCGCCAGCGCCACGCCTTCGGCCATGCTCGGCGCCACGTCGGCCGCGTACAGCGCCACGCCGGCGTTGAGGATCACGATGTCGCGCGCCGGGCCCATCTCGTTGTCCAGCACCGCCTGCATCAGCAGGCGCGACTGTTCCGGCGTCTCGACCTTGAAGGCGCGGCTGCTGGCCATGGTCAGGCCGAAGTCCTCGGGGTGGATCTCGTACTCGCGGATGCCGCCATCCTTGTACTCGCCGACCATGGTGGAAGCGCCCAGCGACACCTCGTCCATGCCGTCGCGCCCGTACACCACCACCGCATGTTCGGCGCCCAGGCGCTGCAGCGCGCGCACCTGGATGCCCACCAGATCGGGGTGGAACACGCCCATCAGGATGTGCGGCGCGTCGGCCGGGTTGGTCAGCGGGCCCAGGATGTTGAAGATGGTGCGCACGCCCAGTTCCTTGCGCACCGGCGCCACGTTCTTCATGGCCGGGTGGTGGTTGGGCGCGAACATGAAACCGATGCCGGTGTCGGCGATGCAGCGCGACACCGCCTGCGGCGACAGGTTCATCGGCACGCCCATCACTTCCAGCACGTCGGCACTGCCGCTCTTGCTGCTGACACCGCGGTTGCCATGTTTGCTGACGCGCGCGCCGCAGGCCGCGGCCACGAACATCGAGCAGGTACTGATGTTGAAGGTGTGCGAGCCGTCGCCGCCGGTGCCGACGATGTCCACCAGGTGCGTGCGGTCGGCCACGTCGACCTTGGTCGAGAACTCGCGCATGACCTGCGCCGCCGCGGTGATCTCGCCGATGGTTTCCTTCTTCACGCGCAGGCCCACCAGCAGCGCGGCCATCATCACAGGCGACATCTCGCCGCTCATGATGCGGCGCACCAGCGCCAGCATCTCGTCGTGAAAGATCTCGCGGTGCTCGATGGTGCGGGTGAGCGCCTCGTTGTTGCTGATGGTCATGGCAGCGGTCTCCTCGTTCTTCACAGGTGCTGCCGCAGCAGGGCCACGGCGCGCGGGATGTCTTCGGCGCCCACGTCCAGGTGCGTCACCAGGCGCAGGCGGTAGAGGCCGGTGCACAGCAGGCCGGCGGCCTTCAGGCGCTCCACGGCACCGGCGGCCTTCTCCGGCGCCAGGTCGACGAACACGATGTTGGTCTGCGGCGCCTGCACGGCCACGCCCGGCAGGCCCTGCAGACCTTGTGCCAGGGCGCGCGCGTGCGCGTGGTCTTCGGCCAGGCGCTCGACATGGTGGTCCAGCGCATGCATCACCGCCGCGGCCAACACGCCCACCTGGCGCATGCCGCCGCCGAGCATCTTGCGGACGCGGTGCGCGCGCGTGATGAGTTCTTTCGAGCCGACCAGTGCCGAGCCCACCGGTGCACCCAGACCCTTGCTGAAACAGACCGAGACGCTGTCGAAGTGCCGCGCCAGCTCGATGGGCGCAGCGCCGCTGGCCGTCGCGGCATTGAAGAAGCGCGCGCCGTCCAGATGCGTCGCCAGTCCGTGGCGACGTGCCAAGGCCGTGGCCGCCTCGACATAGGCCGCTGGCAGCACCATGCCGCCCCAGGTGTTTTCCAGCGCCAGCAGCCGTGTGCGCGCAAAGTGCGCGTCGTCGGGCTTGATGGCAGCTTCGATGTCTTCCAGGCGGATCGTGCCGTCGGCCTGGTTGGGCAGCGGCTGCGGCTGGATGCTGCCCAGCACGGCCGCGCCGCCGCCTTCGTAGCGGTAGGTGTGCGCGCCCTGGCCGACGATGACCTCGTCGCCGCGCTGGCAGTGGCTCATCATCCCGCACAGGTTGCTCTGCGTGCCGGTGGGCATGAAGAGCGCGGCTTCCTTGCCCAGCATCGCGGCGATGCGTTCCTGCAGCGCGTTGACCGTGGGGTCGTCGCCGAAGACGTCGTCACCCACTTCGGCCGCGGCCATCGCAGCACGCATCGCGGCCGTCGGCCTGGTGACGGTGTCGCTGCGCAGGTCGATGACCTTCATCGCACCCGCTCCAAGAAGTTCTTCAGCATCGCGTGGCCATGTTCGCTGAGGATGGACTCAGGGTGGAATTGCACGCCTTCCAGCGGCAGTTCGTGATGGCGCACGCCCATGATCTCGCCGTCTTCGCTGGTCGCCGTGACCCTCAGTTCGTGCGGCAGGCTCTCGCGCTCGATGGCCAGCGAGTGGTAGCGGATGACGCTGAAGTGCTCGGGCAGGCCATGGAAGAGGCCTTGCCGGTCGGTGCTGATGGTGCTGGCCTTGCCGTGCATCTGCACCTGCGCCCGCACCACCTTGCCGCCCAGCGCAGCGCCGATGGCCTGGTGGCCCAGGCACACGCCCAGCAGTGGCAGCTTGCCGGCGAAATGGCGGATGGCCTCGACGCAGATGCCCGCTTCGGCCGGGCTGCAGGGGCCGGGCGACAGCACCAGCCGCTGCGGCTTCAAGTCCGCAATGCCTTCGATCGTGATCTCGTCGTTGCGGAAGACGCGCACGTCCTCGCCCAGCTCGCCGAAGTACTGCACCAGGTTGAAGGTGAAGCTGTCGTAGTTGTCGATCATCAGCAGCATGATCAGAACCCCTCTTCGACGAGTTCCGCCGCGCGGATGAGCGCGCGCGCCTTGTGCTCGGTCTCCCGCCATTCCATCTCGGGGATGGAGTCGGCCACCACACCCGCTGCCGCCTGCACGTACAGCGTGTTGTCCTTGACGATGCCGGTGCGGATGGCGATGGCCACGTCCATGTCGCCGGCAAAGCTGAGGTAGCCACAGGCACCGCCGTAGATGCCGCGCTTGACGGGTTCCAGCTCGTCGATGATCTCCATCGCCCGCACCTTCTGCGCGCCGGTCAGTGTGCCGGCCGGGAAGGTGGCGCGCAGCACGTCGAGGTTGCTCATGCCGTCTTTGAGCAGCCCTTCGACATTGCTGACGATGTGCATCACATGCGAATAGCGCTCGATGACGAAGGCGTCGGTGACCTTCACGCTGCCGGTCTTGGCGATGCGGCCGATGTCGTTGCGCGCCAGGTCGATGAGCATGAGGTGCTCGGCGCGCTCCTTGGGATCGGCCGACAGCTCGGCCTCCAGCGCCTTGTCCTGCTCGGGCGTGGCGCCGCGCGGGCGTGTGCCGGCCAGCGGGCGGATGGTGACCTTCTCGCCTTCGGGCGTACGCTCCTGGCGCACCAGGATCTCGGGTGACGCGCCGACGATCTGGAAGTCGCCCATGTCGTAGAAGTACATGTACGGCGACGGGTTGAGTGAACGCAGCGCACGGTACAGGCTCAGCGGGCTTTCGGTGTAGCGCTTCTTCAGGCGCTGGCCGATCTGCACCTGCATCATGTCGCCGGCGGCGATGTACTCCTTGCTGCGCACCACCGCCGCCAGGTAGGCCGCCTTGTCGAACTCGCGCTCCACCGGGTGACTGGGGCCGCGCTTCACCGGCGGCGCGGTGACGCTGTAGCGCAGCTTGTCGGTGAGTTCGCTCAGGCGCCGCTTGCCGTTGTGGAAGGCCTCGGGCGTGCCGGGATCGGCATAGACGATGAGGTACAGGCGCCCCGACAGGTTGTCGATGACGGCCAATTCCTCGCACTGCAGCAGCAGGATGTCGGGCGTGTCGATGCCGCCGGGCTTCCAGGTCTTGGCCAGCCTGGGTTCGATGTAGCGCACGGCGTCGTAGCCGAAGTAGCCGGCCAGGCCACCGCAGAAGCGCGGCAGGCCGGGCCGCAGCGCCACCTTGAAGCGCTTCTGGTAGGCCTCGATGAAGTCGAGCGGGTTGCCCTCGTTCACCTCGCTCACCTGGCCCAGCGTCACGACCTCGGTCTTGAAGCCGCGGGTGCGCAACAGCGTCTTCGCCGGCAGGCCGATGAAGGAATAGCGCCCAAAGCGTTCGCCGCCGACCACACTTTCCAGCAGGAAGCTGTGGCGTGCACCGCCCGCCAGCTTGAGGTACAGCGACAGCGGTGTCTCCAGGTCGGCAAAGGCCTCGGCGATGAGGGGTATGCGGTTGTAGCCCTGGCCGGCCAGGCTCTGGAACTCAAGTTCTGTGATCACGGCTCGCACCTGTTCGCATCGAAGCCGGCATGCGGGGCAGAGGCCGGCGGGTCAGACGGTGCGGGGCGGGCGCCCCGCGGCGTGAAAGGGCTGTCTGGGTGACAGTCAGACGCGCTTGCGCGAGCGACGCCAGGGCCAGGCTCCCCGGCCGCTGGGACCGGGCCGGCGGGCGGCTGGTAGGTGAAGAGCTGACGAATTCACGGCGCAAGTCTAGCAGCCGCCTCTACACCGCGACCTGCCGGCGTGCCAGACTTTCGGATTGCTCCTGACGGCCCCGGAGGGCCCCCATGAAACGTCGCATCCTTCTGCTGACCGCTTGCGCCAGCATCGCGCTGGCGCAAGCCCAGACGCCCGCTCCCGCGGTCGAACTCTCCGGCGTCAAGTACACGCCCACCACGGCGCTGGCCGGCAGCATGCTGCAGTTGAACGGCGCCGGCATCCGCTACAAGTTCGTCATCAAGGTCTACACCGCCGCCCTGTATCTCACCGGCAAGGCGGCCAGCACCGAAGCCGTGTTGGCTGCGCCCGGCCCCAAGCGCATGCACGTGGTGATGCTGCGCGACATCGACGCCAACGAGCTTGGCCGCCTGTTTACGCGCGGCATGCAGGACAACATGCCGAAGGATGAATTCAGCAAGATCATCCCCGGCACGCTGGCCTTGGCCGACATCTTCGCCAGCCGCAAGAAGCTGGTGGCCGGCGACAGCTTCTTCGTCGACTACGTGCCCGGCACGGGCACCGTGGTGGTGGTGAACGGCAAGACGCTGGGCGAACCGATCAAGGAACCCGAGTTCTACAGCGCACTGCTGCGCATCTGGCTCGGCGCCAACCCGGCCGACGGACCGCTCAAGGACGCACTGCTGGGCCGCGAGGCCGCATCGCCGCGCAGTTCATCGCGCCAGAAGTAGCGGCACGATCTGGTCGATGCGGTCCACCACCGCGTCGGCCCCGGCGGTGGAGATCGGCTCGCCGTGGTTGTAGCCATAGCTCACCAGCACCACCGGGCAGCCGGCGGCGCGTGCGGCCGCGGCGTCGTTGCTGCTGTCGCCGATCATCAGCGTGCGCGCCGGCGTCGTGCCCAGCGCTTCGCAGGTCTTCAAGAGCGGCAACGGATCGGGCTTCTTGCGCGCGAAGGCATCGCCACCGAAGACATGCTCGTAGTAGCCGTCCAGGCCCTTCTGCGCCAGCAGCGGCCGCGCGAACGAATTCGGCTTGTTGGTCAGGCAGGCCAGGCGCAGGCCTGCGGCGCGCAGGGCCTGGAGTCCTTCGACGACACCCGGAAAAACTTCCGAATGCTGGCCGTTGATGGCCAGGTAGTGGTGCTGGTAGCGCGCCCAGGCCTGCTCGTAAAGCTCGGGTGGCGCGCCCACCTCGGCCAGGGTGCGCGACAGCAGGTGCTCGCTGCCCTTGCCCACCGTGCGGCTGATGAAGGCACGGCCCACGGGTGGCCAGCCCAGGTCGGCCAGGGCCAGGCGGAGCGCGACCTCGAAGTCACCGACGGTGTCGACCGTGGTGCCATCGAGGTCGACGATGGCGGCTTCAAAACGGGTGGTGTGCAGCATGGGGTACAGCAGTGGCCTCGCGCGCGATGCCGCGCAAGGCAGATGGCGGGACCCCGATGCTACGAAACTTGGGCCCGACGGCGCGCCTGGCCCCCCAGCAGGGCCAGCGCCAGCACGCCCAGGGCCAGCGTGCCCGGCTCGGGCACCTGCCCCTGCGTCCAGATCAGGCTGGCGATGCGCTGCAGCGCCAGCGCGTCGACGGCCGAGATGCCGAGGTCGCGCGCGGCGATCTCGCCGCTGCCCAGCGACGCCGGGTCCAGCCCGGTGAGCGTGCCGAACATCGTCAGCGCGCTGAGGTAGCTGCCGTACTTGCTGGCATGCGTGCCGTCGTCGAACCACAGGTCGATAAGGCCGTCCGTCAGCGCGTCGTCGGCCCACATGTCGCGGGTGGCCAGGCCGGCCTGTACCGCGGCCATGAAGGCCTCGCCCACGGGGGCGACGGCCTTGAAGCCGCCCGTGCCGTCGAGATTGGCGAGCGCCACCGCGGACTGATGCGCCAGGCGCAGTTCCTCGGTCATGGCTTCCAGCGAGTTGAAGAAGGTGGTGGCCGGCGTGGTGGTGCGCGTGACGGCACCGGTGACGGGGTCGGTCACGGTCTGGAAAGCACCGGCCACCAGGTTCGGCCGCGCCCAGGTCTGGTACAGGTAGACCTGGGTCGCCGAGCTTGCGTTCAGGTTGGCCGGGATGCTGCGCAACTGTATGCAGGCATTGGTGGTCGTCGCGCCCGTGGCCAATCGGCAGGCCTCGTTCTTCTCGGCGTTGGTGGCGCCCGGGAAGAAGTCGCGCTCGCGGTAGCTCTGCGCGGCGCTGGAATGCAGGAAGTTCTCGATCTTGTCGGCGTAGTTCTTGAAGAAGGTGGGGTTGGACGCCAGGCCGGGCCGCTGCGTCAGCGACTCGTCGCTCTGCTCCTGCAGCACGACCTTGCTCCAGGTCTGCGAGCCGATGTTGCCGCGCAGGTCCCAGCCCGCCGGGTTGGTGTTGAGCAGGTGGCCGCGCAGCGAAGCCGCGTTGCGCGTGGACAGCGCCACGTCGTAGTCCAGCCCGGCCTGCACGGTGAACTGCTTGAAGATGCCGGCCACGCCGCCCCAGGGGTGGGGTTCGAAGGCGTTGCTGCCCTGTGGCGCCGACGCCGCCATAGGCGCGGTGAGGTCGCGCACGTTCGCGGCGTTGTAGCTCATCACGGGGTCGACGCGGCCGAAGGTGTAGCTGTTGCCGACGAAGAGCACCGACACGGGTTCGGCGAAGGCCGCCTGATGCAGCACCACGCCCAGGATCAGGAGCAAAGACTTCATGGCGACACCACAGACAACCATGCCACGTGGCACCTTGGCGAGGTTAGCTTTTGGTGCGCCGCCCAGCCATCGGGGAAAGCGCGGCGCTCGAACGCGGGGCCCTGCCGCCGTGGCGCGCCAGCCAGGACAGGAATTCGCCGTACCACTGCTGCGAATTGCGCGGCTTCAGCACCCAGTGGTTCTCGTCGGGAAACCAGAGCAGCCGGGCGTCGACGCCGCGGGCCTTCAGCGTGTTGTAGTAGGCCAGGCCGTTGCAGTCGGGCACGCGGTAGTCCATCGCGCCGTGGGTCACGAGGGTGGGCGTCTGCATGCGGCCGGCAAAGGCGTGCGGGCTCTGCGCCAGCACGCGCGGCAGGTCGTCCCAGTACCGGGCGGCCAGGTCCTTGGGACGCGTGGGGTAGCTGTCGGCGCTGAAGGTGGCGATGCGGTCGAACACGCCGGCGTGGCAGACGTAGGCCTGGTAGCGGCCAGCCGGCACGTGGCCGTTCATCCACGCCACCAGGAAGCCGCCGTAGCTGCCGCCCGACGCGAACACGCGCCGCGGATCGGCCCAGCGCTGCTGCAGCAGCCAGTCGGTGGCGGCTTCGATGTCCTGCAATTCGAGTTCGCCCTGGCGACCGATCAGGCTGTCGCGGAAGGCGAAGCCGAAGCCGCTGCTGCCGTGGTAGTTGACCTGCGCCACCACATAGCCGGCAGCGGCGAAGACATGTGCGTTGTAGCGCACTGAAAACGTGTCGCCCGAGGCCGAGAACGGCCCGCCGTGGATGACATGCAGCAGCGGATGTTTGCGCCGCGCATCGAAGCCCACGGGGAAGGTGAGCCACATCTGCACCGGCTCGCCCAAGGCGCCCGTACAGCTGACTTCGCGCACCTCGCCCAGCGCCACGGCTTTGAGCAGCGCGTCGTTGAAGCGCTCCAGCCGGCGCGGCGCGGCGTCGCCCTGGCGCGCGAACAGGCGGGCCGGATGCAGCGCGCTGTCGGCGACCACGGCCAGCGTGTCACCGGCGACGTCGTAGCCCTGCACCCAGCCGCCTTCGTGGGCGACGCTGCAGCGCTCGGCTTCCGGATCGGCACGCCACAGGTGGCGGCGGCCGCGCTGTTCGGCGGTGAACCAAAGCGAACGGCCGTCGGCCGACCAGCGCAGCGGCGCATCCACGGCCAGGTCCCAGTCGGCGCCCAGGGCACACCAGCGCGACCGGCCATCGATGAGCGCCAGCTGCGGCAGCGCCGTGTGCTTGCGGCCGACGTTTGCCGCAGTCGCCGCCAGGCGCCGCCCGTCCGGGCTGTAGCGCGGCGCGCCGAAGTCCCAGTCGGCATCGTCTGCCAGCCTGCGCAGCTTGCGTGACTTCAGGTCCAGCTCCGACAGCACGCAGCGGTTGGCCAGCACCGGCTCGGCCTCCGGGTCGTGCGAGAAGGCGATGCGCTGGCCGCCAGGATGCACGTCGTAGGTCTCGTTGCCGCCTTCGTCGCGCACCAGTTCCAGACGCGTGTCCTCGAACAGGTCGACGATGCGCCCGCGGGCG
The DNA here is from genome assembly GCA_031379415.1 of Betaproteobacteria bacterium. Classification (GTDB taxonomy): domain Bacteria; phylum Pseudomonadota; class Gammaproteobacteria; order Burkholderiales; family Burkholderiaceae_C; genus Rubrivivax. The sequence continues at coordinate 1,102 of JANNFE010000025.1, read as the reverse complement.
ATGTCCAGCAGCAGCAGGTGCAGCACGCGGCCCATGGGCACGTTGTGGTCCCAGTAGCGGTACCAGGCCTGGCTGGTGGCGTAGCCGCTTTCCTTGCGTTCGCTGAAGGCCTTGTGCGCCTTGTTCTGCGCCGCGGCGCCCTTCAGCCCCAGCCAGACCCAGGCCGCGAAGACGATGCGCTTGCCATCAGGCAGCCACTTGAAGGAACAGATGCCGGGGCCGAAGTCGCTGATGCGCCGCGCCTCGCCGCCGCCGGGCGCAATGAGGTAGAGCTGCGGCGTGGCGTCCTTCTTGCCAGCCACCTCGCGCCGCGCCACGAAGGCCAGCAGGTCGCCGCGCGGCGACCACGCCGGCTGGCCGTCCTTGCCACCGCACTGCGTCAAGCGCCGCGGCTTGGCGGCATCGGTCGGGAACAGCCACAGGCTGTTGTCGGCGCTGTTCTCGGCCAGCGAGGGCGTGGTCAGCGTGCACACCACATGCCGCCCGTCGGGCGACAGCGCCGGGGTACCCAGGCGTTCGATCCGGTAGAGGGTGTCGACGTCGAGCGTGCGGGCTCTGGAGCGGGGTTTGTGCATGCGGCATTCTGGCCGCGTGCAGCGCTGCGTCAGCCGATGGATTCCACCTGCCGGCTCTGCTGATAGGCGGCGCCGAAGCGGTTGGCCAGGAAGGCCGGCAGTTCCACCTGTTCCTGGCGCACGAAGCCTTGTTGCGGCAGGTGGCCTTCGCGGAACAGGTCGACCGCGGCGCACACGCCGGCGGCGGTGGTGATCTGGATCGCCGACAGCGGCGCGGCCTCGTTGCGGTCGGCGAAGATCTTGCGCGCGAAGACCTCCTGCACCAGCGCACCATCCCGCAGGCCGCTGACGGTGACGAAGACCAGCACCACGTCCTGCATGGTGCTGGGAATGCTCTTGCGCATGATGGCCTTCAGCGTTTCGGTGTCCTGGTTCAGCTGCAGTTCTTCCAGCAGCATCTTCATCAGGTCGCGGTGGCCGGGGTAGCGCACGCTCTTGTAGTCGAGGTTCTGCACGCGGCCGGCGAGCGTCTCGCACAGCGTGCCCAGGCCGCCGCTGGTGTTGAAGGCCTCGTACTCGGTGCCGTC
>JANNFE010000282.1:0-2560 GCA_031379415.1 Betaproteobacteria bacterium | reverse complement strand
ATCACCTGCAACTACGACGGGAAGCGCAAGCACCACACGACCATCGGGGACGGAGCCTTCCTCGGGAGCGGGACTCTCCTCATCGCCCCCGTCACGGTCGGCCGCGGCGCCTCCACGGGAGCCGGGGCCGTGGTGCCCGCGGCCATGGTGCCGTCGGTTGCCGGGGCCGCGGCGGGCGGCGGCGTGGAGGCCGATACCGCGCCTGCTGGGGCCGTCGGCGCCGTGGTGCCGGCCGCCGGGCCGGCGCTGCTGCTGGGCGCAGCGGCCGTCACCGTCGGTGCGAAGGCCGTCGTCACGTCGAGCACGCGCCCCTGTGTGGGCGTGGACATGGCCAGCGGCACTTGCACCGAGAACAGCGCCGTCGTCGTGACCACGCTGGTGGCCGTGCTCGCGGCGTCGCTGGTGGCGGCGGCGCGCAGCGTCAGCGCGCCGGCATTGGACGCCTCCTGCGTGAACACGTAGTTCGTGGCCACCAGCCCGCCGCCGCTGATGGTGTAGCGGCCGGCAGGGCTGCCGGTGTCAGCGGGTGTGGTCCACAGCAGCGTGCCGCTGGTGGCACCGGCCAGGGTGTCGCCACCGACGAGGCCCGTCACCGTGCCGCCGAGCAGCGGCAGCGCCTGGCCGGCGGTGCCGACGGCTGGCGTGGCCAGGTAGCTCAACGTGGCCGGCGTGATGTTGGCGGTGGTGTTGCCGGCGGCGATGGGCAGCAGGTAGTTGCCGGCGTCGGCGCCGGCCGTGGTGGCGGTGTAGCTCACGGTCTTGCCGTTGCCGACGTTGCGGTCGGCAAACTGCCCGCTCAGGTTGAGGATCACGCCGTCACCGGCCACCGCGCCGCCCAGTGTGCCCGCCAGGGTGGCGGTGGTGTTGCCGTCGTAGACTTTCGCCGCCGCCGTCACGCCCTGCAGCGTGAGCGTGGCCGGCGTGATGTCGGCCGCCAGCGCTGCCGGCAGCTGCAGCGTGTAGTTGCCGGCGTCGGCGCCGGCCAGCGCCAGGCCCGCCACCGTCACCGGCTTCGCGTTGCCCACGGCCTTGCCGGCAAAGCTGCCGGCGGCCACGCCGGCCAGGGCCACTGCGTCGCCCGGCAGAGCGGTGATGGCTGGCGCGCCGGCCAGTGGTGCCACGTTGCTGCCGTCGTACACGCGGGAAAGCGCCGCCAGGCCGGCCACCGGCAGCGGCGCTGGTGTGATGTCGGCCGTCAGCGCCGGCAGCTGCAGGATGTAGTTGCCGGCGTCGGCACCGGCCAGCGCCAGGCCGGCCACCGTCACCGGCTTGGCCAGGCCGGCGTTCTTGTCGGCGTAGCTGCCGCTGGCCACACCGGCCAGGGTCACGGCGTCGTCGGTCACTGGCGTGATGGCCGCATTGCCGGCCAGCGTGGCCGCCGCCGTCGTGTCATAGACCTTGCTCACAGCGGCCAGGCCGGCCACGGCCAGCGGCCGCGCGCTGATGTCGGCGCTGAAGGCGGCCGGTACCACCAGCACATAGTTGCCGGCGTCGGCACCGGTGAGCACCAGGCCGTTCACTGCCACCGGCTTGGCCAGGCCGACGTTCTTGTCGGCGAAGCTGGCCACCACGGCACCGCCCACGGCCACGTTGTCACCGGCCAGCGCGGCCGCGCTGCCCAGGCTGGCCATGCTGGCCGCCAGGCCGCCGTCGTAGACCTTGCCGGCCACCACGGCGCCGTTCAGCAGCACCGTCAGCGGTGTCACATCGGCCGTGAACACCGGCGTGCCGTAGCCGTAGACCGGGCGGCCGTTGGCGTCGACGACGCTGAACACGCTGCCCGCGTCCAGGCTCACGGCGCGGCCATTGCCGACGTTCTTGTCGGGCAGCTGCGCCGTGGCCACGCCGGCCAGGGCCAGCGTGTCACCGGCCACCAGGCCCGACAGCAGCCAGCTGCCCGGGTCGAGCGCGATGCTGCTGCTGGCGTCGTAGGTCTTGCTCAGCAGCCCGCCCAGGGCCTGGCCGCTGAGTGCCGAGGCGGCCACGCCCCAGCCCACGCCCTTGCCGGCGGCTGGCGTGAGCAGGTTGCTGCCGGCATCGGTGGCCCAGGGCAACGCGGCCAGGTTGTAGGCCGTGAAGTCGGGCGCCAGGCCGCCCAGGTCAGCCTGCCGCGGGTCGGCCAACTGCAGCACCCAGCGGCCGTTGGGCGTGGCCAGCACGCCGGCGCCGCCGGTGTTCACCAGCGAAGTGGCCGCCGTGGCGCTGGTGCCGCCGATGACGAGCGCGTCGCCGGGTGCGGTGCTGCCCAGCAGCGCGCCGGGCTGGAGCTCGATGCCGTCGGCCAGCACCCGCAGGCGCGCCGGTACCTGCAGCGGCCCGGTCACGTTCAGGGTGTTGGCGTTGCCGCTCACTTCCAGCGTCACGGTGCTGGTGGGCGCCATGCCGGCCAGGCTGGCACCGAGCAGGCTGCCGTCGAGCGCGGAGCCGTTGCCCAGGCTCAGGCCCTGCGGCGCGACGACCGCCAGCCTGAAGTTCTGGCCGGCGTCGAAGCGGGGTTGTCCGTCGGCGGCCGACAGCGCCAGGGTGTTGCTGGTGACGATGTCGATGGTGGTGGGTGACT
>JANNFE010000011.1:0-13445 GCA_031379415.1 Betaproteobacteria bacterium | reverse complement strand
GCAACGCCAGCGTCGTCAGCCCCGGCTCCGCCGACACCAGCTTCACGCCCGACCTGCCGGGCCCGTACATCGTGCAGCTGACGGTCTCCGACGGCAGCCTCAGCGCCAGCGCGCAGGCCAGCGTGACCGCCAATGCGGTGGTCACCAACCGGCCGCCGGTCATCGTCACCGTGCCGGGAACTGTGGCCACGGTGGGCGCCAGCTATGTCTACGACGTCGACGCCACCGACCCCGACGTGGGCGACATCCTGACCTACGCCCTGACGACCGCGCCGGGGAACATGAGCATCAACCCGGCCACGGGTTTGATCAGCTGGTCACCGACACCGGCGCAACTGGGGCCGCAGTCCGTCGCCGTGCGTGTGTCAGACATGGCCGGTGCGGCGGTGACGCAGTCCTTCACCATCACCGTTGGCGCCGCACCCACGCCGTTGCAGCTGGCCGCCACGCTGGTGCCGGCCATTGCCAATGCCGGTGAAACCGTCACGCTCACCGCGCTGGCAAGCGGCGGCAACGGCGGCGCCGTGACGCTGGCCGCCACGCTGAATGGCGTGCCGCTGACGCTGAACGCCGGCGTGGCCACCTTTGCGGCACCGGCCGCCGGCACGCACACCGTCAACGTCACGGCCACTGGCTCGCCGGTGAACGGCAGCACGCCGGCACCGCAGACGCGCCAGCTCCTGCTGACGGTGCGCAACGCTGCCGACATCACGGCGCCGGTGGCCAGCATCACCAGCCCCACGGCCGACAGCGAGATCCTGGCGCCGGTGCCGGTGCGTGGCACCGCCAGCGACGCGAATCTCGCCTACTACCAACTGCTGCTGCGCCCGGCCGGCACGGCCGACAGCGCCTGGGTGGAGATCTGGCGCGGCCTGGCCAGCGTCACCAACAACGTGCTCGGAACGCTGGACCCCACGCGCGTGAACAACGGCGTGTACGAACTGGGCCTGCGCGTGGTGGACGTCAACGGCCGCACTACCAGCACGCTGATCCCCATCGAGATCAGCCGCGACCGCAAGATCGGCCAGTTCCGCCTGAGCTTCACCGACATCCGCGCCGACGCCGCCGGCATGCCGCTGACGCTGAGCCGCACCTACGACAGCCTGAAGAAGGACATCCAGGGCGACTTCGGCTGGGGCTGGAGCGCCGACGCCAACGATGTCAGCGTGCGCAAGAACATGATCCTGGGCCTGAGCTGGCAGCTGCAGACCCAGGGCTTCAACCAGTGCGTGCGCCCCATCGGCAACCGCCGCATCACCATCACCTTGCCCGACGGCGGCGTCTACCGCTTCCAGGGTCGTAACGAACCGGTATGCGCCTTCGCAGTGCCGCCGGCCATCAACATCCTGTTCGACCCGCTGCCGCTGCCCGTGGGCGGCGCGGCCGGTGCGGCGGCCGGCAGCGGCACGCTGGAAGTGACGAACCTGCCCTCGCTGGTGGAGTTCCGCGGCGGCGTGTTGTTCGACTGGGACTTGCTGGAGCCCTGGAACCCGAAGGACTTCATCTTCACCAGTGCCGAGGGCATGAAGTACACGCTGCGTGAAGGCGTGGGCGTGATCAGCATGTCCGACCGCTACGGCAACAAGGTCGACTATGGCCCCGGTGGCTACCAGCACAACTCGGCGCTGGGCGTGCAACTGCTGCGCGACCCGCAGGGCCGCATCACGCGCGCCACCGACCCGGCCGGCCGCAGCCTGAACTACGCTTACAACACAGCAGGCGAACTGGCCAGCGTGACCGACCGGCTGGGCCAGGTCACCTATTTCCAGTACGACACGGCCACCAGCGCGCCGGGCGCCGGCAGCAGCGGCAGCAGCAACAGCGCACACCTGCTGGCCAGCATCATCGACCCGCGTGGCGTGCTGGTGATGCGAGCGCAGTTCGACGAGTTCGGGCGGCTGGCCGGAACCGCGGACGGCACTGGCACAACCGCAACGCAGACCTACGACGAAGCCAACAACCAGCAGCGCGTGGTGGACCGGCGCGGCAATGCCACGACCTACACCTTCGATGCAACGGGGAACGTGACGCGGGTCGTCGATGCGAAGGGTGGCATCACCGACCTTACCTACGACGCCAACGGGAATGAGCTGACGAGGCGCGATCCGCTGGGCAACACCGTCACCAAGACCTTCAATGCCGTCACGGGCAAGGTGCTGACCGAGCGCGACCCGTTGGGCCGCACGACGACCCTGGCCTATCCGACCACGGGCAGAGACTTCGAGCGCCAGAACCTCGTGAGCGTGACCGACCCGCTAGGCCGGGTCATCACCTTCGGCTACCGCGCCGGTGACGACATCTTCCCGGGTGCGCAGCCCAACACCATCAGCGAGCCGCTGGGCCGCACGACCAGCCTGGCCGTGGACAGCAAAGGCAATCTGACCTCGGTGAACGTCGCGGGCATCAGCCTGACCTACGCCTACGACACCAAGGGGCGGCGCACGCGCGAGACCGACGCGCTGGGCAATGTCACCAACTTCACCTACGACGGCAACGGCAACGAGCTGACGCGCAGCATCACGCGTACCGTGGGCGGCGCGCCGCGCACCGAGACCGTGACGCGCGTTTTCGACGCCGACGACCGTCTGAGCCAGGAGACCGACCCCACCGGCGCCGTCCGTCGCATCACCTACAACGCCGCCGGCCAGGTGGCCACGCGTGTCGATGCGCTGAACCGGACGACGTCGTACACCTACGACGCCAGCTCGCGCCTGATCCGCACCGACTACCCGGACGGCACGAACGAGCGGATCGCGTACGACGCCAACGGCAACAAAGTCGGCACCACCGACCGCCTGGGCCGCGCCACGCAGATGGCGTACGACGAGCTCAACCGCCACGTCAGGACGGAGCATGCCGACGGCACGACCACGTCCATGGAGTACGACGCCGCCGGCCGCCTGACGGCCGAGGTAGACCAGGTCGGTGGCCGTCGCGCGAGCGGCTACGACGCCGCAGACCAACTGACCTCGGTCACCGACGTCAGCGCGCGGCGCACCGAGTACGTCTACGACCTGGCCGGCAACCGCACGCAGACACGCCTGCCCGATGGCCGCGTCATCACCTACACCTATGACGCGCTGAATCGCCTGACGCGCACGGACCTGGCCGATGGCAGCTTCAGCCTGAGCAGCTACCGCCCCGACGGCCGCAAGGCGAGCGACACCGATGTCCGTGGTGTGGTCAGCACCTACGGCTACGACGCCGCCGGGCGCCTGACCAGCGTGCAGCAGAGCGGTGTTCCGGCGCCGACGATCTACGGCTACGACGAGACTGGCGCACGAACACTGCAACGCGACGCGCTGTCGCGCCAGGCGCAGTGGCGCTATGACGCTGCCGGCCGTCCTGCCAGCCGCACCCTGCCCGACGGTTCCGTCGAGACCTTCTCGCGCGACGCCGAGGGCCAGCTCACGGGCTACACCGCCTTCGCCGGCCAGACCATCACGCGTGCATACGACAGCGAAGGCCGTGAGACGAGCCGGACCATCCCGGCATCGGCCAGTGCGCCCGCGCGCACGGTGACGTGGACGTACACGGCCGAGGGCCTGCGCGCCACGCAGACCGAGACCGGCATCACTTCTGCCCAGGGCACGACGACCTACACCTACGACGCACTCGACCGCCTGACGTCCATGGTGAGCCCGCAGGGCACGCTGGGCTGGACCTATGACATGCAGGGTCGTGTCGTGCAGCGCACGACCTCCGAGGGCAGCACGGGCTACGCCTACGACGGCGACGGACGCCTGTCGGTGCTCACCATGCCGGACGGCAGGACCACCACCTACACCTACGACGCGGCCGGGCGCATCGCGCGCACCGAGCAGCAGCTGGACATCGCGGCCGGCATTGTGCTCGTCACCGACAAGCGTCACGACGGCGATGACCGCCTGGTGTCCGTCGCGCACAGCCGGCGCGTCGGTGCGGTGAGCACCCTCATCGCCGGGCAGGCCCTGACGCGCGGCGTGGGGGGCGCGGTGGCGCGCATCGATACCTTCGATGCGGGCGCCAGCTACAACCTTGCCACCGGTGCCTTTGCCGGCAGCCCCATCCGCGTCCAGACCTTCGGCTACGACGCCAACGCGCGCCTCATCCAGGAGAACAACTACAAGGGTGCGCAGCTGGTCGCCTGGCTGGCCAGCAACGCCAACCCGGCCACGCAGGCCGTGGCCTATGCCTATGACGCGGTGGGCAACCGCACGGGCAAGACCACCGTCAGCTCCGCGGGCACCGAAACCCGGAGCTACGTCTACGACAGCAACGACCGGCCGGTCACCGAGACCCTGACCACGACCACCGGCAGCACCGTTGTCACGAGCTACGGCTGGGACGCCAACGGCAACCTCGCGAGCAAGCAGACGCCGTCGGCCTATGTCGGCTACCTGTTCGACGTGGCCAACCGTCTGGTCGAGGTGCGCCGCGGCGCCAGCGCAGGCGCCGCCACCGCGGTGGCCAGCTACGCCTACGACGCCGATGGTCAGCGCATCAGCAAGACCACGCCGGCGGGGACCACCAAGTACCTGATCGACCCGACCACGCCTTTCCCGCAGATCGCGCTGGAGAGCACCGGCAGCGAACGGGTCGCCTACGTGTGGGGCGACTCCCTGCGGCAGCAGACCCGTGGTGGCCAGGGCACGTTGTTCGGTGGATCGGGAACCGATGCGATACCGCTGGCCGGGCACCTCGGCACGCCGATTGCCGCCGCTGACCGCACGGGCGCTGCCATCGAGCGCCCGGAGACCGACGCCTACGGCGAGATCTCCACGCCATCGGCACAACTGGCCCACGGCTTTGCCGGCGAGTACTGGGACGACACGGCCGGGCTGCTGCAACTGCGGGCCCGCTGGTACGACCCTGCCAATGGCAGGCTGCTGTCGCCCGACCCCTACCAGGGAACCCTGCGCGACCCGCGGACGCTGAACCGTTACGTGTATGCCGGCGCCGATCCGGTGCATCAGACCGATCCGTCGGGCCTGATGTCGATGGGCGAGCTGTCCGCTGGCATGAACATCAGTGCCATCAATGCGAGCGCCGCCCAGGCGGCCGTGCGCCAGGCATTGGCGTCCTTTGGTTGCGAACTCGGCCTGTCCTTGGCCGATCAGGCTGTCACCTACGGCATCTATGTGCTGTTCGACGGCGTCGGGTTCTACGTCGGGCAGTCGGTCGACATCGACAACCGGCTCAAGCAGCACATCAAGGAAGCCGAGAAGACCGGCCGCAACCTGTGGAAGCAGAATGCAAAGATCATTGCGCGCATCCCCGTTCCCGGGGGCAAAGCAGCGCTCGACAAGATGGAGCAGTACGTGATCGAAGCGATTCGCGATGCGGGTGAGACGCTCTACAACAAGCGCGACCAGATCGGCCGCACCACCAAGCGCTACGAACTCTTTGCCAAGTTCAAGAAGCTGATATGCCGGAAGTAGTCTCGGGCGAAGGTTGGTCGATCTCGCAAGACAAGCAGGGATTGCACCGGCTCGGCCTCAGGGGGCCCTGGACGGACAGCCAGAACCGGGCGCTGCAAGAGCAGCCCTGGCAGCGGGTGTCTCTCCAGGCAGTCGAGTGGGACGACTACACCCCGCTGCTGCCGTTCAAGAGCCGGCTGCAGCGGCTCTCGGTGTTCGACGGCCCCGCGGGTGTGAAGGGTCTGGACGAACTGACCGATCTGACCGATCTGGACCTGCTGCAGGCCCGGCTGTCCGCGGTGCCGCGCCTCGAGCGACTGGAGCGTCTGTCCTGGCTGGAGATCTACTGGAAGAAGGGCATCTCTCCCAAGGTCTTCTCGCTGCCGAAGCTGCAGCATCTGCTGGTGGCTTCGCTCGCGCAGGACGATCTGCGCAGTGCCGCGAACCCTTCTGCGGTGACCTGGCTGGAGTTTCGGGAAGGGTCGCTCAAGACCTTGGCGGGGCTGGAGGCCTTCAAGGCACTCGACCATTTGTGCCTCGCCAACATCCGTGCCCTGGGTGACGTGTCAGAGCTTGAGAGCTGCGAGGCACTGAGTTACCTTGAGATCGACGGCTGCCCCAAGTTGGAGGATCTCAGCGTGGTGGCAGGCGCGCACAGCCTGCGGACGCTGAAGCTCGGCAGCTTGAAACGGGCGGCGCCGTTTTCGTCCTCGGGCTGGCTCGAAGGCCTCGTCCATCTCGAAGAGTTGCTGGTCGACGTAGAGACTCAGTCGCTGCAACTCGACCACGTGATCGCGCTGCGCCACCTGCGACTGGCGGCGCTGAGGCTCCCGCCGGACGTGCCTCTCGATACCCGGACCGTCGAAACCCGGCTCAAGGAGGCCGGGCGCCGCGAGGTGCAGGTGCAACTGAACCGGTTCAAGACGCACAGCCTGTTGGTGGTGCGCGCCTCGCCCTGACTTTGCGATCTTTCGCCGCGACGTTCGCGGCGGTGCGGAGTGAGGCCGCCGTCGGCGGCTTCGACGTGCTCATGCGCCCGTTGACCCCCGTTGCGGCTGCGCGCCGAACGCCGGCCGCGTCAGTCCCGGGCGCGTCAAGCTCGGCTGGCAAGGCTCATGGACCGATGAGATCGCGGGTGTTGTGCGAGGCCAATCCTGGGATCGGCTGTCCCTGCAGGCGGTGGCGTGGCCCGACTACAAGCCGCACCACCTGCGACACCGCCGACCGCCCGCTGCGCAGCGAACAGGTGCTGGACGCTGGCGCCGACATCGAGCTCGTCACCGAACGGCGCCACGACGCGCAGGACCGGCTCCCTGAAGTGGCTGGAGCTTGATCGCTGCGCCAACCTGCACAGCCTGGCAGGGATAGAGGCCATGCCGAACACCCATAGCCTGTCTTCGGCCGGCCTGGCCGAACTGGAGCGCATGGCGATCCTCTTCCATGTCGTCATCGGCCAGAAGTTCACGAAGGAAGAGATGAAGGCGGTGCTGAAGTACTTCCGCAGTGAAGGCGTGAACAGCAGCGCCAGAGGGCTGAAGTTCTTCAACGGCTGCGTCCACGTTGCGGCCTGGATCGGGGAGGCGTACCGCGTGGTCTGCCTCGGCCTGCAGCGCAGATGAACAGGCTCTTCAAGGAAATCGTCAACGCGCGGTTCCTGGCCACCGCCGAGCGCGAGTTGCCGGAATACCGCCGGCTCTTGTCTGCCGCAAAAGGCGGCGGATGCACCTTGCGTTTCACACCCCGCAAGGGCGCTGCGCTGTTCATCGGCTTCGAAACCCTTGCGCAGCGTGAACGTGTGCGCCTGTTCTGCGCCTGGTCCCGGGTGGGGCGCACGCCGGTTTTCGACGACGTGCACGAATCTGCTGCGCTGCGTCTCGCGGGGTCGACGCCCCGGGAAGTCTTCCAGGCGCTGGCAGAAGGCTGCTTCGACGCCGTGAATCTGGGCGAACCGATGAACGTGCTGGACGTCGAACCCGACTGGGTGCCCTGGGCGACCAACCGGGAGCGCCTGCGAAGCGATGCCCGGTTCCATGCCCAGGCTGGTGCAATCCTGGGTGACCCGCTCATCGCAGACCTGTCGAACCCTGCCATCCCCGACCGCTCGCTGCGCGCCTTTTCCCTGAGCTGGGAGCAGCGGCTCATGATGATCGACCGCACCCAGCCGAACTTGCCGTCGGCAGACGATGTCTTGCGGCCTCTGTGCGACGCCATGCAACGCCAATTGCTGCAGGTCTTCCGGCCCTTCCTGTCATCAAGCACCTTTGCCTGAAGCGTGCCTGTGAAGCGCATGGCCATCGAGGGGCTGAAGTTCATCGTCGGCGCGACGACCTGTCGATGATCGACTTCCCGCTCGTGCAGCTGAAGACCCGCGCGTACTTGGGTGCGGGCGAGTCGGCGGCTGCCAGCCGCACGCCGACCGACACGATCACCGGGCAGCGGCTGGCTCTGCCTTCCGCAGGTGCCTGCTCGATCGCGCTCCGGCGCCTGCCCTGCCCGACGCCGGGCGCGGAAGCATGGGAAGCGGCAGGGCGTGTCGATCCAAGCTCCAAGGCAGCAGTGCTTGCCGCGGTCCTTGAGCACGACGGGGAATTTGCGATGCTGCGGCCGGCCGCGCCCGCCTGGTGCGGCTGCCCGGATGGCCCAACCCCCTGGCCAGCGCATGGAGTGCCCCGGGCACGCGCGAATGCTGGACGTCGCCTCGGGCGACCGCCGGTCGATCTCGCAAGGCAAGCCGGGATAGCAGCGGCTCGGCCTGAGGGGGCCTTGAACGCCCACGCCGCGCAGGCACCAGGCACGCACCCCCCGGTTCACAGGACGGACATGTGTGGCGCCATCCGCGGCGGCACAATCGACCGGCCATGACTCCGACAGCACGCCCCTTCGCCGCCGCCCGCGCCAGCCGCCGCATGCAGATCGGCTTCACCTTGCTGGAACTGCTGGTCGTGGTGGCCATCATCGCGTTGCTGGCCGCCTACGTCGGCCCGAAGTACTTCTCGCAGGTGGGCAAGTCGGAACAGGCGGTGGCGCGTTCGCAGATCGAGGCCTTCAACCGCGCGCTGGGCGCCTACCGGCTGGATGTGGGAAGCTTCCCCAGTACCGAAGAAGGCCTGGCCGCGCTCATCACCCGGCCGGCCACGGCCGCGAAGTGGAATGGCCCCTATCTCGAAAAGTCGGTACCGCCCGACCCCTGGGGCCGGCCCTACCAGTACCGCGCGCCGGGCGCTGCCAACAATGCCGACTACGACATCGTCTCGTACGGCAAGGACGGCCAGCCTGGCGGCGAGGGCGACGCCGCCGACCTCGGCAACCACTGAGAGCCGCGCCCGCACCGCATGCGCTTCGACGTCCGAGCCCTCGATCCTGCCTCGCGGGCCGTACTGAGTACCCGCCTGGAAGCGCTCGACGAGCACGATGCGCGCGCCCAGCTCGCGGCGCGTCAGCTCACACCCATCAGCCTGCGGCCGGCCAGCCGGCTGGCCTGGCAACCGCGCGACGAGGCCTTTCCGGTGCTGCTGTTCGCGCAGGAGCTGCATGCGCTGGTGGGGGCGGGCTTGAGCCTCATCGAAAGCCTAGAAGCCTTCGTCGAGAAGGAACGCGAACCCGCAGCACGCGCGGTGCTGGAAAGGCTGGTGGTGGCGCTGCGCGAGGGCCGGCGCTTCTCGGCTGCGCTGCGCGCGCAGGGCGAGCGCTTCCCGCCGCTCTTCGTGGGCATCGTCGAAGCTGCCGAGAGCACGGGTGAGCTGCCCAGTGCACTGGAACGTTATGTCGCCTATGCACAACGGCTGCAGGCGCTGCGCCAGCGTGTCGTCAGCGCTGTCATCTACCCGGCCATCCTGTTGACCGTGGGCGGGCTGGTGGGCCTGTTCCTGATGGGCTGGGTGGTGCCGCGTTTCGCCTCGGTCTACCGCAGCGGCAACCGCGCGCTGCCCTGGGGTTCGCAGCTGCTGCTGGACTGGGGCGAGTTCGCTGGCCAGCACGCGGGGGCCCTGTTGGCCGGGCTGGTGCTGGTGGTCGTCGCGGCCGTGCTGTGGCTGCGCGCCGTGGCGGCGCGGGGTGGCCTGGCGCGCCTGGCGGCGCCTCTTGCCAAGTCTGTGCCCGGCGTGGCGCGCTGGCTGGAGCTGCTGACGCTGTCGCGCCTGTTCCTCACGCTCGGCCTGCTGCTGCGCGGCGGTCTGCCGCTGCCGCAGGCGCTGGCGCTGGTGCGTTCGGTGCTGCCGCCGCAGCGCGCTGCGGCCATCGACATCGTCAGCACGCGCATTGCCGAAGGCTGGCCGCTGTCGCAGGCGATGGATGCGGCCGGCCTGAACACGCCCATCTCGCTGCGCTTCGTGCGCGCCGGTGAGCGTTCGGGCCAGGTGGCCGAGATGCTGCACCGCGCGGCCGTCTACCACGACGCCGAAACCGCGCGCTGGGTGGAACGCTTCTCGCGCATCTTCGAACCGGTGCTGATGGCCGTCATCGGCGCCGTCATCGGGCTCATCGTGCTGCTGCTGTACATGCCCATCTTCGACCTCGCCGGCAGCCTGCAATGAGCACCGCGCTCGAACCCGCCCTGCTGGAGCGCCTGCGCGCCGCACGCGGCGGCGCCATCCGCACGCTGGCGCAGGCGCGCGGCGTCAGTGAAAGAGAAGCCGCAGCACTGCTGGCGCAGGCCTTCGACATGCCGTGCTTCGAGACCGCACAGCTGCAGCAGCGCAGCCCGGCCTTTCAGCGCCTGCCGCTGGCGCGCGCGCAGCAGCGCCGCGCCGTGTTGCTGCATGCGTTGCCCGGCATCGACGAAGGGGCCGAGTACGTGGTCGTGCTGCCCGACCCTTTCGACCGCGACCTGCAGCTGCAGCTGGAAGAAGCCGCCGGCGCCCCGGTGCGCCTGGCGCTGGCGACGCCGGAAGACATCCACGCCTACCTGAACCAGCAGGAAGCCGGTGCCAAGGCCATGCCCGAGATGGCCGACACCACCGTCGCCACGGCCACCGACGAGCAGACCGAGGTGCTGTCGCTCGCCGCCCTGTCGCAGGCCCACAGCCCGGCAGTGCGGCTGCTCAATTCCACGCTTTACGACGCGCTGCGTGCCGGCGCCAGCGACGTGCACCTGGAAGCCACCGCGCAGGGCCTGGTGGTGAAGTACCGCATCGACGGCGTGCTCGACGCCGTGGCCCAGCCGGCCGGGCGCGAACTGGCTGAGCAGGTCATCAGCCGGCTGAAGGTGCTGTCGGCGCTGGACATCGGCGAACGGCGCGTGCCGCAGGACGGCAGTTTCCGCGTGCTGGCGCAGGAACGCTCCATCGACCTGCGTGTCTCGGTGATGCCCAGCGTGCACGGTGAAGACGCGGTGATCCGCATCCTCGACAAGCAGTCGGTCATCGAAGCGCACGGCAAGCTCACGCTGGAAGCGCTGGGCTTCGATGCCGGTGCCTTGGCGGTGATGCGCGAGCTCATCGAAGCGCCCTACGGCCTGCTGCTCGTCACCGGCCCCACCGGTTCGGGCAAGACGACGACGCTTTATGCGGCGCTATCGGAAACGCACACCGGCCGCGAGAAGATCATCACCATCGAAGACCCGGTGGAATACCAACTGCCCGGCGTGCTGCAGATCCCGGTCAACGAGAAGAAGGGCCTGACCTTCGCGCGCGGCCTGCGCAGCATCCTGCGCCACGACCCCGACCGCATCATGGTGGGCGAAATCCGCGACCGCGACACGGCAGAGATCGCCGTGCAGTCAGCGCTCACCGGCCACATGGTGCTGAGCACGGTGCACGCCAACAACGTGTTCGATGTCTTCGGCCGCTTCACGCACATGGGCCTGGACCCGTATGCGCTGGCCTCGGCGCTGAACGGCATCTGGGCCCAGCGCCTGCTGCGCGTGAACTGCCCGCACTGCAGGCGGGCCGAGGCACCCGCGGCGCTGGACCTGCAACGCCTCGGTCTGCGGCCCGAGCAAGTGGCCGGCTGGAACTTCCAGCGCGGCCAGGGCTGCGGCGACTGCCGCGGCACCGGCTACCGCGGCCGCCGCGCGGTGGCCGAGATCCTGCGGCTGGACGACGAACTGCGCGAGATGGTGGCGGCCAAGGAGCCCATCCGCAAACTCAAGGAAGCGGCGCGCCAGCGTGGCACGCGCAGCCTGACCGAAGCCGCGCTGGTGCTGGTGAAGAACGGCTTGACGACCCTGGACGAGGTGCGACGTGTCACGCTGGCGGCCTGAACGCGTGGTGCTGGGACTGGACGCCACGTCGCTGGCCGGCCCGGCGCGCAGCGCGCCCGCACCGGGGGGTGGCTGGGACGCGCCGTCGCTGCAGGCCGCGCTGCAGGCCACGGTGGGCGAAGGCGGCGCGGTGCAGCTGCTGGTGGCGCCCGATCTGTGCAAGCACTTCATCCACCAGGCACCGGCAGGCCTGCAGTCACTGGCCGAACTGCAGGCCCTGGCCGCGGTGCGCGCGGCGCAGCTCTTCGGCGGCGCTGCCGAGGCCTGGGCCGTGGTGGCCGATTGGCGGCTGCATGCGCCTTCGGCCTGCGCTGCCCTGCCGCAGGCGCTGTTGCAGGGCCCGCAGGCCGCGGCCGCGGCACTGAAGTTTGAGCTGGGCGTCGAGTCGGCGCTGCTGGTGGCACTGGAGCGCCTGCTGCAGAGCGCTGCGCGCACCGGCTTCCTGGCCTGGGCCAGCCCGCAGCATGCCGTGCTGGCCGGTCTGCAGGGCGGCCTGGTGCACAGCCTGCATTGCACGCGCCGCGCCGAAGGCCAGGATGCCACTGCCCTGCGCACGCAGCTGCAACGCGACCTGGCGCGCGAAAGCCTGCAGTCCGATGGCGCCCCGGCCGCACTGGCGCTGGCCTGGCCCGGCCCCGGGGCCCTGCCGTCCGACGCTTTCGACGCTGCGGGCACCCTGCCGGCCAGCCGCGCCGACGACAGTGAAGCCGCCTGGGCGCAGCGTCTGGGCCAGCTGGCATGAAGGCGCCGCGCTCCATCGGCTTCGTGGCGCCGCGTCGGGCATGGCTCTTCGGCCATGCCAGCCGGCCCGCTGGCAGGCGCGTGCAGGCCGTGGTGCTGCTGTTCTCGGCAGGTCTGCTGCTGGCTGCGGCCGCCGTGTGGTGGCAGCAGCGCGCGCAGGCCGGGCCCAAGGCGGCCGTCGCCGCAGTACCTGCCGCCAGAACAGCAGTGACTGCAGCGCCCACCCTGAACGCCGCCGACCGAGCCCGCATCAACCGCGTGGTGCGCCGCCTTAACACGCCCTGGGGCAGCATCTTCGAAGCGCTGGAAAACCAGGCCGGCGCGCGCGCCGCGCTGCTGTCGCTGGAGACCGACGCCGAGCGCGGCGCCGTGCGCGTGACCACCGAAGGCCCGTCGCTCGACGAACTGCTGCTGCACGCCGAACGGGTGCAGGCCACCGCGCCCTTCGTGCGCACCCAGCTGCTGCGCATCGAGACGCCCGACACGGCCGGCGCCACCGGCGCCAGGCCCGAGCCCGCATCCGGCCTGACGCGGCTGAGCTTCGACCTGGTGATCCAGCGATGAGCGCCGAGGGTCTCCCGAGGGCTCATTCCCGCTTGGCGGGACCGGGCGCAGCCCGTAGGGTGCCCCAATGAGCGCCGAGGGTCTCCCGAGGGCTCATTCCCGCGTGGCGGGACCGGGCGCAGGCCTTGGGGTGTCCCCGTGAACGCCGCGCCGATCGCCCTGCGCGCGCGGCTCGGGCTCTGGCTCTGGCGCCACGGGATTGCGCTGCCGCTCTCGGCGCTGCTGCTGGTAGCGGCCGCGGCGCTGGGCTGGGACGCCACACGCAAGCCGGCTGCAGTCACCGAAGTCGTGGCGCCTCGCTGGCCTGTGGGGGCGTCAGCCGGCCCTGACGATGCCCAGGTGCTGGCCGCTTTCCGGCAGATCCTGGTGCCGGTCGACGAAGCCACCGCCACGGTGCGCCACCTGGTCACGCTGACGCAGCCCGAGCTGGCCTGGCAGCGCGCCGAATTCGCGCAGAGCGACGACGCCGCGCCGGGCGTGCTGCGGCTGCAGATCACGGTGCCCGTGTCGGGCGAGTACCGCGCCGTGCGCACCGCCTTGCA
>JANNFE010000410.1:0-2220 GCA_031379415.1 Betaproteobacteria bacterium | reverse complement strand
GCGGCGCCGAGATCGACTACAAGGAAGATCTGCAGGGGGCGCAGTTCGTCATCAAGAACCCGAACGCCACCACGACCTGCGGCTGCGGGTCTTCGTTCTCGGCTTGATCGACTCAGGGCCGCGCGCGCAATGCGCGCGGCCGTTGACGCAGCGCCTATTCGGCGCGCTGCGGCTGGCCGATGAGCGACTCGGCCACTTCCAGCTTGGCCTGAACCATCTTCACGGTCTCCGCGAAGCGTGGCCGCGAAGCGGCGTCCAGCGGCACGGGCTCAGACGCCTTGGCCACGCGCAGCGGGTCCTGGTGCTGGCCGGCGATGCGGAACTCGAAGTGCAGGTGCGGCCCGGTGGCCCAGCCGGTGGCGCCGACGGCACCCAGACGCTGGCCCTGCTCGATGCGCTGGCCCTTCTTCACGTCGATGCGGCTCAGGTGCGCGTACAGCGTGCTGCGTGAGTTGCCGTGCGTCACCTGCACGACGTTGCCATAGCCGTTCTGTCGCCCGGCGAAGTCAATCACACCGTCGCCCACGCTGCGCACCGGCGTGCCGGTGGGAGCGCCATAGTCCACGCCCAGATGGGCGCGCCAGTTCTGCAGCAGCGGATGGAAGCGCATCGCGAAGCCGGAGGTGACGCGCGAGAACTCCATCGGGCTGGCCAGGAAGGCGCGGCGCTTGCTGCGGCCGTCGATGTCGTAGTAACTGCTGCGGCCATCGGTGGTGTTGAACCACACCGCATGATGGGCGCGACCGGCGTTCACGAACTCGGCGGCAACCACGCGGCCCGCGCCTTCGTTCCAGGCTACCGGCTCGCCGTCGGCCATCAGCGATTCGTAGACGACGCTGAAGGTATCGCCCTTGCGCAGTTCGCGGTGGAAGTCGATGTCGGTCGAGAAGATTTCTGCCAGCTGCGAGGCCACGCTGTCGGGGATGCCGGATTCGTCGGTGGCGCCGAACAGCGTGTTGCGGATGCTGCCGCTGGCCAGGCGGGTCTGCGTCGTGTAGGCCACGGTCTGCAGGCGGGCGATCCAGCGGCCGTCGGTGCGCGACAGGCTCAGCCGCGTGAAGTGGGTCTTGGCCAGTTCGGCGCGGTCCGATGGGAAGCGCGCCACCAGCTCCTGCAGGTTGCTGCTGGCGTCGGTGTGGGCCTGCACCATCTTGCCGCCACGGCCGGCGAGCAAGAGGCGCGCGGTGGCGTCGGTGCGGATGAACACGGCCGCGGCCGGGTCGCGCACGCCCAGGCGGACGAGCAGCGTTTCGGCCGTGTCGGTGCTGCGCGAGATGTCGCTGCGCGTGAGCGTGAGGTCCAGTGCGGCCAGCGCGCTGAGCTGGCCATCGATGCCCTCGGGCACGACGTTTTCCACCACCAGGCGCTGTGGCAGCCGCGCGGCGTCAGGCACCAGCGGCGCCACGGCCACGGCAGTGATGCCGAAACCGGCCATCACTGCGACAGCAGTGGCCACAAGCCCCAGACGGTGGCGCTGCGCAGCGTGCAGCAGGCCTTGCAAGGCGCGATCGACAGGTTGATCCAAGGTGCGGCGAACTTTTCAGGCGGTGCGTGCGGAGCCGGCATGCAAGGCATGGGCCCGACGACATTGATCGAGTGACCTGCGCAGCCGGACCCAACGGGTGGCTTGCAGGCCGTCCACTAGAATCCGAGCGATTTTGCGCCGCGGGGTCCGACGCGTCAGCCCAGATCGGGAACGCTGACGCAGTATAGCCAGGCCCTCCGCATGGGCTGTTACGCAAAAGCCCCCATTCCCGGACCGTTCCAGAGTCCCCAGCCCCCCAGTCCCAGCCCTATGTCCCAGTCTGCAGCAGCCCCCGTCAGTGACCGTGTGCGGGAAGCCCTGGCGGTGTCCTTGCGGGGCTGCGACGAACTGCTGCCTGAGGCTGAATGGTTGAAGAAGCTCGTGCGCTCGGAGACCACCGGCCAGCCCCTGCGCATCAAGCTCGGCCTGGACCCCACGGCGCCCGACATCCACATCGGCCACACCGTGGTGCTGAACAAGATGCGCCAGCTGCAGGATCTGGGGCATACGGTGATATTCCTCATCGGCGACTTCACGTCGATGATCGGCGACCCTTCCGGCCGCAACACCACGCGCCCGCCGCTGACGCGCGAGCAGATCGAGGCCAACGCACGGACCTACTACCGCCAGGCCAGCCTGGTGCTCGACCCCGAGAAAACCGAGATCCGCTACAACAGCGAGTGGAGCGACCCGCT
>JANNFE010000379.1:0-4697 GCA_031379415.1 Betaproteobacteria bacterium | reverse complement strand
GTGGCCAGCTTCAGCGTCAAGGCCATGGAAGCGCACTGGCGCGCCAACACCGCGCCGGCCATCCTGCTGGCGCGCGCGCTGCACGCCCAGCTGGCCGAAGGCGCCACGGCTTGCGTGATCAACCTGCTCGACCAGAAGCTGTGGAACCCGAACCCCGACTACCTGTCGTACACGCTCAGCAAGGCGGCCCTCGACGCGGCCACCACGCTGCTGGCGCAGGCGCTGGCGCCGCGCTTGCGCGTGTGCGGCGTGGCGCCGGGCGTCACGCTGCTGTCGGGTGCGATGAGCAGCGGCGAGTTCGCCGCGTCGCACGGCATGACGCCGCTGCTGCGCAGTTCCACCCCGCAAGACGTGGCACGCGCCGTGCCCTTCCTGCTGTCTTCACCCGCCATCACCGGCACCACGCTGTTGGTGGATGGCGGCCAGCATCTGCAGGCGCAGGCTCGCGATGTGATGTTTCTGGCCCGTGCCGCCGCCCCGAAAGCCACCTGATGCAAAGCCTGCTCAACCACCCCCGCCTGATGGACTGCCGGCGCCTCTTCCTGCGCGACTACGAGGTGTGGATCAACATCGGCGTGCACGACTTCGAAAAGAAGGGCGAACAGCGCGTGCTCATCAACGTCGATCTGTACGTGCCGCTGGCCCTGTCGACGCCCACGCACGACAAGCTCGACGAAGTGGTGGACTACGACTTCATCCGCCGGTCGATCATGGAACGGGTCGCCAAGGGCCACATCCATCTGCAGGAAACGCTGGCCGACGATGTGCTGGCGCTGATGCTGGCGCACCCGCGCGTGCGCGCCGCGCGGGTGTCCACCGCCAAGCCCGACGTCTACCCCGATTGCGACGCCGTGGGCTGCGAGGTCTTCGGGCTGAAGGAAAGCTGAGATGAATGCTCCCGCCGACGCCGCCGCCGTGAAGAAGGCGGCCTTCGAAGCCAACAAGCTCAGCAAGCGCCTGCACCGCCAGGTCGGCCAGGCCATCGGCGACTTCAACATGATCGAGGCCGGCGACAAGGTCATGGTCTGCCTGTCGGGCGGCAAGGACAGCTACGCCATGCTCGACATCCTGCTCGGCCTGCGCGAACGTTCGCCGGCCAAGTTCGACATCGTGGCCGTCAACCTCGACCAGAAGCAGCCCGGCTTCCCGGCCGACGTGCTGCCGCGGTATCTGCAAAGCCTGGGCGTGCCCTTCCACATCGAGAACCAGGACACCTACTCGATCGTGAAGCGGCTGGTGCCCGAGGGCCAGACGATGTGCAGCCTGTGCTCGCGGCTGCGGCGCGGCATCCTCTACCGCGTGGCGGGCGAACTCGGCGCCACCAAGATCGCGCTCGGCCACCACCGCGACGACATCGTGGTCACGCTGCTGATGAACATGTTCTTCGGCAGCCGCATCAAGGGCATGCCGCCGAAACTGGTCAGCGACGACGGCAGGAACGTCGTCATCAGGCCACTCGCCTACGTGGCCGAGACCGACCTGGAGAAGTGGGCCCTGCACCGCCAGTTCCCCATCATCCCGTGCACGCTGTGCGGCAGCCAGGACAAGCTGCAGCGCGTGCAGGTCAAGCGCATGATCCGCGAGTGGGACCGGCAGTACCCCGGGCGCGTGGACAACATGTTCACCGCCATGGGCAACATCACGCCTTCGCACATGATGGACCGGAACCTCTACCCCTTCACGACGCTCAAAGCCACGGGCTTGCCCAACGCCGAAGGTGATATCGCCTTCGACGACGAGCCTTGTGCGCCCCCGGCGCCAGCGGGCATCGTGGAATTGCACCCGATGGGCGAACGTATCCGTGACATGGAGGACTGAACCATGAGCCGCTTCTTCACTGCCTGTGCCACGCTGGCCGGCGCCCTGCTGCTGGGTGGCTGCGCCGGCATCAGCACGGTGTCGAGCAACGTGTCGAGCTTCGGCGATTGGCCGACCGAGCGCAAACCCGGCACCTATGCCTTCGAGCGCCTGCCCTCGCAGCAGGCGCGCGCCGCGGAGAGCGACGCGCTGGAAGCCAGCGCGCGCACGGCGCTCGAGCGGGCCGGCTTCCAGCCCGCCGCGCCGGGCCAGGAGCCCGACGTGCTGGTGCAAGTGGGTGCGCGCGACTCCCGCGTGTTCGTCGTTTCGCCCTGGGACGATCCGCTGTGGTGGCGCGGCGGCTTCGGCTACTGGCGCCATGGGCCGTGGATATCGCCACGCTGGGGTGCCAGCGTCAGCTACGACGTGCCGCGCATCGAACGCCATGTGGCGCTGCTCATCCGTGACCGCGCCACCGGCAAGCCGCTGTTCGAGACGCGGGCCAGCAGCGAAGGCAGCATGCGCAGCGACACATCGCTGCTGAACGCCATGTTCCAGGCCGCGCTGATGGACTTTCCGCGCCTGGGCATGAACCCGCGGCGTGTGGTCGTCGAACTGCCGCCGACCTGAATCAGGGCGCCGGAGCCAGCGCCCGCAGGTCGTCTTCCCAGCCCTTCAGCGTGTCGCGTGCGCGCTGTCGCTGGGCCGGCGTGGTGGCGTTGTGGATCTGCGCCGCGAAGCTGCAGTTGTAGTCGCCCAGCTTGATCTGGTAGACGCGGTACTCGGGGTTCGGTGACTTCTCGACGCGCTGCATCAGCGCCCGCAGCGCAGCCAGACGCTGCTCGGCATCGGCTCTTTCAATGGCCAGACGGCGCAAGGTCTGCAGCACATCGCGCTGGCGGCGCTGGCGTTCGGCCAGCCAGAGTTCGGGGTTGAAGGGCGAGGCCGCCACACCGTCATTGATGATCCGCCGCTGCGCATCGCCCAGGCTGCCGTACAGGCGCTCGGCGCGCTCTACCGCGCGCTTCACCGACTCGGCCTGGCGCTCGGCCGCATCGGGCTGCAGGAACTCGCGGCGCATCTCGTCATTGCCCTTGGCATAGCGCTGCTCGATGTGCTTGAACTGCGCCTCGGCCAGGCCGGGCAGCTGCTCGCCGGCCAGCTGCAGGGCGCGCTGCAGCGTCGGTTCCAGCTTGTCGCGCACCTGTTCCTGCCAGCGGCAGGCCGCGGCGGCCGTGGTGGGCTCCAGCACCGGCCCCTGCGCGCTGGCCAGCAGGCCCGCCAGCTCGGGCAACTGCGTGGCGCGGTGCCAGGCGAAGAGGCGGTCCAGGCCCTGCTTGACCGCGGGCGCCTGCTCGCTGCTGAAGTCGGCGTAGCCGTCGATCCACCACCAGGCCAGCTGCGAGCCGTTGTTGTAGGCCAGGCGCACGCTGCTGCAAGCGGCCAGACTGCACGCCAGCAGCAGGCACAGCCCACGGATAATCGTGTTTTGAATTCGAGACAAGCGCATGGCACTCAACGTCGTGATCATGGCTGCGGGCAAGGGCACCCGCATGAAGTCGGCCTTGCCCAAGGTGCTGCACAAACTGGCCGGCACGAGCTTATTGCAGCATGTCCTGAAGGCCGGCGTTGAGAGTGGGGCCGATCGCACCATCGTCATCACGGGCCATGGCGCCGACGCCGTGGAAGCGCTTGCTGCCGCCGCCTGCCCCGGCGCGCTGTTCGTGCGCCAGGAACCGCAGCTCGGCACCGGCCACGCCGTGCAGCAGACGGTGCCGCTGCTGGACGAGACGCACGCCACCACCCTGATCCTGAACGGCGACGTACCGCTGATCCGCAGCGCCACCGCGCGCGCGCTGGCGCAGGCCTGCGGCGGCAAGCAACTTGCGCTGCTGACCATCGAACTGAGTGACGCGACGGGCTACGGCCGCATCGTGCGTGAGGGCCAGGCCGTGCGCGCCATCGTCGAACACAAGGACGCGACGCCCGCGCAACGCGAGATCCGCGAGGTCTACACCGGCATCATGGCCGCGCCCACCGCGCTGCTGAAGAAGTGGGTGATGGCGCTGAAGAATGACAACGCGCAGCGCGAGTTCTATCTCACCGACATCGTGGCCATGGCCGTGGCCGAAGGCGTGCCGGTGGTCACCGCCGCGGCCGCCAGCGACACCGAGGTGCTGGGCGTCAACAGCCCCGTGCAGCTGGCCGACCTGGAACGCCGCTACCAGCGCATGCGGGCCGAAGCCCTGATGGAAGCCGGCGTGCGCCTGGCCGACCCGGCGCGCTTCGACCTGCGCGGCACGCTGGCCTGCGGCAGCGACGACGAGATCGACATCAACTGCATCTTCGAAGGCGTGGTGCACATCGCCGACGGCGTGCGCATCGGCGCGCACTGCGTCATCCGCGACGCGCGCATCGGCGCCGGTGCGGTGATCCACCCCTACACGCACATCGAAGGCGCGCTGGTCGGTGCCGGCGCGCTGGTCGGGCCCTACGCACGGCTGCGCCCCGGCGCCGAACTCGGCGCCGAGGTGCACATCGGCAACTTCGTCGAAGTGAAGAACAGCACCCTGGCGGCCGGCGCCAAGGCCAACCACCTGGCCTACCTGGGCGACACCACGGTGGGCGAACGCGTGAACTTCGGCGCCGGCAGCATCACCGCCAACTACGACGGCGCCAACAAGCACCGCACCGTCATCGGCAACGATGTGCACGTCGGCAGCAACTGCGTGCTCATCGCGCCGGTGACCTTGGGCGACGGCGCCACCATCGGCGGCGGCAGCACCATCGGCAAGGACGCGCCCGCCGGGCAGCTGACGGTGGCGCGGGCGCGCCAGGTCAGCCTGGCCGGCTGGCAGCGGCCGAAGAAGGCCGCCAACAAGTAAGCCGCCTTACTTGCC
>JANNFE010000371.1:0-12005 GCA_031379415.1 Betaproteobacteria bacterium | reverse complement strand
TTGTTCCCAGTGCGTCAATCCGGCCGTCGTTTCGGTCCAGCCCGGCAGGGTTTCGTACTGGGGCTGGCAAGCCTCGATGTCGTCGGCATCCAGCGGCAGCACATCCAAGAACGCCGCGCCCAGTTGGTAGCCGGTGCAGATCTTGATTTCGGCCAACCCGTCCAGCACGTGCTGCTTGGTGATGCACAACCCGGACACACCGTTGATGATGATGGAGCGCTTCAGCGCTGCCGCGTCCAGCCAGCCACAACGGCGCGCACGGCCGGTGACCGTGCCGCGCTCTTGGCCCACGCTAGACAGGTGGTGACCCACGCCGCCGGCCTGGTCGATATCGAGTTCAGTGGGAAACGGCCCACCGCCCACGCGCGTGGTGTAGGCCTTGGTGATACCCAGCACGTAGTGCAGCATGCCCGGCCCCACGCCCGAGCCTGCAGCGGCATTGCCGGCCACGCAGTTGCTGGAAGTGACGTAGGGGTAGGTGCCGTGGTCAATGTCGAGCAGCGTGCCCTGTGCGCCTTCGAAGAGCAGGTTGTGGCCGGCCAGATGCGCGTTGTGCAGGCGATAACCCACGTCCGACATCAGCGGGCGCAACTGCTCGGCCGAACGCATGGCGTTGTCGAGCATGGGCTGCCATTCGAGCGTGGCCGCACCCAGATAGGTCAGTTCGGTGTTGTGCAACTCGACGAGCTCGCGCAGCTTGCTTTCGAAGCGCGCCGGATGCTTCAGATCCTGCACGCGCAGCGCACGGCGCGCCACCTTGTCCTCGTAGGCCGGGCCGATGCCCTTGCCGGTGGTGCCGATCTTGCCGCTGCCGCTGCTTTCGCGGCGGCCTTCGCGCGCACGGTCGAGCTCGACATGGAAAGGCAGGATCAGCGGGCAGGCCTCCGACAGGAAGAGTCGCGAACGCACGTCAATGCCGAGTGCCTCGATGCGCTCGATCTCCTGCAGCATGTGCGCCGGGTCGACGACCACGCCGTTGCCGATGTAGCAGGCCACGCCCTCGCGCATGACGCCGCTCGGAATGAGCTGCAAGGCCGTCTTACGGCCGGCAATGACCAGCGTGTGGCCCGCGTTGTGTCCGCCCTGGAAGCGCACCACGCCCTGGGCATGGTCGGTCATCCAGTCGACGATCTTGCCCTTGCCTTCATCGCCCCACTGGGTGCCGACCACCACCACGTTGCGGCCCGCTCCGGGCCGTACGGCTGCTTGCATGTTCGATGAGTCCTTGAGTGAAATCAGGTGGGGCTGCGCGCATCGAACGCGCGCAGCACCCAGCGTCCGCCGTCGAGCACGAGCTCGCGGTCGCAGTCGAAGGCCTGCGCTTCGAGTTCATGGCCGGGCAGCATGGCGATGACGGTCTCGCCGCCTTCGCGCAGTGCGCGCACCGCAGCACGCAAGGCCGGATCTTCGCCCCAGGGCGCGCGCACGGCGCGCGGTGCGGCAGATGGCCGGGCCAGTTCGGCCAGCGCCTTCAGGTCGAGGCTGAAGCCCACGGCCGGCCGGTTGCGGCCGAACACCGCACCCACTTCGTCGTAGCGCCCGCCGCGGGCCAGCGCATCGCTGCTGCCGGCGCCGTAGATGGCGAAGCGCGAACCGCTGTAGTAGGCATAGCCGCTCATGTCCGACAGGTCGTAGCCCAGCCTCAGGGCCGGGAACGCCACGCGCAAGTGCGCTGCCAGCCACTGCAGGTGGTCCAGCGCGTCGTGCACCAGCGGGCGCTGCGGCAGCTCGCGCCGTGCCGCGGCCAGCACCTCGTCGCCACCGTACAGGCGCAGCAAGGCGCGCAGGCCGCCACGCGCTTCGACCGGGATGTTCTGCGTCAACACGTCGAGCGCCGGTGCGTCCTTGTCCGACAGCGCCTGCACGATGTCTTGCAGCTGCGCCGCATCCAGCGGCACGCCGGCCAGCACGCCGCGCAGCACGCGCGCGTCAGCCAGGTCGATGACCAGCTCGCCCACCTGTGCGGCCTGCAGGCAGTCCAGCGCCAGCTCGGCGGCTTCCAGGTCGGCTTCCAGGCCGGCGTGGCCGAAGATCTCGGCGCCGAACTGCAAGGGCTCGCGCGTGGCGGCCAGTCCGGCCGGGCGCGTGTGCAGCACCGGGCCGCAATAGCACAGGCGCGTCACGCCGTCGCGGTTGAGCAGATGGGCGTCGATGCGCGCGGCCTGCGGCGTGGTGTCGGCACGCAGCCCCAGCATGCGGCCGCTGAGCTGGTCGACCAGCTTGAAGGTCTTGAGATCGAGTTCACGGCCGGTGCCGGTGAGCAGAGACTGCAGGTGCTCCAGCAGCGGCGGCATCACCAATTCGAAGCCGTAGCCGCGAGCGCGGTCCAGCAGCGCCCTGCGCAGGTCTTCCACGCGCCGGGCCTGGGCCGGCAGAACGTCGGCAATGTGCTCGGGCAGCAGCCAAGCAGACAGCATGAAATGCACCGGTGTTGAAACCGGCATTGTACGGGGCGCGAACTAACGCCAGACCAGGAGCAGCAGGAGCCCGATCACCAGGCTGCTCAGGCCAATGAAGCGGATCTGCCCATCGGTCATCTGCGTGGCCTTCTCGAAGACCGAGCGCCAGGCGCCCGGGCTCAGGAAGGGCAGCACGCCTTCGAAGATCAGCATCAGCGCCAGGGCGCCGAGCAGGAGATCGCCCATTGCAACGGAGGGGCGTCGTGCCCGAGGCCGCCTACTTGCCCGCCGCCGCGCCGCCGCCGCGCATGGCCTTGAAGAACTCGCCGTTGGGGTCGAGCACCATCACGTCGCCCTTGGTGCGGAAGGTCGAGCGGTAGGCTTCCAGGCTGCGATAGAACTGCGCGAACTGCGCGTCGCGGCCGAAGGCGTCGGCGTACAACGCCGAGGACTTGGCGTCGCCCTCGCCTTTGATCTTCTGCGCGTCGCGGTAGGCCTCGGCGATGATGACTTCGCGCTGGCGGTCAGCATCGGCGCGGATCTTCTCGCCCTCGGCAGCGCCTTGCGAACGCAGTTCGTTGGCCACCTGCTTGCGTTCCGACTCCATGCGCCGGTAGACCGAATCGGAGATGTCGGCCACGAAGTCGGCGCGCTTGATGCGGACGTCGACGATCTCGATGCCGAAAGCCTTGGCCTCGTCGGCGAGGCGGTTGCGCACGTCGGTCATGACCTTCTCGCGCTCGGTGGCCAGCACGCCGCGCACGTCGCGCTTGGTGATCTCTTCGTTGAAGGCGGCCTGCACCACGGGCGACAGGCGGCTTTCCAGGTTGCGGAAGTCGACGCCGTTGTTGCGGATGAACTGGCGCGGCTCGGTGATGCGCCACTTCACCAGCCAGTCGATGACCAGGCTCTTCTTCTCGGCCGTGAAGATGGGGCGCGTTTCCGGGCTGTCGAGCGTCTGCACGCGTTTGTCGAGGAAGACGACGTTCTGGAAGGGCGGCGGCAGCTTGAAGTGCAGGCCGGGCTCGGCGATGACTTCCTTGATCTCGCCCAGGGCGTAGAGCACGCCGACCTGGCGCTGGTCGACGACGAACAGGGTGCTGGCGGCGAGCATCAGCGCGACGAGCACGCCAAGGACGGTGAATGCGATGCGGTTCATCTGGTGCGCCTTGCTCAACGGCCTTCGCGGTCACGCGTGCGCGCGTTGTCGCGCGAACGGATGTCCACGCTTTGCGTGCCCGTGGGGTCGATCGGCGACGGCGGCGGCACCACGGTCACGCCGGGGCCAGCGGCCGGCGCGGCGGTGGCGCTCTGCTGCAGCAAGCGGTCCAGCGGCAGGTAGAGCAGGTTCGAACCGCTGCGGCTGTCGACCATCACCTTGGTGACGTTGGAGTAGACCTGCTGCATGGTCTCGATGTAGAGGCGGTCACGCGTCACGGCCGGCGCCTTCTGGTACTCGGTCAGCACCGAGCGGAAGCGCTGCGCATCACCCTCGGCCTGTGCCACCACACGTGAGCGGTAGCCTTCGGCCTCTTCCAGCAGCCGGCTGGCGGTGCCGCGCGCCTTGGGGATGACGTCGCTGGCGTAGGCCTGCCCTTCGTTCTTGAAGCGGTCGCGGTCGGCGGTGGCCTTCACGGCGTCATTGAAGGCCGACTGCACGCTGTCGGGTACCTGCACGTTCTGCATGTTGACGTTGGCGATCACGATGCCGGCCTTCAGGCGGTCGAGCTGGGTCTGGATGGACTTCACGAGGTCAGCAGCGATGGCGTCGCGCTGCTCGTACAGCACCTGGTCGACGCGGCTGCGGCCGACGATCTCGCGCACGGCCGATTCGGCGGCCATCACCACGGCTTCGTCGGGGCGGTTGTTCTCGAACAGGTAGGCGCGCGCGTCGGTGCGGCGGTACTGCACGGTGAAACGGATGTCGACGATGTTCTCGTCCTGCGTGAGCATGGAGGAGTCCTTCAGCCCAGTGGCCTGCACCACCGAATTGCGGCCCACGTCCACCGACTGCAGCTGCGTGACCGCCACCACCTCGTGCGCCTGCACGGGATAAGGAAAGCGCCACTGGAAACCGGCGTCGGTGGTGCTGGCGTATTTGCCGAAGGTCGTGATGACCGCGCGGTGACCTTCCTGCACGATGAAGAAGCCGCTGCCCAGCCAGATGAGCAGGGCCACCACGGCGATGAGCCCGGCGCCAATGCCGGCGCTCTTGGCGTCGGGCTGGAAGGGGCCGCCGGGCGGGCGGTTGCCCTCGTCACGGCCACCGACGCCGCCGCCCTTGCCGCCGAACAGGCCGCTGAGCTTGCGATTGAAGTCGCGCCACAGTTCGTCAAGATCGGGCGGGCCGTCGTTGCGGTTGTTGAAGACCAGCGCGCGGGCGGCGGCCGCCAGGGCAGCCAGGCGCTGGGTGAATCGGGGAGCTAGGACTTCGCGCATGCGGGTGCGGTGTGGAGGGCGGTCAATGGGTGGCTGCAGGCAAACCTGCCGGCGTGCCGTCAGGAAGCATGAGAGATGGGGCGATGTCGCCAGCGTTCAAGCGTGCCAGCGCCGTCGCGGCGATGGCCAGTCGCAGCTGATCCAGGCCTTGCCCCGTGCGCGCGCTGACGAACACGCGCTGTCGGCGCACGCCGGGATGGGCCTCGATCCAGTCGTTGGCTTCACGCGACTGGCGTGAGTCTTCGAGCAGGTCGCACTTGTTGTAGACCAGGATCTGCGGCACGCCGTCGGCACCGATTTCCTCGAGCACGCGTTCGACCTCGGCCATCTGCTCGGCAAGCAGCGGGCTGGCCGCATCGACCACGTGCAGTAGCAGGTCGGCGTCGGCTGCTTCTTGCAGCGTGGCGCGAAACGCTTCCACCAGTTTGTGCGGCAGGTCGCGGATGAAGCCCACGGTGTCTGACAAAGAAACCGAGGCCTGGGCTTCGCCGAGCCACAGTGAACGCGTGGTGGTGTCCAGCGTGGCGAAGAGCTGGTCGGCGGCATAGGCCTTGGCCTTCACCAGCGAATTGAACAGCGTCGACTTGCCAGCATTGG
This sequence comes from Betaproteobacteria bacterium, assembly GCA_031379415.1. Classification (GTDB taxonomy): domain Bacteria; phylum Pseudomonadota; class Gammaproteobacteria; order Burkholderiales; family Burkholderiaceae_C; genus Rubrivivax. The sequence goes on along the minus strand of JANNFE010000371.1, from coordinate 6,570 downwards.
TGTAACCCACCAGGGACACGCGGAAGGTGCCACGCCGCTCGCGCGCCTTGCGTTGCGTGCCGCGCTGGCGCTTGACCTTTTCCAGGCGCTCTTTCACGGTCTTGATGCGGTCACCGATCATGCGACGGTCGAGTTCGATCTGCGCCTCACCCGGGCCGCCGCGGTTGCCTATGCCGCCGCGCTGGCGCTCCAGGTGGCTCCAGCGGCCGACCAGTCGCGTGGCCATGTACTGCAGGCGCGCCAACTCCACCTGCAGCTTGCCTTCGTGGCTCTGCGCACGGTCGGCGAAGATGTCGAGGATGAGCGAGGTGCGGTCGGCCACAGGGACACCCAGGTGGCGTTCCAGGTTGCGCTGTTGTGCGGGGCTCAATGCCTGGTCGAAGATCACGCCATGAGCCTGCGTGGCCGCCACCAGCGCCTTGATCTCGTCGGCCTTGCCGCTGCCGATGAAGAGCGCCGGGTCGGGTGACTTGCGGCGTGCGGTCACGCGCGCCACCGTCAGGTCGCCGGCTGAACTGGCCAGCAGGGCCAGTTCGTCCAGCGTGGCGTCGAAGTGCGACGAACCGCCCACGTCCACGCCGACCAGCACCGCACGTGTGGGCCCGTCGCCGCCTGGCGCTGCAGTGGATGCGGATGTCAAGGTGGGGTGTGCTCGCGCCGGCGCGTCAGGCCTGCTCGCCCGGTTCGTTGGCGTGGAAGTTCACCGCGCGGCTGGGCACGACGGTGGAGATGGCGTGCTTGTAGACCATCTGCGTCACGGTATTGCGCAGCAACACCACGTACTGGTCGAAGCTCTCGATGTGGCCTTGGAGCTTGATGCCGTTGACGAGGTAAATCGACACCGGCACATGTTCCTTGCGCAGCAGGTTCAGAAAGGGGTCCTGCAAAAGTTGGCCTTTGTTTGACACGATATTCTCCGTGTTGGATACCGAGAAGCATGCACGGTATCACAGGGGCACCGCACTCTGGCGGGGTACGGCCATTGGGTACCGGCCCTGGAACTAGGTTCCCTTGTCGTCGAACGGATTCTTCGCCGAACGCATCTCGATGCGCACTGGCGTGCCCACCAGCTTGAAGTGTTCGCGCAGCCGGCTTTCCAGGAAGCGCTTGTAGCTGTCGGGCACCTTGTCGAGCGAGGTGCCGTGGATGACGACCAGCGGCGGGTTCATGCCGCCCTGGTGGGCGTAGCGCATCTTCGGCCGGAAGCGCCCTTCGCGGCGCGGTGCCTGGTGTTCGGCGGCTTCGTGCACGAGGCGGGTGAGCACCGGCGTGCTCATCTTCACCGTGGCCGAGGCATGGGCCTGCAGGATGGCCTTCCACACCGCGTTCAGGCCCGTTCGTTTGATGGCCGAGATCTGCAGCACCGGTGCGTACTTCAGAAAGGCCAGCCGGGTCTCGATGGAGCGCTGCAGTTGCTGGCGCTGGTAGTCGTCGGTGGCGTCCCATTTGTTGATGGCGATGACCACCGCGCGGCCCGATTCGAGGATGTAGCCGGCGATGTGCGCGTCCTGGTCGCTCACGCCCTGCGTGGCGTCGATCAGCAGCAGCACGACGTTGGCGTCGGCAATGGCCTGCAGCGTCTTCACCACCGAGAACTTCTCGATCGCCTCGAAGACCTTGCCCTTGCGGCGCAGGCCGGCCGTGTCGATGAGCTCGAACTGGCGGCCGTCCTTCTCGAAGGGCACGTGGATGGCGTCGCGCGTGGTGCCGGGCTGGTCGAAGGCCACCATCCGTTCCTCGCCCAGCCAGGCGTTGATGAGCGTGCTCTTGCCCACGTTCGGCCGGCCCGCCACGGCCAGGCGGACCGGGCGGTCCTCGTCGCCGGGGCCGCTGCCGTATTCGTCTTCCACCGGCGCATAGCCCTCCAGCGCCACGTCCAGCAGGCTGCGGATGCCCTGCCCATGCGCCGCCGAGATGGGGTGCAGTTCGCCCAGCCCCAACTCGTGGAATTCGCCGAGCAGCGGTGACTCGCTCATGCCCTCGGCCTTGTTCACCGCCAGCAGCACACGCTTCTGCTGCGTGCGCAGGTAGCGCGCGATGTCGTGGTCCATCGCCGACAGGCCGGCGCGCACGTCGACGACAAAGACCACGGCGTCGGCCTCGGCCACCGCCTGGCGTGTCTGCTTGGCCATCTCGGCCACCACGCCGCTCGGCTTGTCGGGTTCGAAGCCGCCGGTGTCGACGACGATGAATTCGATGCCGCCCAGGCGCGCGTCGCCGTAGTGGCGGTCACGCGTCAGGCCGGCGTAGTCCGCGACGATGGCGTCGCGGCTCTTGGTGATGCGGTTGAACAACGTGGACTTGCCCACGTTGGCCCGTCCGACGAGGGCGATGACGGGCTTCATGGCGCTATGACCAAGCAGACGCCGCGGATCCGGCTCCGCCGGGCCGCTGGCGTTGCCCCCCGGGGGGAGGCGCCGCAGGCGCTTCGGGGGGAACTCATCAATTCGGGCGGAAGGCGTAAAGGCCGCCGCCCTGCGTGGTCACCAGCAGCGTGCGGCCAGCCAGCGCGGGCGTGCCGACCACGGCCTTGCCGTCGGTGGGCAGGCGCAGCTGCTGTTCGCCGCTGGCAGCGGCCAGGAAGTGCACATAACCTTCGCCGTCGCCGAAGACCACCGAAGGCCCGAGCGCCAGCGCGCCACTCAGGCCGCGATAGAGCAGCTTCTCGCTTTGCCAGACCATGTCGCCGCTGGCCGCGCGCCAGGCGGTAATGCGGTCGCTGGCGTCTGCGCCGAAGACGAACTCGGCATCACCCGCCACGGCGTTGATGCCGCCCACGTTGCGCGACCAGAGCAAGGCTCCGCGCGAGGCATCGGCGCAGGCCACCGCAGCCTGGAAGGCGCGCGCGCAGACGCGGTCCCCCAGGCGCAGTATCGGACCCACCAGGTCGGCCAGCCGTTCCACTTCATTCGTGCCGCGCGGCGAGGCCATGGGCACTTCCCACTGCACCGTGCCACGCAGCGGGTCCAGCGCCGTGAGACGCTGGCCCTGGGCCACCAGCAGGTTGTTCTTGTAGGCCGTGACCACGCTGGCCTGGGCCAGCGTGAGCGCGTCGCCCGGCTTGCTGTAGACCCACAGGCGGCGGCCGTCGACGGCGTCGAAGGCGTGCACACCGCGGTCCACACCCATCACGAAGACGCGCTCGCCGGCCACCAGCGGCGGCGTCACCACGGCCGACGGCACGCGCTTGCGCCAGACCTCGCGGCCACTGTCGAAGGTGACGACCTCGTTGCCGCGCGTCACCACGCTGGTGTAGCGGCCGTCGCTGCCGACCCCGGCGGCGATGCCACCGCCGACGCTGGCGCGCCACATCACCGCGCCAGTGTCGGCCTGCACGGCCAGCACGTCGCCGTTGCCGGCGGCGACGAAGAACACGCCTTCGCGCACGGTGGGCACGAGCGGGAAGTCGATGCTGCCGATGCTCAGGTTCCAAACCTGGGTGCCGGCGATGCGGGGCGCGAAGTTCTCCAGCGGCGTCGGCTTGGGGCGGTCGGACGAACACGCACCCAGGGCCAGCAGCCCCGAGGCGGCGAACATGGCGAGCGCGTCGCGCCAACCCCTCATCGCGCCGCCCCCGAGGCCGCTGCGGCGGGAGCTTCCGGCGGCGCACCGACCGACGTGAGCTTGGCTTCGATCAGGCGGCGGTAGTCCACCTTCTCGCCCATCGCCTTCCAGGCCGTCTGCCAGGCGGCGCGCGCTTCGTCCTTCTTGCCCTGGGCCAGGAGGATGTCGCCGCGACGGTCGGCCACCAGCGCCTCGAAGCCTTCGGCCTTGGCGGCGTCCAGGGTCTTCAGGGCCTCGTCGTACTGCTTCGCGTCGCCCTGCAGCGCGGCCAGGCGCAGGCGGGCCACGGTGCGGATCTCGTCCTCAATGCCGTTCTCGGCGACCCAGAGCAGGCTGGCCTTGGCGGCGTCAGCCTGACCCTTGGCGGCCTGCACCTTGGCGGCCAGCAGGCCGGCCTGCTGGGCATAGGCGGTGGCGGGAAAACGCGCCTTCAGATCGGCGAAGACGCGCGTCGTGCGCTCGGCATCGCCATTCGTGGCAGAGCGGTCGAGCTCCTCGAACATGGCCGCGGCCTTGGTGGCCTTGTCGCGTTCGTACCAGTTCCAGGCATTCCAGGCCGCGAAGCCGCCCAGCACGAGCACCAGCGTCCAGGTGATGAGGTTGCCCTGCTTGTTCCAGAACGCCTTGAGCGCGTCGAGTTGCTCCTGCTCTTGCAGGTCGAGTTGGGTGGCCATGGGTGCGTTCGCTACAGGCGTGGTGAATGGGGACAACCGCTGATTATGCGGCGCGCAGCTCGTGCGCCCAGGTGGTGACGGCGCCCAGAGGGCGCGTGATCTGCGCCCCGGCTGCATCGCGCAGGGGCTTGATCGTCAGCTCGCCGCGCGCCAGCTCATCGGTGCCGAAGACCAGCGCGTAACGTGCGCCGCTGGCATCGGCCTTTTTGAACTGCGCCTTCATGCTGCCGCCGCCGGCGTGCATCTGCACGGCCAGGCCTGCGGCGCGCAGTGCGTCGATGACCACCAAGGCCGGCGCCAGGCCAGACGCATCGCCGATCACGGCATAAGCATCGGGCGCGGACCTTGGCACCGGCAGCGCCAGCTCCTGCAGCAGCAGCAGCAGCCGTTCGACGCCCAGGCCAAAGCCGATGGCCGGCGTGGGCTTGCCGCCGAGCTGCTCGAAGAGGCCGTCGTAGCGGCCGCCGCCGCAGACCGTGCCCTGTGAGCCCAGGTGGTCGGTGACCCACTCGAACACGGTGAGGTTGTAGTAGTCGAGGCCGCGCACCAGGCGCGGGTTGACGCGATAGGGCAGGCCGGCGGCGTCGAGCACCGCACACACGGCGGCGAAGTGCGCGCGCGTCTCGGTGCCCAGGTGGTCCGGCAGCTGGGGCGCGGCCTCCAGCAGCGCGTGCATGTCGGGGTTCTTGCTGTCCAGGATGCGCAGCGGGTTGCTCAGCAGGCGGCGCTTCGAGTCATCGTCCAACTGCTCGGCGTGCTGCTCGAAGTAGGCCACCAGCGCGGTGCGGTGCGCGGCGCGTTCGGCCGGCTGGCCCAGGCTGTTGATTTCCAGCCGCACATGCTGGCCGATCACCAGGCCCAGGTCCTGCCACAGCCGGCGCACCATGAGGATGAGCTCGGCATCGACATCCGGCCCGGCGTAGCCCAGGGCTTCCACGTCGAGCTGGTAGAACTGGCGGTAGCGGCCCTTCTGCGGCCGTTCGTGGCGGAACACCGGGCCCAGCGACCACACGCGCAGCGGGCCGTTGTAGAGCGCGTTGTGCTCGACCATGGCGCGCACGATGCCGGCGGTGATCTCCGGGCGCAGCGTCAGCGCGTCGCCGTTCATGGCATCGGTCCAGGAGTACATCTCCTTCTCGACGATGTCGGTGGCCTCGCCGATGCCACGCACGAACAGCGCTGTCGGCTCGACGATGGGCGTCAGCAGGTACTGGTAGCCGTGACGCGCCAGCACCGACTGCACGGTGTCCTCGAACCAGCGCCAGAGCGCGGAATCGGGCAGTCTTTCCTTGCGCGGCACGCTGCCGGGCAGGATGTCGTTCATGCCTTTGACGGCAGTCAGCTTCTCAGCCATGGGGGGTTCGGCGCCGTAGTGCGCCGTCGAAGTCGAGGGTACGGAGATGGGGGTGCTGCGGCAGCGTCAATGCGCCGTCGTCACCGCACCGAAACGCCGCTCGATGTAGGTCTCGACGATCTTGTGGAACTCCTGCGCGATGCTCTCGCCGCGCAAGGTCATCGCCTTCTCGCCGTCGATGAACACTGGCGCGGCCGGCGCCTCGCCAGTGCCCGGCAGGCTGATGCCGATGTCGGCATGTTTGCTTTCACCAGGGCCGTTGACGATGCAACCCATCACCGCCACCCTCAGGCCTTCGACGCCGGGGTACTTGGCCTTCCACACCGGCATCTGCGCGCGCAGGAAGTCGTCGATCTGTTTGGCCAGTTCCTGGAAGGTGGTGCTGGTCGTGCGGCCGCAGCCAGGACAGGCCGTGACGCTGGGGTTGAAGGTGCGCAGGCCCAGGCTCTGCAGGATCTCGGCGGCCACCACCACTTCCTGCGTGCGCGCCTCGCCGGGCTGCGGCGTCAAGCTCACGCGGATGGTGTCGCCGATGCCTTCCTGCAGCAGCACGGCCAAGGCCGTGGCGCTGGCCACCGTGCCCTTGGTGGCCATGCCGGCTTCGGTCAGGCCCAGGTGCAAGGCGTAGTCGCAACGCCGGGCCAGGGCGCGGTAGACACTGATGAGGTCCTGCACACCACTCACTTTGCAGCTGATGATGATGTTGTCGGGGTTCAGGCCGATCTCGCGTGCGACTTCAGCCGAGCTCAGCGCCGACTGCACCAGCGCCTGGTACATCACCTGCTTGGCCTCCAGCGGCTGGGCGCGGCGCGCGTTCTGGTCCATCAGCTCAACCAGCAGTTCCTGGTCGAGGCTGCCCCAGTTGACGCCGATGCGCACCACCTTGTCGTACTTCGCCGCGGCTTCCACCATCATGCCGAACTGGCGGTCGCGCTTGTCGCCCTTGCCCACGTTGCCGGGGTTGATGCGGTACTTGCT
>JANNFE010000341.1:0-3035 GCA_031379415.1 Betaproteobacteria bacterium | reverse complement strand
ACGCTGGGCGTGCTGCAGAAGAGCCCGAGGTTGACACCGCTGACCGCGAACTTCGCTTCGCGCGAGGCCACCGCCAGGTCGCACATCGCCACCAGCTGGCAGCCGGCCGCGGTGGCGATGCCCTGCACGCGCGCGATCACCGGCACGGGCAGCTTCTGGATGCTCATCATCATGCGGCCGCACTGCGCGAACAGGCGCTGGTAGTAGCCGAGCGAGGGCTCGGCGCGCATCTCCTTCAGGTCATGCCCGGCGCAGAAAGCCTTGCCACTGGCGGCGATGACCACGGCGCGCGCCGTCTCGTCGGCGGCCACGCGGTCCAGCGCGGCCTGCAGTGCGGCCAGCATGGCTTCCGACAAGGCGTTGAAGGCCTGCGGGCGGTTCATCGTCAGCGTGACGAGGCCGCGTGTGTCCTTCTCGTGCAGCACCAGGGGTTCGTCGCTCATGGTCCGTGCTCCTTGTTCATTTCGCAGCCGCAGCCGCGGCCGCTTCGATCTTCGCCCCCGGCACGAAAGGCCGGAAGCCGGCGGCTTGATACAGCGCGGCCGGCGCGTAGGCCTGGCCGCCCTGGATGACGAGGCTGGCCTTGCGCAGTTCACCGATGTCGCGGCCGGGGTCGCCGTCCACCAGCACCAGGTCGGCCGGCTTGCCGCGTTCGATGGACCCGGCACGGTCGGTGATGCCGGCCACGCGCGCACCGTTCCAGGTGGCGATGCGCAGCACCTCCAGCGGCGCGATGCCGGCCTGCACGTACAGCTTCAGCTCGCGGTGCAGCATGAGCCCGGGCGTGTCGTCGGTGCCGGCCACCAGCGGCACGCCGGCGCGATGCAGCGCGCCGGTGAAGGCCACCATGCGCGCCCACGACGCGCGGTAGCGCAGCACCTGCCCGGCGCCGGGGCTCATCTCCGACTGGCGCAGCCCGCGCCGCCACAGCACCGGCAGGTGGTCGGCAACGTCGCCCAGCGCCGGGTTCAGCTCACCGTCGCGCTGCGTGAACATGGCTTCGAAGGTGGCCAGCGTCGGATCCACCGCCGTGCCGTGCCGGCGCAGCAGCGCGATGAAGCGGCGCGCCGCCGGGCTGTCGATGCCGACACGCCGCGCCTCGTCGCCCACCAGCGTGAAGCGCAGCAGCGTGCGCGTGTCCTGGTCGGGCTTGACGAAGAAGTTCAGCATCAACTGGTTGATGTGGGTCAGCTCATCAAAACCCGCGGCCACCGCCTCTTCGGCGCGCATGAAGGCCGGCACGTGCCCGGCCACCGTCATGCCGTGCTGGTGGGCGCGCGCAGTCAGCGGCTTCACCCACTCGGGCTTGATGGAGTTGTAGAGCTTGATCTGGCGGTAGCCGCGCGCGGCATAACCGTCCACGGCACGCAGCGCGGCGTCGAGGTCGGCAGCGACCACGCCGCGGCGCAACGAGAACGGGCTCTGGCCCTCGATCAGCCCGGCGGGCACGATGTGCGGGCCGGCGAATTCACCGCTGTCGATACGGCGCTTCAGCAGCATCAGGTCGTCGTTGTGGTTGGCCAGGTCGCGCACCGTGGTCACGCCGCCGGCCAGGTGCAGCAGGCCGGCGTCGGGCCACATGTGGGCGTGCATGTCGATGAGGCCGGGCAGCAGCGTGCGCCCGCTGCCGTCGATGCGCTGCTGCGGCTGGGCGTCCACCGCGCCCGGCGCGGTGATGGCGCCGATGCGGCCGTCGAAGAGGTAGACGTCGGCCGGCCCGCGCATGGTGGCTGCGCGGGCGTCGAACCAGCGCACGTTCTGCACCACGGTCAGCCCGGGCAGCGGCTGCGCCGTGCGCTGGCGGATGGCGCGCAGGCGCTCCTGCTGCGCGGTACGTTGTTTCTCGATCAGCAACGCGGCATTCCACTCATGCCCCGCCGGCGGCAGTTGCCAGCCCGGCCAGGCCAGGCCGAAGTAGCCAAGGCTGCCGTCGTCGCGCAGCCACAGGTACCAGGGCGCACTGCCGCCACCGGTCACCGCGTACAGCGCCACGGGCACCGGGCCGGCGGGACCGTCCAGCTGCACGGCCACCAGCTTCTCGGCCGTCAACACGCTGGCGGCACCCACCGGCGCGCTGCGTTCCGGCCGCGCGAGCAGGGCGCGCAGCAGCTGGCCGTAGTACGCGGGCGAGCTCTGCAGCGGCACGAAGAGGTTGCCTTCGGGCGCCGGCTCGTCGCCACTGTCGGCGGTGGAGGTCCAGCGGATGCGGCCCTCGGCGTGGTTGAAGTCCTCGCGCAACTCGCCGCCCATGGTGGCCTTGCCGCGCACCTGGTAGCGCGTGGGGCGCTGTGCGGCGTCGACGGTGAACTCTTCCTTCATGTCCGGCCCACGGCCGTTGTCGCGGAAGCTGTAGTCCACGCGCACCACGCCATCGTCGCCACGGTCCACCGTCATGGCACCGGCCGGCGTGCCCTGGACCTTGACCATCCAGGTCTCGGTGGCAGCGTGAACCGCCGGGGCGCACAGCGCCACGAGCAGCAGCGCGAAACAACGGGTGCCGGCCACGTGCGCGCTCCTAATCGAAAGCGGCAGAACTCTTGGCCCGCTCGCGCAACTGGAACTTCTGGATCTTGCCGGTGCTGGTCTTCGGGATCGCCTCGAAGCGGATCTCGCGCGGCACCTTGTAGCCCGCCAGCAGCGTCTTGCAGTGCGCCACCAGCTCGGCCGCGGTGACCGTGCTGTCGGCCTTGGTCTCGACATAGGCCACCGGCGTCTCGCCCCACTTGGGGTCGGGCCGCGCCACCACGGCGCAGGCCAGCACGGCGGGGTGGCGGTAGAGCGCGTCCTCCACCTCGAGTGAGCTGATGTTCTCGCCGCCGCTGATGATGATGTCCTTGCTGCGGTCCTTGATCTTGACGTAGCGGTCGGGCTCCATCACGGCCAGGTCGCCGGTATGGAACCAGCCGCCTTCGAAGGCCTTGGCGGTGGCCGCCGGGTTCTTGAGGTAGCCCTTCATCACGATGTTGCCGCGGAACATGATCTCGCCCATGGTCAGTCCGTCGGCGGGTGTCTCGGCGAGTGTTTCGGGGTCGAGC
>JANNFE010000264.1:0-4554 GCA_031379415.1 Betaproteobacteria bacterium | reverse complement strand
GCCACCTTTTCATCGGTTGACGTGGTCATTGCGTAGATCCCCGCGCGCACCGGCCCGTACTTGCGCACGCCCTCGCGCATGGACTCGATGTACTCGGCCCAGGGCATGCCCAAGAGCGGCGCAAAGTGCATCAGCAACTGGCCGTTGGCGCCCAGCACGTAGAGCTTGCCGATGTCGCCGGCCTCGATGGCGTTGCGCTCCTCACCGGTCAGCTCGTACTCCTGCAACAGCGCGATCATGTCGTCCTTATAGCGTTGCTGCACACGCGCATCGCGGTTCAGGTGGTAGAGAAACTTCTGCACGTTGTACAGGCTCATCGTTGTCTCCAATCTCCCTGCGCGGGCGGGGAGGGCGGGGGAGCGGCGGGTGTCATTTCGTCCAACCAGGTGCGGCCTCAGGCCGTACCCCAGCGCGGGATGTGATGCCCGCCCAGCGACACGCACACGTTCTTCGGCTCCAGGAACACCTCGTAGCTCCAGGTGCCGCCCTCGCGCCCCGTTCCCGAGGCCTTGGTGCCGCCGAAGGGCTGGCGCAGGTCACGCACGTTCTGGCTGTTGACGAAGCACATGCCGGCCTCGATGGCCGCCGCCACGCGGTGGGCGCGGCCGAGGTTTTCGGTCCAGACATAGCTCGACAGGCCGTAGGCCGTGTCATTGGCCAGGCGCACCGCGTCGGCCTCGTGATCGAAGGGGATCAGGCAGGCCACGGGGCCGAAGATCTCGTCCTGCGCGATGCGCATGCGGTTGTCGACATCGGCAAACACCGTGGGCTGCACGTAGTGGCCACGCCGCAGGTGTGGCGGCAGCTCGGGCATGCCGGTGCCGCCGCACAGCAGTGCCGCGCCTTCCTTCGGCCCCAGTTCGATGTAGCTGCGCACCTTGGCCTGGTGGGCGGCACTGATCATGGGGCCGATGATCGTGCGCTCGTCGGCCGGGTCGCCCACCGGGATGCGCTGCGCGCGTTCGGCAAAGCGCACCGCAAAGTCGGCATAGATGCGCCGCTGCACCAGGATGCGGCTGCCCGCGGTGCAGCGTTCGCCGTTGTTGCTAAAGATCATGAACAGCGCGGCGTCCATGGCACGCTCGAGGTCGGCGTCGTCGAAGATGACGAAGGGGCTCTTGCCGCCGAGTTCCATGCTGAACTTCTTGAGCCCCGCGCTGTGCACGATGCGCTGGCCGGTGGCGGTGGACCCGGTGAAGCTGATGGCGCGCACGTCGGGGTGACGCACCAGCGGTTCACCGGCGTCGCGGCCGCTGCCGTGCACCAGGTTCAGCACACCGGGCGGGATGCCGGCTTCCAGCGCCAGCTCACCCAGCCGCGCGGCAGAGAGCGGCGAGAGTTCGCTCATCTTCAGCACCGCGGTGTTGCCGAAGGCCAGGCAGGGTGCCACCTTCCACGTCGCCGTCATGAAGGGCACGTTCCAGGGGCTGATGAGCGCGCACACGCCCACCGGGTGGAAGAGCGTGTAGTTCAGGTGCGTGGGCGTGGGGTAGGTGTGGCCGTCCACACGCACGCACATCTCGGCGAAGTAGTGGAAGTTGTCGGCCGCACGCGGCACCAGCTGTTTGCGCGTCTGCGAGATGACCTGCCCGGTGTCGTCGGTCTCCATGCGCGCCAGCTCCGGCACGTTCTGGATGATGAGCTCGCCCAGCTTGTGCATCAGGCTCGCGCGCTCGCCAGCCGGCAGCGCAGCCCATTTCGGGAACGCGGCCTTGGCGGCGGCCACCGCGGCTTGCACCTCTTCCTCACCGCCGGCCGCCACTTCGGCCAGCACCTCCTGGGTGGCCGGGTTGAGCGTCTCGAAGGTCTCGCCGCTGTCCACGGCCTTGCCGCCGATGAGGTGCCGGATGCGCATGGTGCTTCAGGGTTCCGTGTCTGCGACCAGGGTGTTGAGCAGGCGACCGATGCCGTCGATCTCGGTGAGCACCTCGTCACCTGCGTTGACGTTGACCACGCCGTCGGGTGTGCCGGTGAGGATGACATCACCGACCTGCAGCGTCATGAAGCTGCTCAGGTATTCGATGAGCGCGGCCACGCCGTGGATCATGTGCCCGGTGTGACCCTGCTGCGTGACGCGGCCGTTGACGCGGGTGCGCAATGCCAGCGCCTGCGGGTCGGGCACCTCGTCGGCGCTCACCAGCCAGGGGCCGAGCACGGTGGCGCCGTCGCGGTTCTTGGCGCGCAGGTTGGGGCGGTACCAGTTCTCAAGATGGTCGCGCACGGCGTAGTCGTTGCACACGGTGTAGCCGGCCACGTGCTGCAGCGCATGGGCGCGCGGCACGTGCCGGGCCGTCTTGCCGATGACCACCGCCAGCTCGCATTCATAGTGCATCACCGCCACGCCCGCCGGGCGCCGCGTGTGGCCGCGGTGGCCGAGCAGCGCGCCGGCCGTCTTCAGGAAGATCAGCGGTTCGTCTTGCGCCGTCAGCGTGAGTTCGCGCGACAGCTCCTTCACATGGTCGGCGTAGTTCAGGCCCAGCGCGATGATCGTGCCGGGCTCGAAGGGCGGCAGCCAGACCACGTCTTCTTCGGCCAGCACGCGGCCATCGGCCAGGCGCAGGCCATCGCCATGCGGCACGGCACTGTGCACGGCGCCGGCATGCGCGACGCGGGCCGTCCTCATGCGGCGGCCACCAGGTGGATGCGCAGCGTGCCCAGCCCGGCGATGGTCACCGCCACCTGCTGACCGGCGCGCGCCAGCGGCGCGTTCGCGGCGGCACCCAGCAGCAGCACGTCACCGGGCTGCAGGCTCATGAAGGCGCTGACATCGGCCAGCAGTTGCGCCACGCCGCGGATGCGCTCGCCCGTCGTCGTGCGCTGCACGAGCGCGCCGTCGATGGCGATGTCCACGGCCAGCGCATCGGGCTGCGGCATGCGGGGCGCGGCCACTACCACCGGCCCCAGCGGGCAGAAGCCGTCGCATGCGCGGTGGCGCACGGCGGGGCGGTAGTGGCTGTCAACCGGCACGCTGATGTCGATGGCCAGCGTGTAGCCCGCGACAAAGGCCAGCGCCTCGGCAGCCGCCACGCGGCAGGCCGTGCGGCCGATGACGATGGCCAGGCTGGCCCCGATCTCCAGCGCTTCCACCCCCGCGGGCAGCGCGACGGCATCGCCATGCCTCGCGAAGGTGTTGCGCGGCTTGACCTGCAGCACCGGCGCGCGCGGTGCGCCCTTGTAGGGCGGCAGCTCGACCACCGCATCCAGCAGCGCGAGCTGCGGCGCGTGGTTGAGCAGCGCGCCCACCACCACGCCGCTGGCGCAGAAGGGTGCGAAGTCGAAAGCGGGCAACATGGCAGGGCGGCGCGGAAGGCGGTGCCGACTCTAGCCCGCGGGCGAAGGCGGCGGCAAGCTCAGGCGCTGGATCACGCGCTGGCCGGACTCGGCCACCGCCTGCATCGTGGCTTCCAGCATGGCCATCTCGCGCAGCGCGCGGGTCAGGGCCTGGTAGTCGTCAGGCATGTCCGTGGCGCCACCGGCGGCCGGTGCGGCCTGCGGCAGCGCTGCCGCCATGGCGGCGAAGCTGCTGCGCAGACGCGCCAGCTGCGCGCGCACTGCGGCGTTGCCGGCGCTGGCGCTGGCGGCAGCCGCTTCGTCCAGTGCCTGCAGCAACGTGTCGAACACACCCGACTCGCGCGCCGCCACCAGCTGCGCCTGCACGCTGCGTTGCGCGCTGGCGCCGGCCTGCTGCAGCGCGCCTTCGCGCAGGCCGTCGAGCTGGCCTTCGAGCTGGCGCGTCAGGCCCGACAGGCGCCCGCCCACCGCCACCACTTCGCAGAGCAGCTGGTCGAGGTCGTGCACGACCAGGGTGATGCGGTCGAGGAAGTGGTTCAGGTCCTCGGCCAGTTCGCCGAACTCGTCTTCCGACTTCACGCGCGCGCGCGGCGACAGGTCCATCACACCCTTGGACAAGCCGGCCACCGTGCTGCGCAGCGACAGCAGCGGCTCCATGCGCACCTTCAGCAGCAGGAAGAGCACGATGGTGTGCACGATGATGTTGAAGCTGAGAACGCCGGCCGTCAGCCGCACCTCCTGCCACCACACGGCCTGCTTGCGCGACAGGTAGCTGCGCACCGTAACCGTGCCCAGCACCTCGCCCACCTTAGCGCGCACATGGCAGCCCAGGCAGAACTGTTCGGCGGTGAGTTCGACACGCGCCTCCTGGTGCGCGCCTGCGGGCCAGCGCGCGCGCAGGCCCTGGGCATCCAGGTTGCGCGTGAGCTTCATCGACTCCACTGTCACTTCAGAAGGCAGCACGGCGATGGCCAGGCCCAGGTCGTCGAAGTTGCGGTTGAGGATGGGGTAGACCGTCTGCGCCGCGGTGGGCCCGCCGGAATTGACCATGATTGACTTCACGTCGGCCGCCAGCTGCTGCGCCGCACGCTCCACGCGCGCCGGCTCGTGCTGGTTGAACTCGTAGAGCACCACGCTGTAGCGGATGGCCAGCTCCACCGCCACCACCACCAGCAGCAGCAGGAAGAAGTCGCGGATCATGTGGAACATGAACGACTGCTCGAAACGTCCGCTGGCGCTCTTCTTCATGGCCAATGCCTCCCC
>JANNFE010000248.1:0-4428 GCA_031379415.1 Betaproteobacteria bacterium | reverse complement strand
GGCCCGAGACGCTGCCGGTATCGCGCCACTTCCAGGGTCTGTTCAAGGGCCAGTGAGGGTGCCCGGTGGTGGCGGCCACAGGTAGCATCGACGACCGCCCCTGCCCGCCATGCCGCCATGCCCGCGATCCCCGTTCCGCGTTTCGACCAGTTCTACCGCCACGCCGAACTCACGCGCCTGCTGCAGGACTACGCCAACGCGGCGCCGCACCTGGTGCAGCTGTCCAGCCTGGGCAAGAGCTGGGAAGGGCGCGACATCTGGCTGCTCACGCTGAGCAACATCGCCACCGGTGCCGACATCGACAAGCCGGCCTTCTGGGTCGACGGCAACATCCACGCCGCCGAGCTGACGGCCTGCACGGCCTGTCTGTACTGGCTGCACCAGCTGGTGAGCCAGCACGACAGCGACCCCCAGGTGCGGCAGCTGCTGGACACGCGTGTCGTCTACATGGTGCCGCGCCTGAACCCCGACGGCGCCGAGCTGGCGCTGGCCGACAAGCCGCGCCACATCCGCAGCAGCACGCGGCCCTATCCCCATGACGAAGAGCCGGTCGACGGCCTGAGCATCGAAGACGTCGACGGCGATGGCCGCGTGCTGCAGATGCGCGTGCCCGACCCGCACGGCCCGTACAAGAAGCACGCCAGCGAGCCGCGGCTGATGGTGGCGCGCGAGCCCGGTGAATTCGGCGGCGCGTACTTCCGGCTGATCCCCGAAGGCACGCTGAAGAACTACGACGGCCTGAAGGTCACCGCCAACCGCGACCGCGAAGGCCTGGACCTCAACCGCAACTTCCCCGCCTACTGGAGACAAGAGTTCGAGCAAACGGGCGCCGGCCCCTACCCGACCAGCGAGCCCGAGGTGCGCGCCATGGTCGACTTCATCACCCGGCACCCCAACATCGGCGCCGCGGTCAGCTTCCACACCCACAGCGGCGTCATCCTGCGGCCCATGGGCACCAACAGCGACGACGACATGACGCCGGAAGACCTGTGGATGTACAAGCGCCTGTCGGACATCGGCGCCAGGCTCACCGGCTATCCGGCCATCAGCATCTGGCACGACTTCAAGTACCACCCCAAGCAGGTCATCACGGGCACCCAGGACTGGGTCTACGAGCACCTGGGCGCCCTCTTCTGGACGGTGGAGATCTGGGCCCCGAACAAGGAAGCCGGCATCACCGACTACAAGTGGATCGTCTGGTACCGTGATCACCCGGTGGAAGACGACCTCAAGCTGCTGAAGTGGAGCGACGAGCAGTGCGGCGGCCTGGCCTACATCGACTGGTATGCCTTCGAGCACCCGCAGCTGGGCCGCGTGGAGCTGGGCGGCTGGGACAAGATGAACTACTGGCGCAACCCGCCGCCGGCGCTGCGTGAACGCGAAGCGGCGCGTTTCCCGGCCTGGCTGCTGCAGCTGGCCTTGAGCCTGCCCAAGCTGGAACTGCTGCGCGCCGAGGTGCGGGCGCTGGGCCCCGACACCTGGCGCGTGCGCTTCGCGGTGGCCAATGCCGGCTACCTGCCCAGCTACGTCAGCCAGCGTGCCGTGGAGCGCAAGACGGTGCGCGGCACGGTGTTCCAGATCCACCTGCCGCCGGGCACGGCACTGGTCAGCGGCAAGGAACGCGTGGAAGGCGGGCACCTGGAAGGCCATGCGCCCAAGGGCTCGCAGCAGGCCTTCCTGCCCAGCCGCGAGTTCACCAGCGACCGCGCCGTCGTCGAGTGGGTGGTGAGCGGGCCGCGCGGCGCGCGCATCGCGCTCACCGCCAGCGCCGACCGCGCGGGCACGGTGCGCACCGAAGTGACGCTGGATTGACGCTGCGTTCGCCGGGCAACAGCCCTGCCATGACCACCGACTTCACCACGCTCTTCGAGTTCCTGCCCATCGGGGCCTACCGCTCCTTGCCCGACGGCGCGCAGCTGCGCGCCAACCCGGCGCTGGTGCGGCTGAACGGTTATGGCAGTGAAGCCGAAATGCTGGCGGCGGTGCGTGACATCGCGCACGAGTGGTACGTCGACCCGGCACGGCGCGCCGACTTCCGAGCCCGGCTGGAAGCCGAGGGCAAGATCGTCGGCTTCGAGTCCGAGGTCTACCGCCACCGCACGCGTGAACGCATCTGGGTCAGCGAGAACGCCCACGTCGTGCGCGACGCCCAGGGCGCCGTGCGCTTCTATGAAGGCACGGTGGAGGAGATCACCGAGCGCGTGCGCGCGCGCCATGCCCTGCAACTCAGCGAAGCGCGCCTGCAACAGCTGGTGGCGCTGATACCGGGCGTGGTCTACCGCGTCGCCATCGATGCCGACGGCCGCGCGCGCTACACCTTCGTGAGCCAGGGTGTGCGCGCGCTCTATGGCATCGAGCCCGAGCAGGCGCTGGCCGACGGCACGGCACTGACGCGCCGCCGCCACCCCGACGATGTGGCGTACA
Source organism: Betaproteobacteria bacterium (assembly GCA_031379415.1). GTDB lineage: Bacteria > Pseudomonadota > Gammaproteobacteria > Burkholderiales > Burkholderiaceae_C > Rubrivivax. Next base: position 2,004 of record JANNFE010000248.1, on the reverse strand, counting down.
TCAGCGCGCTGACGCAGGACGCCGTGGCACGCGGCCTGCCGCTGGTGGGCGAAACGCGCGTCGTGCTCGACGACGGTAGCGAGAAATGGGTGCAGGTGCTGAGCACGGCGGCGCCTTCAGAGCACGGCGATCGCGTGCGCGTGGGTCTGCTGTTCGACATCACCGCGCACAAGCGCGCCGAAGAGGCGCTGCGCGCCAACAGCGAGCTGTGGAAGCGCGCGCTGGAAAGCAGCGGCGACGGCGTGTGGGACTGGCATGTGCAGGCCGGCGTGGAGGTGCTCTCGCCAGCCTGCAGGGCGCTGTACGGCTATGCCGAAGGCGAGCTGCCCGACACCCCCGACGCACTCGACGACCGCACCCACCCCGACGATGTGCCGGCCATGCACCAGGCGCGCGACGAACACTTCGCCGGCCGCACGCCGGCCTACCTCAACGAACACCGCGTGCGCTGCAAGGACGGGCAGTGGAAGTGGATCCTGTCGCGCGGCATCGTCATCGCGCGTGACGCCGAGGGCCGGCCGCTGCGCATGATCGGCACCCACACCGACGTTACCGCTGCGCGCCAGGCCGAGGCGCTGCGCCACGAGCGCGACCGCGCCGCGGCGGCCAGCCTGGCGCAGTCGCAGTTCCTGTCACGCGTGAGCCACGAACTGCGCACGCCCTTGAACGCCATCCTGGGTTTTGCGCAGCTGCTGGACCTGGAGCCGGGTGACGGCGAGCGCCAGCGCGGCTGGACACGCCATGTGCTCGACAGCGGCCGCCACCTGCTGGCGCTGGTGGACGACGTGCTCGACCTGAGCAGTGTGCAGACCGGCCAGCTGCCGGTGGCCCGCGAGACGGTGGCCCTGGCGCCCGTGGTGCAGGAGGCGCTGGTCATGCTGGTCGCCAGCGCGGCCGAGGCAGGCATCGCGCTGCAGGTCGATGCATCGGTGGCCGCCGCGCCAAACGTGCGCGCCGACCGTCGGCGCGTGATGCAGATCGTGAGCAACCTGCTGTCCAACGCCATCAAGTACAACCGCCGTGGCGGCTGGGTGCGCGTGCGGGCGCGTGCGGTCGAGGGCCAGGTCGAACTGGATGTGGCCGACGATGGACCCGGCCTGGATGCCGCGCAGCGCGCGAGCCTGTTCCAGCCCTTCGAGCGCGTCGGCGCCCAGGGCGGCCCGGTGCCCGGCACGGGCCTGGGCCTGGCGCTCAGCCGCCAGCTCGCCGAAGCCATGAGCGGTAGCCTCGATGTCCACAGCGAGCCCGGCCGCGGCGCGGTGTTCAGCCTGCGGCTGCCGGCGGCCTGAGCTCAGGCTCAGGCCTGTTCGAAGCGGAAGACCGCCACGCTGGCCAGCAGGTTGGGCCAGCGGCGCACGATCTCGCCGCGCTGCAGGCCGAAGCTGTCGGTCACGGCCAGGCCGCAACGCTGAGCCAGCAGCTGGAAGTCGGCGAAGGTGCCGACGCGGATGTTCGGCGTGTCGAACCACTGGTAGGGCAGGGTGCGTGTCACCGGCATGCGGCCGGCCAGCACATGCAGCCGGTTGGGCCAGTGCGCGAAGTTGGGGAAACTCACGACGCCGATGCGGCCCACGCGCGCCGTCTCGCGCAGCATGCGCTCGGTGTTGCGCAGGTGCTGCAGGGTGTCGAGCTGCAGCACGACGTCGAAGCTGCGGTCGTCGAACAGCGCCAGGCCTTCGTCGAGGTTGAGCTGGATGACATCGATGCCGCGCTGCACGCAGGCGTGCACGTTGCCATCGTCGATCTCGATGCCATAGCCGCTGCAGCCCTTGTGGTCACGCAGGTGGGCCAGCAGCTCGCCGGTGCCGCAGCCGAGGTCGAGCACGCGGCTGCCGGCCGGCACCAGGTCGGCGATGAGTTCGAGATCCTTTCTTTCGCTCATTGGTGCCCCTCGTCCGCCGAGTACGGCGGCCGGTCCCCCGCGGGGACGGGGGCCGGCTTGGGAGCGGCCCGGCGCTCGGCCCCCAGGTCGCCCAGCTCGGCCGCGATGCGCTCGAAGGTGGC
>JANNFE010000222.1:0-5370 GCA_031379415.1 Betaproteobacteria bacterium | reverse complement strand
CGCGTCGGCACGCGCGGCCTCGGCGGCGCTGGCCTCGGGCAGTACCAGGGTGCGGGTCTGGCCGCCGGCCTGCAGGGCCAGCGCCAGGGCCAGCGCGCCGCGCACCGGGCGCAACTCGCCGGCCAGCGACAGCTCACCGGCAAATTCGCAGGCCGCCAGCCGCGCGGCGTCCAGCACGCCGGCCGCGGCCAGGATGCCCAGGGCGATCGGCAGGTCGAAGCGACCACTTTCCTTGGGCAGGTCGGCCGGCGCCAGGTTGACGGTGATGCGCTTGTTGTGCGGGAAGGCGAAACCGCTCTGCTGCAGCGCCGCGCGCACGCGTTCGCGCGATTCCTTGACTTCGGTGTCGGCCAAGCCCACCAGCGTGAAGCTGGGCAGGCCGTTGGCCAGTTGCACCTCCACGTGCACGGCGGGCGCGTCCAGCCCGTCGAGCGCACGGCTCATCACCACCGACAGGCTCATTTCGCCCTTCCTCCCCGCGGCCATTGTGCCGCCCGGCAACGGTCTGCGATACGCACCACATGCGTGCGTATCAGTCGACAACACCAACTTGGTGCGATGCACCTGACCCTGGCGAAACGCCTGCCTCGCCCCTGGGTGGCGCGGGCTCGGGAGCGTTTGGCACAGAACCTGCAAACCCGTGGCAAGCCCCTATTTCTTTTGACCCTTTCGGAGACTCCATGAAGAGAACGATCCTCGGCACCACGGCGCCCGTGCTGGCCGCCTTGGTCCTGACGTCGGTGCCCACGCTGTCGCATGCCGACCTGGCGTTCAACATTGGCGCCGTGTCCGACTACCGCTACCGCGGCATTTCGCAGACGCGCAACAAGCCCGCACTGCAGGGCGGCGTGGACTACAGCAACGGCGGCTTCTACCTCGGCACCTGGGCGTCGACCATCAAGTGGATCGAGGACTGGGGCGGTGACTCCAAGGTCGAGATCGACCTCTACGGCGGCTACAAGGGCGAGATCGTCAAGGACGTGGGCTTCGATGTCGGCGTGCTGCAGTACGTCTATCCCAGCGCGTCGACCATCGACTGGGACAACAGTTTCAAGAACCCGAACACCACCGAGCTTTACGGCGCCATCACCTCCGGCCCGGTGACGGCCAAGCTGTCGTATGCACTGACCAACCTCTTCGGCAACTACGACTTCGGCGGCTCCAACAAGAGTACCGGCAGCTACTACTTCGACCTCAGCGCCACCTTTGACGTGGGCGGCTTCTCGGTGGTGCCGCACGTCGGCTACCAGAAGGTCGAGAAGATCACCAACGCCAGCTACACCGACTACTCGGTGACGATCAGCAAGGACTTCAACGGCATCGTGCCCAGCCTGGCCATCGTCGGCACCGACGCCGACAAGATCTTCTACGCGCCCGGCCCCAAGGCCAACAAGACCAAGTCGCTCGGCAAGGCCGGCGTCGTGGTGGGCGTCAAGTTCAATTTCTGAATCCCAAGGAGCACAGACATGAAGATGGTGACTGCCATCGTCAAGCCGTTCAAGCTTGACGAAGTGCGCGAGGCCTTGAGCGGCATCGGCGTTCAAGGGATCACGGTGACGGAAGTCAAGGGCTTCGGCCGCCAGAAGGGCCATACCGAGCTCTACCGTGGCGCCGAGTACGTGGTCGACTTCCTGCCCAAGGTGAAGATCGAAGCCGCCGTGGACGAGAGCATCGTCGACCGCGTCATCGAGGCCATCGAGAGTTCGGCCCGCACCGGCAAGATCGGTGACGGCAAGATCTTCGTCACCACGCTGGAACAGGTGGTCCGCATCCGCACCGGCGAAACCGGCAAAGACGCGCTCTGACGCGCCGTTCCCCACGAGAGCCCCACGAGAGCCCCACATGAAGAAAATCATCACCATCCTGGCCCTGGGCATCGCTGCCCTGGGCTTCGGCGGGGTGGCCCTGGCGCAGAGCCCGGCCCCCGCAGCGTCCGCGGCGGAAGCCTCTGCTTCGGCCCCTGCCGAAGCGGCATCCGCGGCCGCGCCGGCTGAAGCCGCATCGGCGCCTGCCGCCGCCGCGTCAGCCGCACCCGCACCCGTGCCCAACAAGGGCGACACGGCCTTCATGACCATCGCCACGGCCTTGGTCATCCTCATGACCATCCCCGGCCTGGCGCTGTTCTACGGCGGCCTGGTGCGCAGCAAGAACATGCTGTCGGTGCTGATGCAGGTCTTCGTGGTCTTCGCGCTGATCTCGGTGCTGTGGGTGATTTACGGCTATTCCATGGCCTTCACGGCCGGTAACCCGTACTTCGGCTCGCTGGACAAGCTGTTCCTGAAGGGCATGACGCCAGACTCCATCGCGGCCACCTTCAGCAAGGGCGTCTACATCCCCGAGTTCACCTTCGTCGCCTTCCAGGGCACCTTCGCGGCCATCACCACGGCGCTCATCGTCGGTGCCTTCGCCGAGCGCATCCGGTTCTCGGCGGTGCTGCTGTTCGCGGTGTTGTGGTTCACCTTCTCTTACCTGCCGGTGGCGCACATGGTCTGGTACTGGGACGGCCCCGATGCCATCACCGACGCCAAGACGCTGGAGGCGGTGACCGCCAACGCCGGTGCGCTGTGGGCCAAGGGCGCACTCGACTTTGCGGGCGGCACGGTGGTGCACATCAACGCCGCCGTGGCCGGCCTGGTGGGTGCTTACCTCATCGGCAAGCGTGTGGGTTACGGCAAGGAAGCCATGGCCCCGCACAGCCTGCCGCTGACCATGATCGGCGCCTCGCTGCTGTGGGTGGGCTGGTTTGGCTTCAACGCGGGTTCCAACCTCGAAGCCAACGGCATTGCCGGTCTGGCCTTCCTGAACACCGTGGTGGCTACGGCGGCGGCCACGCTGACCTGGATCGGAGCCGAAGCCCTGCTCAAGGGCAAGGCTTCGATGCTGGGTGCCGCATCGGGCGCGGTGGCCGGCCTGGTGGCGGTGACGCCGGCCTGCGGCTTCGTCGGTGTGGGTGGTGCGCTGGTCATCGGTGCGCTGGCGGGCGTGGTCTGCTTCTGGGGTGTCACCGGGCTGAAGAAGCTGCTCGGTGCCGACGACTCGCTGGACGTCTTCGGCGTTCACGGCGTCGGCGGCATCCTGGGCGCCCTGCTGACGGGTGTGTTCGCCAGCCCGGCACTCGGTGGCCTGGGCACCTGCGACTACATCGAGAACAAGTGCGGCGGGTTCCCGGGCATCGGCGCGCAGGTGTGGATCCAGGCCCAGGGCGTGCTGTACACGGTCGTTGTGTCGGCGGTGGTGGCTTTCGTGGCCTACAAGATCGTCGACCTGACGGTGGGCCTGCGCGTGCCGGAAGACGAAGAGCGCGAAGGCCTCGACATCACGTCGCACGGCGAGACCGCCTACAACAAGTGATGTTCCGGACGGCATAGCCGCCGGAATATCTTGTCCGGTTCGAACCGACAGGCTGCGCCTGCGGTTCAACCGGCCAAGAATCACGCACAGGGCGCCTTCGGGCGCCCTGTTGCTTTTCTGGTGCGGCTTGCTTTCAGGTGCTGCGGCCCCACCATCCCTAGAATCCGCTCTTCCCAGCCCGAGGCGCCGCATGGTTCCCCATCTCACCACCGCCTTGACAGGCCCCATCAACGAACTCGAGCAGCGCGTCCTCGAATCCATGCCGGCCATCGAGCGCTGGTTCCGCCTGGAATGGATGGAGCACACGCCGCCGTTCTACACCTCGGCCGACCTGCGCAACGCCGGCTTCAAGCTGGCGCCGGTGGACACCAACCTGTTCCCGTCGAGCTTCAACCACCTCACGCCCGAGATGCTGCCGCTGGCCGTGCAGGCGGCCATGGCGGCCATCGAGAAGATCTGCCCCGAGGCCAAGAACCTGCTGCTCATCCCCGAGGCGCACACGCACGACAGCTTCTATCTGCAGAATGTGCAGAGGCTGATGGAGGTCTTCAACCAGGCCGGCCTGAACGTGCGCCTGGGCACGCTGGACCCCGCCATCGAAGCGCCGACGCCGCTGGCACTGCCCGACGGCGGCGAACTGGTGCTGGAGCCTCTGGTGCGCAAGCGCGGCCGGCTGGGGCTGAAGGACTTCGATCCCTGCACCATCCTGCTCAACAACGACCTCAGCGCCGGCGTGCCACGCTCGCTGCAGCACCTGCATGAGCAATACCTGTTGCCGCCGCTGCACGCCGGCTGGCCGGTGCGGCGCAAGAGCCACCACTTCCAGAGTTATGAGGAAGTGGCCAAGAAGTTCGCCAAGCTGCTGGGCATGGACCCCTGGCTCATCAACCCGCTGCACAGCCAGTGCGGCAAGGTCGACTTCGACAGCGCCGAGGGCCTGGACTGCGTGCGCGTCCAGGTTGACGCCACGCTCACCAAGGTGCGGCGCAAGTACAAGGAATACGGCATCAACGAGAAGCCCTTCGTCGTGGTGAAGGCCGACAACGCCGGCGGCTCGGGCATCCTGACGCTGCGCGACGTGAAGGAGCTCGACGACGGCGAACGCCTGGCGCGTGGCCGCGCCGGGCTCGTGCGCAACGGCCAGGAGCCTTCGGAGGTCATTATCCAGGAAGGCGTGCCCACCTACGAGCGCATCCACGACGCCGTGGCCGAGCCGGTGGTGGTGATGATCGACCGCTATGTCGTCGGCGGCTTCTACCGCGTGCACGCCGAGCGTGCGGCCGACGAGAACCTGTGCGCTCCCGGCTCGCGCTACGTGCCGCTGGCCTTTGCCGGCAGCAGCCAGCTGCCGCGGCCTGGCGCCAAACCCGGCGCCAGTCCACCGAATCGCTTCTACATGTACGGCGTGATCGGCCGTTTGGCCATGCTGGCCGCGGCCTATGAATTGGAAGCGACCGACCCCGACGCCGAGAGCTACGACTGAATCGGGCGCCGTGCAAGCGGCGTCACAAGCAGTTTTGTTGCGGTGCAACACTACGTTTCCGGCAAGGCGCACAATCTCCAGCTGCCGTTCATGAGCGCCGACCGCAACCCCAAGACCAAAGGCGCGCTGGCCGCGTTGACGCTGGCTGCCATCGGCGTCGTCTATGGCGACATCGGCACCAGCCCGCTGTATGCGCTGAAGGAAGTCTTCGCGCACGGGCGCGTGCCGCTGACGCCGGGCAACGTGCTGGGCATCCTGTCGCTGGTGTTTTGGACGCTGACGGTCATCGTCTCGCTGAAGTACGTGGTGCTCATCCTGCGTGCCGACAACCACGGTGAAGGCGGTTTGATCGCGATGCTGGCGCTGGCCTCGCAGGCCGTGAAGCACCGGCCGGTGCTGCGTCGGCGGCTGCTGCTGCTGGGCATCTTCGGCACGGCCATCTTTTTCGGCGACGGTGTCATCACGCCGGCCATCAGCGTGCTCTCGGCGGTGGAAGGCCTCGAGGTGGCCGCACCCGGGATGCACCGCTTCGTGGT
>JANNFE010000211.1:0-9895 GCA_031379415.1 Betaproteobacteria bacterium | reverse complement strand
GCGGCGGCGCTGTCGGCCTGCGCCGCGGCGGCGAGCGCGCGCAGCAGGTCGGGCAGCGGTGTCTCGCCGGCACGGAAGGCTTTGTCGATGAGCGTCGCCCGCTCGCGCAGCAGGCGGGCGCGGGCGGTTTCGGCGTCGAGTTGCGCCGCGGCCGATCGTTGCGCGTCGCCCGCGGCAGCGATGTCGCTGTCCAGGCGCTCGCGCAGGCGCTGTTCGTGGGTCTGGGCGACGTCCACGTCGGCAAGGGCCGCTGCCTCCAGCGGCCGGTTGCGATCGTCGGTGCCGAAGGGCAGGCGCAGGCCGACGACAAGGCTGCCTTGCGAGGCTTCGGCGCGGCCAGGGACGTCCTGCCGCACGCTCACGCTCAGTTCAGGGGCGTCGCGGCGCGAACGGCGCATCAGTTCGACGCGCTGGCGGGCCAGCTCGGTGGACTGGCTGGCGAGCTGAAGTTCAGGGTGCGGTGTTGGAGCCGTCGGCGCCGCATCGCTGGCTGCGCTGGGCGTCAGGTCGGGCGCTGCCGTCAGGCCGGTGAGCAGCGTCCAACGCGAACGCGCCGCCTGCAGGCGCTGCTGCACATCGGTCTGCAGCGCCGCCGCCAGCTGCTCGGCTTGTGCGGCCAGGGCATCAGCGCGGGCCAGGTCGCCGGCGCGCACGCGGCGCTCGACATCGTCCGTCAGTTGCTGCAACGCCTGGGCCTGGGTCACGGCCTGGGCGTGTTCAGCCTGCAGGGCGGCGAGTTGCCATGCGGCTTCGCGCAGCTCGCCGGCCAGTCGCAGGCGGGCTACCTGTTCGGCCGCCTGGGCCTGAGCCACTGCCGCTTCGGCGGTGCCGGCACGAGCCGTCCGCTGGCCGGGCAGCCACAGCGGCACGGCAACGCCGATTTCAGTCTCGCGCCGGCCAGCGTTGCTTTGCAAGCGGTCGTCGCGGTGGCTCAAGGCCAGCGACGGTGGTGCCGCCCAGAAGCTGGCCGCCACGGCGCGGTCGGCCTCGGCACGACGGCGCCGGCCGTCACTCTCGCGGCCCACGACAGCGCGCTGCCACGCAGCATCCAGGGCCGCACCAAGGGTGACGGTGCCACCGGGCGGAATGGGCGCAGCCAGGACGGCGGCCTGGGGGCGCTGCGGGGATGCGGCAGGCTGGGCCCAGGTGGGCCCGCCGGCCAGGCTGCCCGCGGTGACGCAGGCACACAGCCACGGAAGGGGTTTCACGATGATCCTGACGATTCGGCAGCCGGGCCGGCCGGGCGCGCACTCAGGTCACGCCAAAGGCTGACAAGGGCTTGCGTCGGATGCCGGTGCGGCGGAAGGCCGGGCGCCCATGGATGGGCGCCCGCCGCAAAGGCGGGTCAGGAGCGGGAACGAGGTGGCCTGAGCAGGCCTTCGAGAGCGGGGCCAGGCACGGATGCCTGGCGCAGGCCGTCGGGCGCCGCCGACCCCAGGCGCGGGAAATCGTGCGAAGACGTGACGAAGAGCGCCACCGTGGCGCTGACGTGATCACTGAGCACGTGCTGCACCGACTCGTTCGAATCGTCCAGGTGATAGGACCCATCCTCGTGGTGATGGTGGCCCTTTTCCTGCCAGTGCAATGCGGTGTGCTGCATGTCGGCCAACGCGTTCACCGTCGAGCCGACGCGCGCAAGCGCCACCGATTGCCAGAGCATGGCAAACAGCAAGGCGAGCAGGACAAAGAAACGACACATGATCCAGAGAGTCTACCGAAGGGGTCCACAGCCAGATGCCGAGTCTGGCTGCGACCACTTCCTGTAGGGAATTGAGCAGGGCCACGTCCACCAAGCCGGAGTGGGGCACCGTTTGTGTCGGCGCAGATCAGGCAGGGAATCTGGGTTCAGGACAGGTGATGCAGAACTGCTTCACGGTCATCACTTCGCCCGAATGGGCGGCGGCTGAAAGTCGGAGTCTGCCAATCGCAACATGGACCAGCCTCCGGTGAAACGGCCGTTTCCTCAAGCGGGGCCAGCCGCACGCGGTTTTGCATTGCCATGGCGGCACCCGGTCGCGGGCAGCCACTGTTGAGGCGCGCCATTGCTGCCGCGACCATCACACGTCGATGTTAGCCGCCCGCAGCGCATTCGACTCGATGAAGTCCCTGCGCGGCTCTACCTCGTCACCCATCAGCATCGTGAAGACACGATCGGCCTCGATCGCATCGTCGATCTGCACCCTCAGCAGCCGGCGCACAGTGGGGTCCATCGTGGTCTCCCACAGTTGCTCGGGGTTCATCTCGCCCAGGCCCTTGTAGCGCTGGCGCGCCACGGCGTTTTCGGCCTGGCCCATCAGCCAGGCCATGGCGGCGCGGAAGTCGGCGACCTTCTGGTCCTTCATCTTCTCGCCTTCACCGCGGCGCACCACGGCCTCAGCGCCCAGCAGGCCCAGGAAGGAGGTGCCGGCCTCGGCCAGCGCAGCGTAGTCGGCGCCGTGCACGAAGTCCTGCGTGATGACGCTGCTTTTCACGTTGCCGTGGTGGCGGCGGCTGATGCGCAGCAGGTGCTTGTCGGTGCGCGTGTCAAATTCGGCGCTGACCAGGGCGTCCTTCAGCGCGCCTTGCAGGGCGATGGCGCTTTGCTCGGCACTGGCAGCACTGTCCAGGTTCAGGATTAGGCCGCTGCCGATGGCGCGCACGGCGTCGCCGTCCATCCAGTTCGACAGGCGCGTGATCACGCCGTTGGCCAACAGGTAGCTGCGCGCCAGCGCTTCGAGTGCGTTGCCTTCGATGACGGGCCGGCCGCCGGCCTGGTCGCCATCCGGCAATACCGCGGCGCCATCCAGTGCCACCTTCAGTAGGTAGGCGTCGAGCTCGCCGCCGTCCTTCAGGTACTGCTCATGCTTGCCTTGCTTGACCTTGTACAGCGGCGGCTGCGCGATGTAGATGTGGCCGCGCTCCACCAGCGCCGGCATCTGGCGGTAGAAGAAGGTCAGCAGCAGGGTGCGGATGTGCGCGCCGTCGACATCGGCGTCGGTCATGATGATGATGCGGTGGTAGCGCAGCTTGTCGACGTTGAAGTCCTCGACGCCGATGCCGGTGCCTAACGCGGTAATGAGTGTGACGATGCTGTCGCTACTGAGCAGGCGCTCGTAGCGCGCGCGCTCCACGTTCAGGATCTTGCCGCGCAGCGGCAGGATCGCCTGGAACTTGCGGTCGCGGCCCTGCTTGGCGCTGCCGCCGGCGCTGTCACCTTCGACGATGTAGATCTCGCACAGCGCCGGGTCTTTCTCCTGGCAGTCGGCCAGTTTGCCGGGTAGGCCCAGACCATCAAGAACCCCCTTGCGGCGGGTCATCTCGCGCGCCTTGCGTGCTGCCTCGCGGGCGCGTGCGGCGTCGACGATCTTGCTGCAGATGATCTTGGCGTCGTTGGGGTTCTCCAGCAGCCAGTCGGTCAGCAGCTTGCTCACGATGTCTTCGACCGGCCCGCGCACTTCGCTGCTCACCAGCTTGTCCTTGGTCTGGCTGCTGAACTTGGGCTCGGGCACCTTCACGCTTACCACGCAGGCCAGGCCTTCGCGCATGTCGTCGCCGGCGATCTCGACCTTGGCCTTCTCGGCGATCTTGTTTTCGCCGATGTAGTTGTTGATGACGCGCGTCATCGCCGCGCGCAGGCCCGTCAGGTGAGTGCCGCCGTCGCGCTGCGGAATGTTGTTGGTGAAGCAGAGCACGTTCTCGGCATAGCCGTCGTTCCACTGCATGGCCACTTCGACGCCGATGTTGGTCTGCTGGTCGCTCATCTTGTCGCCCATGGCGTGGAAGATGTTCGGGTGCAGCACCTTCTTGCCGGTGTTGATGAAGCCGACGAAGCCTTTGACGCCGCCGGCGAAGGCGAAGTTGTCTTCTTTGGCGTTGCGCTCGTCGACGAGGCGGATCTTCACGCCGTTGTTCAGGAAGCTCAGCTCGCGCAGGCGCTTGGCCAGCACGTCGTAGTGGAAGTCGATGTTGCTGAATATGGTGTCGTCGGGCAGGAAGTGCACTTCGGTGCCGCGCTGTTCGGTGTCGCCGATGATTTTCATCGGGCTCGTCTCGAAGCCGTCGCGCACCTCGATTACGCGGTCCTGCGTGACGCCGCGCTTGAACTCGATGGCGTGCACCTTGCCTTCGCGCCGCACAATCAGGCGCAGCCACACGCTCAAGGCATTCACGCAGCTGACGCCCACGCCGTGCAGACCGCCGCTGACCTTGTAGCTGTTCTGGTTGAACTTGCCACCGGCGTGCAGTTCGGTCAGCGCGATTTCCGCAGCACTGCGCTTGGGCTCGTGCTTGTCGTCCATCTTCACGCCGGTGGGGATGCCGCGGCCGTTGTCGGTGACGCTGATGCTGTTGTCGGTGTGGATGGTGACGACGATGTCGTCGCAATGGCCCGCCAACGCTTCGTCGATGGAGTTGTCTACCACCTCGAAGACAAGGTGGTGCAGGCCGGTGCCGTCCGACGTGTCGCCGATGTACATGCCGGGGCGCTTGCGCACCGCTTCCAGGCCTTCCAGGATCTGGATGCTGCCCTCCCCATAGGCCGCACTGGCTTCGCTGCCTGTGGAGGCTGCAGGGCCCTCGGCACCCGGTACGGCACGCTGGGTGACGCCCTCGCCGAGCTTGTGGGGGGGTTCGACAGGCGGGCTGCCAGGTGTGTTGCCAGGCTTGTGCGGGTCACTCATCTCGGGCTCTTTTCACTCGCGGGGGCGAACTTGCCGGCCCCTTTAGAAACGCTGAAGCGGGCCGTGGCCCGCTGCGGTGGTGGTTGCAGACAGCTGCGCTAGATGCGCATCGGCATCACCACGTACTTGAAGCCAGGCTGCTCTGGGATGCTGAACAGCGCACTGGCGGCACTGTCCTGCAGTTCGAGCTTGACCATCTCGTGCGGACTGTTGGCCAGCACGTCGATGAGGTAGGTGACGTTGAAGCCGATCTCGATGGCGTCGCCGTTGTAGTCGACTTCCAGCTCTTCCTTGGCCTCTTCCTGCTCGGCGTTGCTCGACGCGATGCGCAGCAGGCCGGGTTCGATGTTCACGCGCACGCCCTTGAACTTCTCGCTCGTCAGGATGGCGGCGCGCTGCAGGCTGGCCAGCAGCGGCGCACGACCCAGCACCACGGCGTTCTTGTGGTTGCGCGGGATGACGCGGTTGTAGTCGGGGAACTTGCCTTCCACGAGCTTGGTGACGAACTCCATGGCCGAGAACACGAACTTGGCCTGGTTGTTGGCGAAGCGCATCTCGATGACGGTTTCTTCGTCGCGCAGCAGGCGCTGAAGTTCCAGCACCGTCTTGCGCGGCAGGATGACTTCCTGCTTGCTGGGCACGTCAGTGCTGAGCTGGCTTTGCGCCAGCGCCAGGCGGTGGCCGTCAGTGGCCACCAGCGTCAGCGTCTTGCCTTCGGCGATGAACAGGATGCCGTTGAGGTAGTAGCGGATGTCGTGCACCGCCATCGCGAAGTGCACCTGGTTGATGAGCTCGCGCAGCGTCTTCTGCGGCACGCTGAAGGTGGGGCCGAAGTCGACGCTTTCGTTGACGAGGGGGAAATCGTCCGCCGGCAGCGTCTGCAGCGTGAAACGGCTCTTGCCGCCTTGCAGGGTGAGCTTGTTCTGCGCCGAGCTGAGGGTCACCACCTGGTCGGCGGGCAGGCTGCGAAGGATATCGATGAGCTTGCGCGCACCCACCGTGGTGGACAGCTGCCCGGCGTCGCCACCCAGTTCAGCGTGGGTGCGGACCTGGATTTCCAGATCGCTGGTGGTGAATTCGATCGAGCCGCCGGTCTTGCGCAGCAACACGTTCGCCAGGATGGGCAGGGTATGCCTGCGTTCGACGATGCCAGCCACCGACTGCAAGGCTTCCAGGAGGTTGGCCTGCGCAGCTTTGAGAACAATCATCTGCTTTCCTCTTTTTAACTTGGTGGTAGCTGGTAGAGCAGCACCGAATCTGGGGACAAGACCATTTTCGCCTTTTCCGTCAACGGCTTAGCAGGCGGGCAACCCTGTGGGCCGGGGCCTGTGCCTGCTGCACCGCGAACGGGGACAAACTCGCCGCGCCGAACCGGCCTGTGGACAAGAGGGGTGTTGTGCCGGTGTTCTCCACAGACTTGTGGGCAAACCGGATTGTGGGGCCGCTGGCGCACCGCAGCGATGGCGGCGCACCAGCTCGTGTTCAACCCTTCAGCGTCTGTTCCAGCACGTGCAGCTGCTGGTTCAGTTCGGGGTTGTTGCCGCGCTCGGTGGTGATCTTGCGCACCGCATGCAGCACGGTGGTGTGGTCGCGGCCGCCGAAGAGTTCACCAATTTCCGGCAGGCTTTTCTTGGTCATGTCCTTGGCCAGGTACATGGCAATCTGGCGCGGCCTGGCGATGCTGGCCGGTCGCTTCTTGCTGTACATGTCGGCGACCTTGATCTTGTAGAAATCGGCCACCGTCTTCTGGATGTTCTCGACGCTGATCTGCCGGTTCTGGATGCTCAGCAGGTCCTTCAGCGCGTCACGCGCCAGCGTGATGTTGATGTCCTTGTGGCTGAAGCGGCTGTACGCCAGCACCTTGCGCAGCGCGCCTTCGAGTTCGCGCACGTTGGCGCGCACGTTCTTGGCGATGAAGAAGGCCACGTCCTCGGGCATCTCGGTGTTTTCCACCGCCGCCTTGCGCATCAGGATGGCCACGCGCATTTCCAGCTCGGGCGGCTCGATGGCCACGGTCAGCCCCGCATCGAAGCGGCTGGTGAGCCGTTCGTCGATGTCCACCAGCCCCTTGGGGTAGGTGTCGCTGGTCATGATGATGTGAGCGCGCTTGGTCAGCAGCGCTTCAAAGGCGTTGAAGAACTCTTCCTGCGTGCGTTCCTTGCCAGCAAAGAACTGCACGTCGTCGATGAGCAGCAGGTCCAGGCTGTGGTACTTGGCCTTCAACTCGTCGAAGGTCTTGCGCTGGTAATTCTTGACGACGTCGCTGATGAACTGCTCGGCGTGCAGATAAAGAACGCGCGCGTTCGGCTTGTCCTTGAGCAGCGCATTGCCCACGGCGTGCACGAGGTGCGTCTTGCCCAGGCCCACGCCGCCATAGATGAAAAGCGGGTTGTACATGACGCCTGGCGCGCCGGCGACATGCAGCGCGGCGGTGCGGGCCATTTGGTTGGCGCGGCCGGCGACCAGGGTGTCGAAGGTCAGCGCGGCGTTCAGGCGGTGCGTGCTGGCGGCCGGCGGTGGCGGCGCATGCGGAGGTGAAGAGCCGCTGTCAGTGGTGCGGCCGGCTGCGCGCTCCATGGCGTGCGCCGCCAGCATGGCGGCGCTTTGTGGGCCGTTGGCGGCAGGCGCGCGTTCGGCCCCTGCGGGTTCGACGCGCGGCGCCAGCGTCAATTCCAGTCGCACCGGATGGCCGGCCACTTCGGCCAGCGCAGACTCAATACGCCCGGCGTACTGCGAGCGTATCCAGTCCAGCTTGAAGCGGTTGGACACCTGTACCGCGACGACCTCGCCAGCAGCGCTCACCACGGCGGCGACGGAGCCGGCGGGTGGCGCGGCAGGAGCCAGCGGGCGAATCCAGGTATTGAATTGTTGTTCAGGCAGTTCGGCCGCGAGACGTTCGCAACCGCGCTGCCACAGGTCTGAGCTCATTGTGGACATCTTCTTTTGTGAGCCGCCGGTACAGGGGTCCCTCACGACCAGCGGAACGTGGTTATCCACACATTCAAAGCCGGCGTCAACCCCCGCCGGATGTGGCGCTCCGTGGTGCAAGTGTTTGACCCGCCTTGTGTTTTTTGCTGTAATCGTGGGTTTCCCGAATCCACTTGGCGGCCACAGATGCCGCCGGAGCCAGCCATGAAGCGCACCTATCAACCATCGAAAATCCGCCGCGCTCGCACGCATGGCTTCCTCGTTCGCATGAAGACGCGTGGCGGCCGTGCCGTCATCAACGCCCGGCGCGCCAAGGGCCGCAAGCGGCTGGCCGTCTGAGCGCAGCGGTCTGACCGCTGCTTGCGCGCCCCGGCCGGGCCGCCTTGTCAACAAGGCGGATTTCGAATGCTTGCTTGGCAGCCGGCACTGGGCGCGAAGTGCTCACTTCGCCGTGCATCACGTGCCCGCTTCGCCCCAGCGCCCGCTGGGGCGCCCGCCCAAAGCATCTGGCGGCGAGTTATCCACAAGCACTGCACCGGTTGATCCCAAGCCTGTGGATGACTTGCCGGAAGCTCGCTGGTTGGGCTGTGTCGTGCCGAAACGCCATGCGCGCCGCGCGGTGACGCGCAACCTGCTCAAGCGCCAGGTCCGCGGGGCCTTCGAGCGTCATGCCGCGGCCTTGCCGGCCGGCTTGTGGCTGATACGCCTGCGCCAGCCTTTTGCGGTGGCTGAGTTTCCATCGGCGCGCTCCGTGGCCCTGGCCAGCGCCGTGCGCAGCGAGCTGGACGGCCTGCTGGCGCCGCCAGCGCGCTGACAGGCCGCGCCGTCATGTGGCCCACCCTGCGCCGCCTGCCGCAGCAGTGCCTGATGGCGTTGGTGCGCGGCTACCGTGTGCTGCTCAAGCCCTGGCTGGGCAATGCCTGCCGCTTCGAGCCCACCTGCTCGGCCTATGCGCTGGCAGCGCTCGAACAGCATGGCGCCGTGCGCGGCGCGGCGCTCACCGGCTGGCGCATTTTGCGCTGCCACCCTTGGTGCGACGGGGGCTGTGACCCGGTGCCACACAATGCGCGCCATCCCGCCGCCGGGCTTTTCACCCGGCTGGGCCAGAACCCCCCCGCGCCTGTGCCGCCTGTGCACCCGCCGACCCGGAATCTCCCATGACCGATATTCGCCGCACCATCCTGTGGGTGGTTTTCATGATGTCGCTGTTCCTGCTGTGGGACGCCTGGCAGAAGCACACCGGCCAGCCGTCGATGTTCAGCCCGCAGAGCAAGCCGGCCGCCAGCGCACCGGCGCCGGGCGCCACAGCGTCGGCCGGGGTGCCTTCGGCGGCGGCAGTGCCGGCTGCTGCCGGCGCCGCGGCACCCGCTGCCGCGCTGCCGACCTCGGCCGCGCCGCCCACGGGCGCGCAGGTCACCATCAGCACCGACGTGGTGAAAGCCACTTTCGACAGCCAGGGCGGCACGCTGGTGCGTCTGGAACTGCTGGGCTACCGCGATGCGGTCGATGCCAAGCACAACGTCGTGCTGCTGGAACGCAACCCGCCCAAGCGCAGCTACGTGGCGCAGACCGGCTTGGTGGCCGCGCAGGCCGGTGTCACCTTGCCCAACCACTTCACGCAGATGACGGTGGTGCCGGGTGAGCGCACGCTGGCGCCAGGCGCCAAGGAGCTGACGCTGCGCTTCGAATCACCCGCCGTCGACGGCCGCAAGCTGGCCAAGGTCTACACCTTCAAGCGCGGCGAATACACGGTGGCGGTGAAGCACGAATTCACCAACGAAGGCGCCACACCCGTCACGCCGCAGCTCTACCTGCAGCTCACGCGCGACGGCAACCCGCCCGAAGGCGAAAGCAGCTTCTACTTCACCTTCACCGGCCCGGCCATGTACACCGAGGCCAGCAAGTTCAAGAAGATCGACTTCAAGGACATTGCCAAGGGCGCCGAGACCCACGACAAGGGCGGCAACGACGGCTGGGTGGGCATGGTGCAGCATTACTTCGCGTCGGCCTGGCTGGTGCCCGCGCCTGGGCCGCGCGAGTTCCGCACCGCCAAGGTGGAAGAGAACCTGTACAGCATCGCCATGGTGCTGCCGCTGGGCGAAGTGGCGCCGGGCGCCACCAAGACCCACGACGCCGTGCTCTTTGCCGGCCCGCAGGAAGAAAACAAGCTCGCGGCGCTGGCGCCGGGCCTTGAGCTGGTGAAGGACTACGGCTGGCTGACCGTGCTGTCCAAGCCGCTGTTCTGGCTGCTCGACAAGCTGCACGGTTTGCTCGGCAACTGGGGCTGGGCCATCGTCGGCCTGGTGGTG
>JANNFE010000207.1:0-2695 GCA_031379415.1 Betaproteobacteria bacterium | reverse complement strand
ACTCGACGCCGAAACCGCCCGCGCCCGCCTGCTGCGCGAGCGGGCGACGCTCATCGACAAAGCCTTCCGTGCCGGCGAGACACCGCTGCCCGACCTGCTGCGCGCGCTCGCCGCCGCGGCGCAGGCCGACAGCGCCGCCGCGCGCCAGACCGCCGCGCTGGGCCTCGCCCGCGCCCACCTCCAACAAGCCCTGGGACTTCTGC
This sequence comes from Betaproteobacteria bacterium, assembly GCA_031379415.1. GTDB lineage: Bacteria > Pseudomonadota > Gammaproteobacteria > Burkholderiales > Burkholderiaceae_C > Rubrivivax. Next base: position 2,492 of record JANNFE010000207.1, on the reverse strand, counting down.
CATGAACCCTCTGCTCAAGCGCAGCAAATCGCAGCACCTGCTGGCTGCAGCCGCAACCGCACTGCTGCTGCTCGCGCACCCGACCGCCCTCGCAGGTCCCGGCGCGCACGGCCCCAACGGCGAACACCTGGACGGCCCGGCCATGATGCGCGCGGCGTCGGCCTTGCCTCGCGTCGAGGCCAAGTCCGAAACCTTCGAGTTGGTCGCCGAGCTGCGCGCGAGCGAGCTGGCGATCCTCGTCGACCGCTTTGAGACCAACGAACCCGTGCTGGGCGCGAAGCTCGAGGTCGAGAGCGGCCCGCTCAAGGCGGTGGCCGCCTTCCGCGCCGAACACGGCGACTACGTGGTCACCGACGCTGCGATGCTGAAGGCGCTGGCGGCACCCGCCGAACATGGCCTCGTCTTCACGCTGGTCGCCGGCCAGGAAAGCGACCTGCTCGACGGCACATTGGTCAACACCGCGCCGCGCGGCGTTGCCGCAGAAGCGAACGACGACCACGGACACGCCCGTGGCGGCGATGAGCACGGGCACGACCACGCGCTCGACCGCGCGGCCTGTAGCGGCGCCGGCGTCGCGGCCCTGGGCCTGAGCGGCGGCATCGCGTGGTGGCGCCAGCGCCGCCGCAGCACCGGCCTGCTGCAGGGTGGCCTGTGATGAAGCACAAGCTCTGTTGGTTCTCCGGTGGCCTGGTCCTGCTGGTTCTTGCAGCGCTCGGGGCATGGATGCTGCTGGTGTCGGTGGCCTACGCTGCACCCGGCGCGCACGGCCCCAACGGCGAGCACCTCGACGCACCCGGCGCGGCCGTCAACGCCTCGGGCTTGGCGCGCCTGCCCGACGGCAGCGTCAACGTTCCCAAGTTGGCGCAACGGCGCATGGCCATCCGCACGGTGCTGGCGCCCGAGTCAGAAGCCGCTGCCACGGTCGAGATGCCCGGCAGGGTGGTGATGGACCCGAACGCCAGCGGGCGTGTGCAGGCGGTGCACGGTGGCCGCATCGAGCCCGGGCCGAAAGGGCTGCCGGTCGCCGGCCAGTCCGTGAAGCGCGGCGACGTGGTGGCCTACGTGCGCCATCACGCCGAGCCCTATGCGCTGGGCAGCCAGCAGGCGCAGCTGGCCGAACTGCGGGCGCAGCGGCAACTGGCTGAGCAGCGCGTGCAGCGCCTCGAAGGCCTGGAAGGCACGGTGCCGCGCAAGGAGATCGAGGCTGCAAGAACAGAAGCGAAGAGCCTGGCTGAGCGTGAGCGCAGCATCAGCGGCAGCCTCGTGTCCCGTGAAACCCTGACCGCCCCGGTCAGCGGCGTGATCGCCCGCGCAGACCTCGTCGTCGGCCAGGTCGTCGAGCCGCGTGACGTGCTGTTCGAGGTGGTCGATCCGGCGCGCATGCTGGTGGAGGCCACCACGGCCGACGCCGGCCTTGCCGCCCGCGTGGCCGGCGCGTCGCTGCAAGGCATGCCGGGCGTGGCGCTGCGCCTGCTGGGCGCTTCGCGTTCGATGCGCGACGGCGTGCTGCCGATCACCTTCGCCGTGATTGCGTCCAAGCCGGGCGCGGCCCTGCCGTCCTTGGCGCTGGCCATCGGCCAGCCCGTCACCGTGGTCGCGCAATCGAAGGAGCGCATCAAGGGCGTGGTGCTGCCGGCGCAGGCCGTGGTGCGCAACCCGTCCAACGAGCCCATCGTCTGGATCAAGTCGGGGGCCGAGCGCTTTATCCCGCAGCCGGTGCAGTACCGGCCGCTGGACGCAAGCACGGTGGTGGTGACGCAGGGCTTGAGCGCTGACAACCGCGTCGTCGTCCAAGGCGCACCGCTAATCGCGCAGATCCGCTGAACGGGAGCAACCCTCATGTTCAACTGGATCGTTCGCACCAGCCTGCACAACCGCCTGTTCGTGCTGGCGGTTGCGGCGCTGTTGATGGTCTACGGCGCGACGGTGGCCTGGCGCACGCCGGTCGACGTCTTCCCCGACCTCAACAAACCGCTGATCACCGTGCTCACCGAGGCCGGCGGCATGGCGCCGGAAGAGGTGGAGCAGCTCGTCACCTTTCCGCTGGAGACCGCGCTCAATGGCATGCCGGGCGTGACCCGCGTGCGCAGCACCTCGGGCGTGGGCCTGTCGCTGGTGTACGCCGAGTTCGACTGGGGCACCGACATCTACCGCAACCGCCAGCTGGTGGCCGAAAGGCTGGCGCTGGTGCGCCAGCAGCTGCCGGGTGACATCACGCCGGTGATGGGGCCGGTGTCGTCGATCATGGGCGAGGTGATGCTGGTGGCGCTGCCGCTGGTGGCTGGCGACGGCAAATCACCGGTCGCCACGCCGATGCAGGCGCGCGAGTACGCCGACTTCGTGCTGCGGCCGCGGCTGCTGTCGATTCCCGGTGTGGCGCAGGTCATTCCCATCGGCGGTGAAGTCCGTACGCTGCGCGTGGCGCCCGACACGGCGCGGATGGCGCAGTTCGGCGTGTCTCTCAACCAGGTCGAGCAGGCCTTGAAGGGCTA
>JANNFE010000203.1:0-9770 GCA_031379415.1 Betaproteobacteria bacterium | reverse complement strand
TGGGGCCAGAGCCCGGCCGTGGTCTTCAGCGAGCCGACGATCGCCGGCAACGCGTCGCTGAAGTACACCTTTGGCGGCAGCGCGCTGTACGAGGGCATCGACTGGGCGGGCAACCCGCAGAACGTGACCAGCAAGGCCACGCTGCACCTGGACGTGTGGACGGCCGACGTGGCCAGTGTGAAGGTCTCGCTCATCGGCGGCGGCGCCGAGAACGGCATCACCAAGACGCTGACGGCCGGCAGCTGGACCAGCATCGACATCCCGCTCGCGCAGTACACCTCGCCGAACCTGGCGGCCATCATCCAGATGAAGCTCGAGCCAAACGTGGCCGGCACGATCTACGTCGACAACATCTACTTCCACGGCACGGCTGCTGGCGGCGGCGGTGGTGGCGGTGGCGGCACCTTCACGGGCGGCATCTTCGCCAGCGACTACTCGGGCAACCTGGGCGCCAACACCGCCAAGTCGGACAAGAACGGCACGGTCGGCTTCTTCGTCGACCCGCGGCTGTTCGCCATCAAGATCTTCGAGGACGGCAGCGTCGCCGGCAGCGCGGTCAACCCGGGTGGCGTTCCGAACTTCTACTACGGCATCGGCAAGCCTGCCACGCCCACCTATGCCGACGCCTACTTCGGTGGCTACGTCAACGCGCCTGGCAACACCACGGCCGACGCCTCCGCGTTCGCCAAGCTCAAGCTCAGGTTCTGGGGCGACGCCGAATCGTGGGAGAAGCCCAACTTCACCGCGCAGGTCGACGTGGTGCTGCAGGGCCCCGCCAACGCGGCGTGCACCAACCCATCGGGCCGGCCAGAGATGACGAAGGCGGTGACGGCGCTGAAGATCGGCGCCGGCTCGGAGTACATCATCCCGAAGACCGACTTCGTGCTCACTGCCAGCTGCGGCGGCGCCTACACCGTGAACAGCGTGTGGGCCGCGGTCGGCGCGGTGGTGGTGCGGCTGACCGGCAGCAGCAACCTGAACTACGTCAACCTGACGCCGAGCACGCCGCCTTCGTATCCGACCTTCATCAACATCGGCCCGATCTCGTTCATCAACTAGGCGAGGCCCGGCCACCGTGCAGCGCCCGCTGCACGGTGGCCAGCAGTTCTTCCAGCGGCAGCGGCTGGGTGACCTAGGTCGACGAGAGCCAGCGCCATGCCCACCACCGCCGGCAGCGCGAAGCACAAAGCAGCCACGAGGTCGAAGGGCGCGCAGATGAAGGCCCAGGCCAGCCATTGAACCCGGGCGCCGGCCCTCAGAATCGGTGCTGCCGAGGAGGGCGCCGATGGAACGCTTCACCATTTCGCTGGACGAACACCTGGCCGAGGCCTTCGATCGCTGGATCGCGGAACGCGGCTATGCCAACCGCAGCGAGGCCGTGCGCGACCTCTTTCGCGCCGAGCTGGAACGCTCGCGCCAGCAGCTGCCGCAAGGCCTGCAGTGCGTGGCCAACCTGTCCTATGTCTACAGGCACCACGAACGCGAGCTGGGCGAACGCCTGACGCGCATGCAGCACGCCCACCACGACCTCACGCTGTCGACCATGCACGTGCACCTGGACCACGAGCACTGCCTGGAAACCGTGCTGTTGCGCGGCCCCACGGCCGACGTGCGCCGCTTTGCCGACAGCCTCTGCGCCGAACGAGGCGTGCACCACGGCAAGCTGAACCTCATCAGCGTGGAAACCCACCAGTCGCACCACCACGGCGGCGAGGCGGCGTCGCACGTGCACGTCAAGCCGGCCACCTGAAGGAGTGGCCGCCGCCGTGACTTCGAGTGACTTCGTGCTGCGCAGGCCGGTGTTCGCCCTCGGGGCGGCCCGGCACGCTCACGGCGCGGTGCTATGGTCGGTCATTCGCACTCAGCAGCGAATGGAGACATCGCATGCCCACCGCCCCCGCATCGCGCCTGCCCAAGCAGGATCTGCTCGCCGGCTTGCTCGGCACCGTCACCTTGCTGGAGCGGCGCCGTGCCGGCGAAATTGCCGAGGGCTACATTGACGACTACGTGGCGCTGAACTGGCTGGAATGGAACGGCGGCTCGCTGCGCCTGACTGAAACCGGCCGCAACATCCGCAAGCAGCTCACGGCCGGTCTGGCCTAAGGCCTGAACCCCAGGCGGCGCGACAGTTCGCGCGCCGCGTCACCCAGCGTGCGCGCCAGCGCACCGCCGGGCCGCGCGTCGAAGGCCGGCGTGGGGCCGATGGCGGTAAGACCCAGCACCAGCGCGCCACGGCCGTCGAACACCGGCGCGGCCAGCGCGCTGATGCCGGGCAGCAGCACGTCGCGCACGCGGGCCAGGCCTTCGTCGCGCACGGCCTGCAGCGCAGCGGCCAGCTCTTCGTCCAGGCCCCGTTTGTTGCCCTGTCCGCGGCCCTGTTTGCGGTTCTCCTCGCGCAGCAGCGGCAGCACGTCGGCCGCTGGCAGGTGCGCCGCAAACAGCCGGCCCGACGCCGTGCCGCGCAGGCTCATCACGGTGCCATGGCGCATGCTCACGAACACCGCCGCCGGCGGCTGCGCCACGCGCACGATGGTGGCGCCGCGGTTGCCCCACACCGCCACCGCCACGGTGTGGCCGCAGGCCGCGGCCAGCGTCTCGATGAGCGGCGTGGCCAGCGCCAGCGGGTCCAGCTGCTGCAGGCTGATGAGCCCCAGCTGCATGGCCAGCGGCCCCAGGCCGTAGCGGGCGCTGGCCGCGTCCTGCTCCACGAGGCCCAGCTTGACCAGGCTCACCAGGTAGGCGTGGGCCTTGGCCGGTGCCATGCCGGCTTCGAGCGCCAGCTCCTTCAGCGGCAGCGCGCGGCCCTGGTGGGCCAGCGCGCGCAGCAGCTGGCCACCGACCTCGATGCTCTGGATGCCACGCTGCGGCGGCGGGGCGGGGCTGCGGCTCATTCGTCTATGGTAAACGCATTAGACATGGCTGAATGAGCGCGGTAGCATGGCGACCCTTCCCTCGCCGCCGCCTTGCCATGTCCAGCGCTTCCACCAAAGCCTTCGCCAGCCAGGCCGACCTGGCCGAGAAGAAGGTCAGCTTCACCAAGCTGTCGGACCATGCCTACGCCTACACCGCCGAGGGCGACCCCAACACCGGCATCGTCATCGGCGATGACGCGGTGATGGTCATCGACACCCAGGCCACGCCGGTGATGGCGCAGGACGTGATCCGCCGCATCCGCGAGGTGACCGACAAGCCGATACGCTATGTCGTGCTGAGTCACTACCACGCCGTGCGCGTGCTCGGCGCTTCGGCCTATGCGCCCGAGCACGTGATCGCCAGCGAGGACACCTTGAGTCTCATCAAGGAGCGCGGCGAGCAGGACAAGGCCAGCGAGATCGGCCGCTTCCCGCGCCTGTTCCGCAACGTCGACAGCGTGCCGCCCGGGCTGACCTGGCCGACGGTGACCTTCACGGGGAAGATGACGCTGTGGCTGGGCACGCTCGAAGTGCAACTGCTGCAGCTGGGCCGCGGCCACACCAAGGGCGACACCGTCGTCTGGCTGCCGCAGGAGCGCATCCTGTTCAGTGGCGACCTGGTCGAGTTCGACGCCACGCCCTATGCCGGCGACGCCTACTTCAGCGACTGGCCGCAGACACTCGACAAGCTGGCCGCGCTGCAGCCCGCCAAGCTGGTGCCCGGCCGCGGCGCGGCGCTGGTCAACGATGCCCAGGTGGCCGCCGGGCTGGAAGGCACGCGCAGCTTCATCCGCGATGTCTATGCCGCGGTGCAGGCTGGCGCGCGTGCCGGCAAGGATCTGAACACCGTCTACCGCGAGACGCTGGAAGCCGTGCGCCCGAAGTACGGCCACTGGGTCATCTTCGACCACTGCATGCCCTTCGACGTCTCGCGCGCCTACGACGAAGCCACTGCGCATCGCGACCCGCGCATCTGGACGGCTGAGCGCGACATCGAGATGTGGCACGCCCTGGAGAGCTGAAGCCGCGAGCGCGATGCTGAAAACCTACACCTGGCCGCGCTACGCCTACCGCCCGCCGCCGCGGCCGCAGCCCGCGGTGCCGCTGGTGGTGGTCGGCGCCGGCCCGGTGGGTCTGTGCGCGGCCATCGACGCCGCGCTGCGCGGCCAGCCGGTGGTGCTGCTCGACGAAGACAACACCGTCAGCGTCGGCTCGCGGGGTGTCTGCTACGCCAAGCGCACGCTGGAGATCTTCGACCGCCTGGGCGTCGGCGACGCCGTGGTCGCCAAGGGCGTGACCTGGAACGTCGGCCGCACCTTCCACCGCGAGCGCGAGGTCTTCAGCTTCAACCTGCTGCCGGAGGCGGGCCACCAGCGCCCGGGCATGGTCAACCTGCAGCAATACCACCTGGAGCAGATCCTGGTCGAGCGCGCCATGGCGCTGCCGCTCATCGACCTGCGCTGGCAGCACCAGGTGGCGCGAGTAACGCCCGATGCCGATGGCGCCACGCTCGAGGTGGCCACCGCCGACGGCCCCTACACCCTGCGCTGCGACTGGCTGGTGGTGGCCGACGGCGCGAAGAGCCCGATCCGCCGCCAGCTCGGCCTGGACATCGAGGGCCAGGTCTTCCAGGACCGCTTCCTGATCGCCGACGTGCTGCTCGACGGCGAGCCCGATGCCGCGGATCGCACCGAACGCCGCTTCTGGTTTGCGCCGCCTTTCCACGCCGGCGAGAGTGCGCTGATGCACCGCGAAGCCGACCAGGTCTGGCGCATCGACTTCCAGCTCGGCTGGGACGCCGACCCCGAAGCCGAGAAGCAGCCCGAGCGCGTGGCGCCGCGCATCCGCGCCGCGCTCGACAGCCAGGGCCTGGCGCACATCGGCTTCGAGCTCGAATGGGTCAGCGTCTATACCTTCCAGTGCCGGCGCATGCAGCAGTTCCGCCACGGCCGCCTGCTCTTCGTGGGCGACGCGGCGCACCAGGTCTCGCCCTTCGGCGCGCGCGGCGCGAATTCGGGCATCCAGGACACCGACAACCTGATGTGGAAGCTGGACCTCGTGCAACGCGGCCTGGCGCCGCATGCGCTGCTCGACAGCTACCATGCCGAACGCGGCGCCGCGGCCGACGAGAACCTGCTGAACAGCACGCGCGCCACCGACTTCATGACGCCCAAGAGCCACGCCAGCCGCGTGCTGCGCGACGCGGTGCTGTCGTTGGCGGCTGAACAGCCCTTTGCGCGCGCGCTGGTGAACAGCGGGCGCCTGTCGGTGCCGGCGCACTTGACGGACTCGCCGCTGAACACGCCCGACGAGGACAGCTTCGAAGGCTGGATGCGGCCCGGCGCGCCGGCCGACGACGCGCCGCTGCCCGGTGGCCGCTGGCTGCTGCGCGAGCTGCCCGCAGGCTTCGTGCTGCTGGTCTTCGGCGAGCCGGCGGCTGCCGGATTGCCGGTCACCGTTTGCTGCGTGCCCTGCGAGGGCCAGGCCGCGCAGCGCTACGACGCTCGCCCCGGCACCTGCGTCCTGCTGCGCCCCGACCAGCATGTCGCTGCGCGCTGGCGCCGGCTCGACCACCAGAAACTGCGTGCTGCGCTGGCCCGCGCCAGTGCACAGTCGCGATCCTGATGAAGCACCTGAACACCCAGCCGAACTTCGGCGTCCCGGGCGAGCGCTACCGCCACGCCTACACACCGGGCGATGACTTCTACGACCTGCTCATCGCCGGCCATCGCGGCCTGTCTGACGCACAAAGTGATTTGATGAACGCCCGCCTGGTGCTGCTGCTGGCCAACCACGTGGGCGACCTGCGCGTGCTGCAGGAAGCCATCACGGCGGCCCGCGCCGGCGTGGTGCCAGAGGAGAGACCATGAGCGACCTGAGCTACCTGTCCGGCTTCGGCAACCAGTTCCAGAGCGAGGCCGTACCCGGCGCGTTGCCCATCGGCCGCAACAGCCCGCAGCGTGCGCCGCTGGGCCTGTATGCCGAGTTGCTCTCGGGCAGCGCCTTCACCGCGCCGCGCGCCGAGAACCGCCGCACCTGGCTGTACCGAAGGCAGCCGAGCGTGGTGGCGGGCGCCTATGAGCCGCTGCCGCACGCCTTCTGGAAGACCGGCGCGGCCGAAGGTGAGCACCCGCCGCCCGATCCCCTGCGCTGGCATCCGGTGGCGGTGCCCGCCGAGCCGGCCGACTTCATCGAAGGCCTGCGCACCGTCGCCGTCAACGGCGACGCCGACGCGCAGAGCGGCATCGGCATCCACCTCGTGCGGGCCAACCGCAGCATGCAGCGCGCCTTCGTGAATGCGGATGGCGAGCTGCTCATCGTGCCGCAGCAAGGCGCGCTGGCCATCACCACCGAACTCGGCCGCCTGCACGTGGTGCCGGGCGAAGTGGCTTTGCTGCCGCGCGGCATGGCTTTCCGGGTGAGTGTGCAGGGACCGACGCGAGCCTATGTCTGCGAGAACTACGGCGCGCCTTTCCGCCTGCCCGAGCTCGGACCCATCGGCAGCAACGGGCTGGCGAATGCGCGCGACTTCGAAGCGCCCGTGGCCGCCTTCGATCACAACGGCCCTACCGACATCGTGCGCAAGTTCGGCGGCCGGCTGTGGGCCACGCGCGCCAAGAGCTCGCCCTTCAACGTCGTGGCCTGGCACGGCAACCTGGTGCCCTTCAAGTACGACACGGCGCGCTTCATGACCATCGGCAGCATCAGCGTCGACCACCCCGACCCCAGCATCTTCACCGTGCTCACCAGCCCCAGCGATACACCGGGCGTGGCCAACTGCGACTTCGTCATCTTCCCGCCGCGCTGGCTGGTGATGGAAGACACCTTCCGCCCGCCCTGGTACCACCGCAACGTGATGGCCGAGTTCATGGGCCTGGTGCATGGCCAGTACGACGCCAAGCCCGAGGGCTTCCGCCCTGGTGGCATGAGCCTGCACAACAGCCACGTGCCGCACGGCCCCGACAGCGAGGCCTTCACCAAGGCCAGCCAGGCCGAACTCAAGCCGCACAAGCTGGACCACACGCTGGCCTTCATGTTCGAAAGCCGCTGGCGCATGAAGCCCACCGCCTGGGCTTTGCAGGGCGGCGCGCTCGACCGCGCCTATGCCGACTGCTGGGCCGGCCTGGCCGACACCTACCCGAAGTGACACGATGAGCGCACTCACCGACGCCAGCCATGACCCCCGGCTCAGGAGCTGGGTGCCCAGCGCCAACGTGGCGGGCCACGATTTCCCGATCCAGAACCTGCCGCTGGGCCGCTTCCGCCGCCGCGCTGCCGACGACGGCCGCAGCGAGCCGCTGCGGGTGGGCGTGGCCATCGGCGACCAGGTGCTGGACCTGAAGCTCGCTGCCGCCCAGTGCCCGTGGGCCGAAGAGGTCTACCCGCTGCTCGCGCCGCTGGCCGAAGGCGACCTGGCGGCCTTCATGGCGCTGGGCCGCCGCGCCTGGAAGACGCTGCGCGCTGCGCTGTCCATGGCCTTGGCCGAAGGCAGCGATCAAGGGCCGTTCCTGGAGATGTGCCTGCTGCCGCGCGCCGAGGCACAGATGGCCATGCCCTGCCGCATCGGCGACTACACCGACTTCTTCACCGGCATCCACCACGCGCGTGCCGTGGGCGCGCTGTTCCGCCCCGACACGCCGCTGCTGCCGAACTACCAGTGGGTGCCCATCGCCTACCACGGCCGTGCCTCGTCGGTGGTGCTGGGCGGGCCGGTGAAGCGCCCGCAAGGGCAGACGCGCAGCAGCGAAGGCGCGCCGCACTTCGGCCCGACAAAACGCCTGGACTACGAACTGGAACTCGGCCTGTGGGTCGGCACCGACAACCCGCTGGGCACGCCCGTCGGCATGGACCAGGCCGAAGACCGGCTCTTCGGCATCACGCTGCTCAACGACTGGTCGGCGCGCGACGTGCAGGCCTGGGAATACCAGCCACTGGGGCCCTTCCTGGCTAAGAGCTTTGCCACCACGGTGTCGCCGTGGGTCGTCTCGATGGAGGCGCTGGCCCCCTTCCGCCGCCCCTTCACGCGGCCCGATGGCGACCCGCAACCGCTGCCGCACCTGGACTCGCCGGGCAACCGCGAACACGGCGCCATCGACATGACGCTGGAGGTCTGGCTGCAGACGGCACCAATGCGGGCCGCGAAGCAGCAGCCGGTGCGGCTGTCGCAGAGCAATGCGCTCGACGCCTACTGGACGCCGGCGCAGATGCTGGCCCACCACACCAGCAACGGCTGCAACCTGCAGGTGGGTGACCTGCTGGGTACCGGCACGCTGTCGGGGCCGCGGCCGGAGCAGGGCGGCTCGCTGCTGGAGCTGACACAGGGCGGCCGCACGCCGCTGGCACTGCCTGGCGGCGAGCAGCGCCATTTCCTGGAAGACGGCGACACCGTCATCCTGCGCGCCTGGTGCGCCGCGCCGGGGGCGGTGCGCATCGGGCTCGGCCAGGTCAGCGGCACCGTGGCACCGGCTTGAGTTCGAATTGAGCGGCTGAGCGGCCGCTTCTCCGCGGCCGAAACCGGCCGCCGACGCCCAGAATGTCCAGCAATCATGGACGAACTGCGCTTGCCCGCCGTGGCCGCCCGCCTGGTGGCCTGGCACAACCGTCACCCCCTGGCACGCCGAATTTCGGCGTCGCAGGTGCACGCCATCGGCTACGTGGGCGTGCCCTGCGTCGGTGCAGGGGCGGCACCACCGACGCTCGATGAGGTGGCCGACGGCGCGGCCGGTTCGCTGCGCGAACGCGCCCAGGCCCGCGCCCGCCACAGCGAAGGCGTGCCGCCAGAACTGCCGCTGGACCGGCGCACGCTGCAGGCTGACTTCAGCGAAGACTTCATCGACCCGCTGACGCCGCGCCAGGTGGCGCGCTTCGCGCTGCGGGCAGGCCGCGCGCTGGTCCGCCCGCCATCTGACGGCCCGCTGCGCCAAGTGCGCGCCGACGGCGCTCATCCAGGCAGCGCCACGGTGCCGGTCTATCTGTTGACGGCCGTCATCGAGACCGGCACGCACAAGAGCCGCGTGCTGCTGGGTGCCGGCGACAGCGCCGAGGTGCTGGGACGGCGCATCTTCAGCACGCCCAGACTGGCCGCCGTGGGCGCGACGCTGGCGCTGCTGGCCGGTGTGGCCTTGGGCGTGTTCAGCCCGTCCGCGCCCGAGCCGGTGGTCATGGCGGCGGCAGCTGTCGCGCCAGCACCCGCGCCGGCGCCCACTTCAGCACCTGCTTCAGCGCCCGCTGTCGTGCAGGCCGCCGCGTCGGCCACCGAGCCCGTAGCCGCTCCTGCCGAGCCCACACCCCCACCGCCCGACGCAGCACCGAGCCCGGACCGCGTCGACCTGCCCGACCTGCGCCCGCGGCTCAGCCTGGCCGCGCGAGAAGCCGCCTTCCGGTCGCCGGGCGCACAGTCGCCGCGGATCGAGCCCGTCGTCGCCACGGTGCCACCTGTCGAAACCCAGCACGCAGCGGCCGCAGCGCCTGCCGCGCCGCCGCCCGCACCGCGCGTGGCGTCTCCACCCGCCGGTGCTCCGGCCTACGCCGTGTCCACGCGCCCCTTGCGCACACGCGCCGAAGCCGACCAGGTGCGCGTGGCCATGCTCGCGTTGCTGAAGACGGTGGTCGCTGACGAGGTGCAGGTCGACGTGCTGCCGGAAGGCGACGACTGGCGCGTGGTCGGCCTGCCCTTTGCCAGCCGCGCCGCTGCCGACAAGGCGCGCGGCCTGCTGGTGTCGCGCGGCATGCGCGTCGAAGTGCTGGGCTTCTAGGAGTCTGCGCGGCAGAAGGTCGTCGGCTGCAACGCGCGAGAAAACGGTCCCGTCCGGTATCGCCTGCCGCGCCCAGGGGGCCTACCCTGGGCTTGCAGGCGAT
>JANNFE010000185.1:0-1632 GCA_031379415.1 Betaproteobacteria bacterium | reverse complement strand
CACCACCATGCCCAAGCCCATGTTCGACGCCGAAGCCCTGATCGCCCAGTTCGAGAGCGCCACCGCCAAGCAGGGCGAGCAGTTGCGCAAGGCCACCACCGAGGCCACGCTGGCCGCGCTGCAGGGCCGCGAGCTGTCGCTGAAGAACATCCGCAGCACGCTCAAGCAGGTGGCCGACGCCGCGAGCGCCGGCGTGGCCAAGAACATCACCGCCGGCATGGACCCCGAAGCCCTGCTCGACAAGGCGGTGTCCGGCATGGACGAGGCGCTGCTGAAGGCCGTGGACGCCAACCGCGTGGCGCTGTCCACGCTCACCGCGCAGGGCGCTGACCTGCGCGAGAAGCATCTCAGCAAGGCGCTGAGTGACTTGGAGAAGATGGAAGATTCCTTCTTCTCGGCCATGAAGAAGACCGCCGGCGACGCCTCGGCGCCGATGGCCGGCGCCTGGAACCAGGTGCTCGAGAAGATGCAGGCCGGCGGCACGCTCTCGGGCGCGCAGGCCACCAGCACCGCCGAGCAGATGGCCGAACAGATGCAGGCCACCCTGCGCAACACACGGGTCGCCAGCCTGCGCGCCGCGCAGGCGCTGGCCGAAAACTACACGGCGATGGTCAGCGGCGTGCTCATCGGCATGTCGGATGCCCTGCAGTCGAGCGGCGCGGCGAAGAAGACGAAGGCCAAGTAGGCCGCACCTGCCAGGCCCGGCGCGGGTTGCCGCCGATGCCCGGGCCGGGGCATCGGCCTAGACTCCGCGCGCATGAAAAACATCGTCATCTCCGGCACCGGGCTGTGGCGCCCTGAACAGGTCATCACCAATGCCGAACTGGTGGTGGCCTTCAACGCTTACGCCGACCTGCACAACGCCAAGAACGCGCGCCGCATCGAAGCCGGTGAGCTGCCGGCCATCACGCATTCCAGCGTCGAGTTCATCGAGAAGGCTTCGGGCATCCGCCAGCGCTACGTCATCGACAAGGCCGGTGTGCTCGACCCCACGCGCATGCGGCCGAGGTTCGAGCCGCGGCCCGACGATCAACTCAGCCTGATGGCCGAGATTGCGGTCGAAGCGGCGAAGAAGGCGATGGCCGCGGCCGGCAAGCAGGGCAAGGACATCGACGGCGTGCTCTGCGCCGCGGCCAACATGCAGCGCGCCTACCCGGCCATGGCGTGCGAGATCCAGGCCGCCGTCGGCGCGCGTGGCTACGGCTTCGACATGAACGTGGCCTGCTCCTCGGCCACCTTCGCCATCGAGCAGGCCGCCAACGCCGTGAAGAGCGGCAGCGCGACATGCGTGCTGGTGGTCAACCCCGAGATCACCTCGGCGCACCTGGAATGGCGCGACCGCGACTGCCATTTCATCTTCGGCGACGTCTGCACCGCCGTCATCGTGGAAGCCGAAGACACGGCCACCAGCGCCGACCGCTGGCAGGTGCTGGGCACGAAGCTGGTGACGCAGTTCAGCAACAACATCCGCAATAACGCCGGCTTCCTGAACCGCTGCGAAGACACCGACCCCGACGCCCGCGACAAGACCTTCATGCAGGAAGGCCGCAAGGTGTTCAAGGAAGTGGTGCCGATGGCTGCCACTCACATTGAAGCCCATCTTCACACGCTGGGTTTCGAACCCACCCAGGT
>JANNFE010000018.1:0-6866 GCA_031379415.1 Betaproteobacteria bacterium | reverse complement strand
GCGGTCATCGGCGAAGTGGAAAGCGGCGTCGATCTGAGCCGCATGATGCAGGACTTGCCGGCGGTGGAAGACCTGCTGGAAGCCGCCGACGACGCGCCCATCATCCGCATGCTCAACGCACTGCTCACGCAGGCCGCGAAGGACGGCGCTTCCGACATCCACATCGAACCGTATGAGCGCAGCAGCAGCGTGCGCTTCCGTGTCGACGGCACGCTGCGCGAGGTGGTGCAGCCGAACAAGGCGCTGCATGCCGCGCTGATCAGCCGGCTGAAGATCATGGCCGAGCTCGACATCGCCGAGAAGCGGCTGCCGCAGGACGGCCGCATCTCCCTGCGCATCGGCGGCCGCGCCATCGACGTGCGCGTGAGCACGCTGCCTTCGTCGCACGGCGAACGCGCCGTGCTGCGCCTGCTGGACAAGACCGAGAGCCGCTTCACGCTGGAAGGCCTGGGCATGGACGGCGAGGTGCTCACGAGCTTCGCGCGGTTGATCCAGCAGCCGCACGGCATCGTGCTCGTCACCGGGCCCACGGGTTCGGGCAAGACGACCACGCTGTATGCATCGCTGGGCCGCGTCGATACCGCCACCACCAATGTGCTGACGGTGGAAGACCCGGTGGAATACGAGCTGCCGGGCATCGGCCAGACGCAGGTCAACCCGAAGATCGACCTGACGTTTGCCAAGGCGCTGCGCGCCATCCTGCGCCAGGACCCCGACGTCATCATGATCGGCGAGATCCGCGACTACGAAACGGCGAGCATCGCCATCCAGGCCAGCCTCACCGGCCACCTGGTGCTGGCCACCGTGCACACCAACGACGCGCCGAGCAGCGTGACGCGGCTCATCGACATGGGTGTCGAGCCCTTCCTGCTGAGCAGCAGCCTGCTGGGCGTGCTGGCGCAGCGCCTGGTGCGCAAGCTGTGCCCGCACTGCAAGCGGCAGGGTGACGATGGGCATTGGCACCCGGTGGGCTGCGAGAAGTGCAGCCACACCGGCTACAAGGGCCGCACCGGCGTCTACGAGTTGATGCGGGTCGATGCGCAGGTGCAGTCGCTGGTGCACAACCGCGCCGCCGAGCAGGACCTGATCGCCGCGGCGCGCGCGGCGGGCCTGAAGTCGATGCGCGAGGACGGCGAACGGCTGGTGCTGGCGGGCGTCACGTCGCTGGAAGAAGTCATCCGCGTGACACGCGACTGAGCGACCGAGCGACCTACCATGCCCGCCTACCGTTTCGAAGCGCTCGACGCTGCCGGCAAGTCGCAGAGCGGCTTGCTCGAAGCCGACAACGCCAAGGCCGCGCGCGCGCAGCTGCGCAACCGCGAGTTGGTGCCGCTGGCGGTGACGCCGGTGAGCATGGCGGCCAACGACGACAGCACGGCCGCGCGCTTCACGCGGCGTGTCTTCTCGGCCACGGGCCTGGCCATTTGGACGCGCCAGCTGGCCGGCCTGGTGGGCTCGGGCCTGCCGCTGGAACGGGCGCTCACGGCGCTGGCCGAAGAAGCCGAGAGCCCGCGCCAGAACGAGCTGGTGGCGCACCTGAAGAGCGAGGTCAACGCCGGCAGCTCCTTTGCACGCGCGCTGGCCACCGCACCGCGCGAGTTCGACGATGTCTTCCGCGCCGTGGTGGCGGCCGGCGAGCAGAGCGGCGCGCTGGGGCGCGTGCTCGAAAGCCTGGCCGACGACCTGGAACAGCGCCAGGCGCTGCGCACGAAGGTGGTCGGCGCCATGCTCTACCCGGCCATCGTCTCGCTGGTGGCGATGATCATCGTCATCGTGCTCGTCACCTTCGTGGTGCCGCAGATCGCCGGTGTCTTCACCAGCTCCAAGCGCAGCCTGCCCTTCCTGACGGTGGCCATGCTGGCCATCAGCGGCTTCGTGCGCAGCTGGGGCTGGGCGGTGGCGCTGCTGGCGGCGGCCGGCGTGGGCGGCCTGATCATGGCGCGGCGCAACGAGGCCTTCCGCGAACGCACGGATGCCTTGCTGCTGCGCCTGCCGCTGCTGGGCCGCCTGGCGCGCGGCTACAACGCGGCGCGTTTCGGCGGCACCCTGGCCATGCTGGCCGGTGCCGGGGTGCCCATCCTGAAGGCGCTGCAGGCGGCGGCCGAAACGCTGGGCAACCGCGCCATGCGCGCCGACGCGCTGGACGCCCTGGTGCAGGTGCGCGAAGGCGCGCCGCTGGCCAGCGCCCTGGCCGGCAAGAAGCGCTTCCCGGGCCTGCTGGCGATGTTCGCTCGGCTGGGCGAACAGACCGGCCAGCTGCCGCAGATGCTGCTGCGCGCGTCGAACCAGATGTCGGCCGAGGTGCAGCGCCGTGCCATGTCGGCGGCCACCATCCTGGAGCCGCTGCTCATCGTGGCGATGGGCGGCGTCGTCGTGCTCATCATGCTGGCGGTACTCATGCCGATCATCCAGCTCAACACCTGGGTGAGATAGGCTCCCCCCGGAGCGGCCTGCGGCCGCCGCCCCCAGGGGCACCGCCAGCGGCCCGGCGGAGCCGGTTCCGCGGCGTCTGCTTGGTGGGGCAGATCAGGCAGCGGGCTTGTCGGTTTCCGGCTCGGCGTCAGGCGCCTTGGTGTTCTTGATGAAGAACTGCGCCGCCACGATGCCCAGTTCGTACAGGATGCACATCGGGATGGCCAGCGCCAGCTGCGAGATCACGTCGGGCGGCGTGACCACCGCCGCCCCGGTGTAGGCACCCACGATGAAGTAGCCGCGTGACTTGCGCAGCTGCTCGATGCTGACGATGCCCATGCGCGCCAGCACGATCACGGCGATCGGCACCTCGAAGGCGATGCCGAAGACGAGGAAGAGCGTGAGCACGAAGCCGAAGTACTGCTCGATGTCCGGCGCCGCGGTGATGGCGCTGGGCGCGAAGGCCTGGATGAACTTGCTCATGCCCGGGATCACCAGGAAATAGCAGAAGGCCACACCGGCCACGAAGAGGAAGGTGCTGGACACCACCAAGGGCAGCACCAGCCGCTTTTCGTGTGAATACAGGCCCGGCGCGACGAAGGCCCAGAGCTGGTAGAGCACGATGGGCAGCGCCAGCATGAAGGCCGCCATCAGCGTGATCTTCAGCGGCACCAGGATGGGCGAGATGACGTTGGTGGCGATCAGCGTCGCGCCCTTGGGCAGGTGCGCCACCATGGGCGCTGCGAGCAGGTCGTACAGGCCCGCGGGGCCGGGCCAGAAGGCCAGCAGCGCGAAGGCGATGGCGATGGCGACGACGGCGCGGATGAGCCGGTCGCGCAGTTCGATCAGGTGCGAGACGAAAGGCGCTTCGGTGCCGGCGAGTTCGTCGGGCTTTTCTTCGCCGGCGCTCATCGTCCGGTGTTCATCGGTTCGGCCCGGCGCCCGGCGGGCGGAACTTGGCCACCCGCGCAGCGCCCGACAGCGCCTTGGTGCGGATGCCCGCGCGCTGCTTGTACCACTGCGGCGTGGCGCCGCGCTTCAGGCGCCAGTTCTTCTTCGGGCGGCTGTAGCTGGGCACCGGCGGCATCATGGGTTCGTAGCTGCTGCTGTCGTGGCCGATGCTGCCCTGGCCGCTGAAGTCGTTGTTGAAGGCGGCGCTGGCCGAGTTGACCTCGCTGCGCACCGTGTCCTCGACGTTGCGGGCGGCGTCCTCGAACTGCGTCTTCATCTTCTTGAGCTCTTCGAGCTCGATGGAGCGGTTGACCTCGGCCTTCACATCGGAGACATAGCGCTGCGCCTTGCCGAACAGCGCGCCCACGGTGCGCGCCACGCGGGGCAGCTTCTCGGGCCCGATGACGATGAGCGCCACGGCGCCGATGAGCGCGATCTTGTCGAAGCCGAAGTCGATCATGCGTCGGGCCCGGTGGGCTCAGAGCCTGAGAGTTTTTCGGGCGTGCCCGAGCAGCGCGTCAAAGCGCTCCTGATCTAGGCGCAAAGCGCAGCCATAGCTCGGGCTATGGCGAGCATTTGCAACGACGAGCAGGGGCGCTTTGGCGTGATGAGCGGGCATGAACGAAAGACTCTCAGGCTCTCAGCTCTTGTTCAGCTCTTGGTCTTGGCCTCGACGTCCACCGTGTTGGTGTCGGCGCGCTTGGCAGTCGTTACCTGCTGGGCCGGCGGCGTGGCCTCGGCTTCGGGCTCGCCCGAGCCCTTGACGCCATCCTTGAAGCCCTTGACGGCGCTGCCGAGGTCGCTGCCTATGTTGCGCAGCTTCTTGGTGCCGAAGATGACCACGACGACCAGCAACACGATCAGCCAATGCCAGATGCTGAACGAACCCATGATCTCTCTCCAGTGAAGGCGGAACCCGCAATTCTATTCGGGGCCGCGAATGTCAGCCCTTGAGCCAGGGCCTCGGCCCGCCCATGACGTGCATGTGCAGGTGGTAGACCTCCTGCCCGCCGTCGCGGCCGGTGTTGATCACGGTGCGGAAGCCGTTGCTCACGCCCAGTTCCTTCATCAGCTGCGGCGCCAGGCCGAGCATGCGGCCGAGCAGCGGGTGATGCTCCGGGCCCACCTCGGCCAAGGTGGCGATGTGGTTCTTGGGGATGATCAGCACGTGCACCGGCGCCCAGGGATGGATGTCATGAAAGGCGACAAGTTCCTCGTCTTCGTAGGCCTTCTTCGCCGGGATCTGCCCGGTGACGATTTTGCAGAAGATGCAGTTCGGGTCGGCGCTCATGGCGGGGCCTGGCTTCAGCTGGGCATGGGCATGGCCCGGTTGTCGTGGAAGCTCCACCAGCCGCGGATGAAGCGGTACAGGTACCACAGCCCGATGAGGAACCACGCCCCTGCGCCAGGAAACCAGAAGATCAGGAACAGCGGCGACGTGACCAGCAGCCACAGCAGCGTGAACCAGAAGCTGCGCGCCTGCCAGCGGAAGTGGCTGCGGAAGAAGTCGTTCGGCAGGTCGCCGCGCTTGACGTAGTTCAGGACCATCGCGATGACCGAGAAGATGCCGGCCGAAAACCAGCTCAGCGTGTGCAGGCCGTAGAGGATGTGCGTGAGCAGCCGCAGGTCGCTGTGCTCGCGGACGCTGCCGCCGGGAACGACGACTTCAGTCATGTGCCATTTCCTTCACGTTGCTGCGCCTTGCGCAATGCAAATTCTTCCAGACCCGACAAGCCCTCACGCCGCTCCAGCTCGGCCAGCACGTCGGCTGGCTTGAGGTCGAAGGCGGCCAGGGCCACCAGGGTGTGGAACCACAGGTCGGCCACTTCACCCACGATGCGGGGCTGGTCCCCGTCCTTCGCGGCCATCACGACCTCTGTGGCTTCCTCACCCACCTTCTTCAAGATGGCGTCGGTACCCTTGGAAAACAAGCGGGCGACGTAACTCTTGTCGGGGTCGCCACCGCGCCGGGATTCGATGACCTCGGCCAGCCGCGCCAGCGTGTCATTGCCGTGGCTCATCGGTAGATGCTCTCCGGATCCTTCAACACGGGCTCGACCGTCTGCCACTGGCCATCTTGCAGGCGCTGGAAGAAGCAGCTGTGACGGCCGGTATGGCAGGCGATGGACGGCTCATGTCCGTGCTGCGTGACGGTGAGCAGCACCACGTCGCTGTCGCAGTCCAGGCGCATGTCGTGCACCTGCTGGAAGTGGCCTGACGCTTCGCCCTTGTGCCAGAGTCGGTTGCGCGAGCGGCTCCAGTACACCGCCTGGCCGCGCGCGGCCGTGGCGGCGAGCGCCGCGCGGTTCATCCAGGCGAACATCAGCACGTCGCGCGTACCGCTTTCCTGGGCGATGACGGGCACCAGGCCGTCCTTGTCCCACTTCACGCTGTCGAGCCAGTCCATGCGTGCAGTCTAGTGGGTGGCGCCGACGAAACCGCGTTCGGCGGCGAACCAGGTCAGCACGGGCAAGGTTCCCGGCAGCACCGGCTGCACATCGACGGGCAAGGTCTGCCAGGCCATGGCCTGGCGTTCGCGCATTTCGAAGTCACCGGTCCAGCCGTACACCTTGCAGAAGTGCAGGCGCACGCGGGCATGCGGGTAGTCCATCAGCTCGATCTGCCAGGGGTGCGCCGTGCCGATGGTGATGCCCAGTTCCTCGTGCAGCTCGCGTCGCAGCGCCTGCTCGATGCTCTCGCCGGGCTCGACCTTGCCGCCGGGAAATTCCCAGTAACCGGCGTAGACCTTGCCCTCGGGGCGGCTGGTCAGCAGGAAGCGGCCCTGGCCGTCGATGAGCACGCCCACCGCGACGTCGACGGGCACACGCTCATCGGCCATGGCGGCCCGCGTAGTCGCGCGCGAACTGCTGCGCCACGCGGCCGCTGCGCGAGCCACGCTCCAGCGCCCACACCAGGCTCTCCTGCCGCGCCGCGGCGATGGCCGCGGCGTCGACGCCGAAGGACTGCAGCCATTGAGCGACGATGGCCAGGTACTCGTCCTGCGTGAAGGGGTAGAAGCTGAGCCACAGGCCGAAGCGCTCGCTGAGCGAGATCTTCTCCTCGATGACCTCGCCCGGGTGCACCTCGCCGTCCTCGGTGTGCTGGTAGCTGAGGTTCTCCTTCATGTATTCGGGCAGCAGGTGGCGGCGGTTGCTGGTGGCGTAGATCAGCAGGTTGTCGCCCGCGGCGGCCACCGAACCGTCGAGCACACTCTTCAGCGCCTTGTAGCCGGGCTCGCCCTCGTCGAAGCTGAGGTCGTCGCAGAAGACGACGAACTTCTCGGGCCGCCCGCTCACCAGGTCGATGAGGTCGGGCAGGTCGACGAGGTCGGCCTTGTCGACCTCGATCAGGCGCAGGCCCTGTGGCGCAAACTCATTCAGGCAGGCCTTGATGAGGCTGCTCTTGCCGGTGCCGCGCGCGCCCGTCAGCAACACGTTGTTGGCGCCACGACCGGCCACGAACTGCTCGGTGTTGCGCAGCAGGCGTTCCTTCTGCGGCTCCAC
>JANNFE010000173.1:0-13241 GCA_031379415.1 Betaproteobacteria bacterium | reverse complement strand
GGCCAAGGGCCCGTTCCGCGGCACCGCGCTCGTGCACCCGGCCGACGCCGCGCGCTGCGGCGTGGCCGACGGCGCCACGGCGCGGCTGTCCAGCACCGCTGGCAGCGTGCAGGTTCAGGTGGAGCTGAGCGACGCGCTGATGCCCGGCGTCATCAGCCTGCCGCACGGCTGGGGCCACGATCTGCCGGGCGCGCAGCTGGCACTGGCGGCTGAACGCCCGGGCGCCAACCTCAACGCGCTGCTGGACGACAGGGCGCGCGACCCGCTGTCCGGCAACGCGGTGCTCAGTGGCGGCGCGGTGGAGCTGGCGCCGCTCAGCTGAAACACTGCTGCAGGTCGATGGACGAGCGCCGGCCCACGCTGCCCAGTTCGCCTTCGATCCACACCGCGGCGCGCTCGCGCCCCTGTGCGGCCAGGCGCTCCAGGAAAGGGCCGTGGGCCAGCAGCTTGGTCTCGCTGCGCTCCAGGCTGGCCAGCTTGCTGGAATCGATCATGTGAAAACGCATGGCGTGCAGCCGGCGTTCCAGCCGGCCCAGCGTCAGGAAAGATGGGCGGCTGAAGGCCAACGCCAGCGCGAACATGCGCATCTCGCGCATGAAATTGGCGCTGAAGGCCAGCTCGACGATGCGCGTCTCGATGTCGTCCAGCGTCTGCGGCGTGCCCTCGCGCTGCAGCGGGCTCAGCAGCACCAGCAGCACGTCGCGCGACGTGCATTCGTAGAACAGCGGGAACACCGCCGGGTTGGCCGAATAGCCGCCGTCCCAGTAGGGCTGGCCTTCGATGTCCACCGCGCGGTGGATCTTCGGCAGGCAGGCCGAAGCCAGCAGCATCTCCAGCCTGAGCTCGTGTTCGCGGAAGACGCGCAGCTTGCCGGTGTTGGCCTGCGTGGCACCGATGAAGAGCTTGAAGGGCCGCTCGGCGCGCAGGCGCTCGAAGTCGACATGCTTCTCGAGCAGTTTACGCAAGGGGTTGAGGTCGAAGGGGTTGAGCTGCGTGGGCGAGAACAGGCCGGCCCAGGTGGCCAGCATCTTGCCGGCGGGCGACAGGCCGATGGCGTCGCTCTCGCCCTGCGTCACCATGCCCGGCGGCATTTGCTGGCCCAGCGCGGTCCAGAAATCGGTCAGGGCCTGCCGCGCACCTTCCCGGCCGCCGTCCATCCAGCCCTGCGCCAGCACCACCGCGTTCATGGCGCCGGCACTGCTGCCGCTCAGGCCTTCGAAGGCGATGCGCGGCTCGGCCAGCAAGGCGTCGAGCACGCCCCAGGTGAATGCACCGTGTGCACCGCCGCCCTGCAGTGCCACGTTGATGTGCAAGGGTGCGGGGCCGCTGGGTCGCCACCACTTGGCCAGCGTCTTGGCCATCACGCCGCTCACCTCACCGCTCACGGCGGTACTCACCACGTCGCCTTGCCGGCGCGCCAGGCCTGGAAGCGCGGCAGCAGCTCGGGGAAGCTCGGCTCCACGAACCAGGCCGGGTCGAAACGCGGGTTCTCGGTGGCCAGACGGTCGAAGGCCTGCGCTTCGCAGAACTTGAGTTCCTGCGCACTGACGCCGGCCTTGTAGAGCTGGTTGCGAAAGGCCTGCAGCTTCTGCATGCCCACGCCGGTGGTGGCCTGCAGGCTCATGCTGCCCTGCGCCACCAGCACGGCGCGCGCAGCGTCCACCATCAGCAGCGCGAACAGCTGCTCGGCGGCAGCGGCGTCTTGCACCAGCACGGCCTTCTTCAGGGCCTCGGGTTTGACGACCGAGCGATGCAAGGCATCGGCTTCGATCCTGTCGATGATCTGGATCATGTGCGGCCTCGTTCCAGGGGGTGGCAGGCGGAAATGCTGCAGCGCAGCAATCACAGCAGTATGCGCCTGTCCCGGCCCGATGCGGGTGACGTTGCTCAGATGCGCATGCCACCGGCACCGAACAGACCGATGAGCCCGATGACGATCAGGTAGACCGCAACGATGTAGTTCAGCAGCCTGGGCATGGCCAGGATGAGGATGCCGGCCAGCAGCGAGATGATGGGCGCCAGGCCCAGGTGGATGTTCAAGGGGAGTCTCCGCTTCTTGGCACCGGCCGGAAGCACGCTGCCCCGGCCACAGGAGCGCCGCACCCAGCATCGCGCGGAAGTGCCGCTGGGCGTATCGGCCAAGCGGCGCTGCCGGTGTAGGCCGCCGCCGACAGCGCGGGCGGGCGGCGCTGCGTCCTACCCGCAGGCGCGTCGGCGGACTAGGGTGCGGCGCCGCGCCGGCCGTCACAGTGAGGCACACGACCACAGGACTCACCATGAACACGCAACGCAGCTTCATCACCCTCGCCCTCGGCGCGACCTTCATCCTCGGCGGTTGCGCCGGCATGACCGGGCAGGAAGTCAGCACGGCCACGGGCGCCGCAGTCGGCGCGGTGGCCGGTTCGGTGGTGGGCGGTCCGGCGGCCACGGTCGGCGGCGCCGTCATCGGCGGTGTGGTGGGCCACGAGGTCGGCAAGAAGAAGTAGTCCCCGGCCCCAGGGGCTGGCGCGCAGCGGGGCCCGCTACGATGGCGGCTTCGCGCCCCGGAGCCCCCATGCACATCGTTTGCCTCGATCTCGAAGGCGTGCTCGTCCCCGAGATCTGGATCGCCTTTGCAGAGCGCACCGGCATCTCCGCGTTCCGCCGCACCACGCGCGACGAGCCGGACTACGACCAGCTGATGCGCTTTCGCCTGGCGTTGCTGCGCGAGCACGGCCTGAAGCTGGCCGACATCCAGGCCGTGATTGCCGGCATGGCCCCGCTGGAAGGCGCCAAGGCTTTCCTGGACACCCTGCGCACGCACTACCAGGTGTTCATCCTGTCGGACACCTTCTACGAGTTCGCCGACCCGCTGATGCAGCAGCTGGGCCGCCCCACGCTGCTGTGCCACCGCCTGTCGACCGATGCCGACGGCTATGTCACCGCCTACCACCTGCGCCAGCCCGACCCCAAGACCCAGGCCGTCAAGGCGCTGAAGGGCCTGAATTACCGGGTCATCGCCGCCGGCGACTCGTTCAACGACACCGGCATGCTGGGCGCCGCCGACACGGGCTTGTTCATCCATGCGCCCGACAGCATCGCCGCGCAGTTCCCGCAGTTTGCCGTGCACCACAGTCACGCCGAGCTGCTGAAGAGCATCGACGCGGCTGCCGCAAGCTTCAGCGCAGTCTGACGGGGGATGGCCCCGCACTTGCTGCTGCAGCAAGATACGGCCGAGCCAGATCTGCAGCCGGAGGATAGGCACCAATGTTCAGCCTGAAGATGATCAAGGGCGCCGAGCTGGCCGAAGGCGTGCGGCCCGAGCTGCCGCTGCCCGAGGCGTTGACGCGCTTCACCATCGGCCGCGACCCGACCAACCACTGGCCCATCCCCGACCGCACGCTGGCCATCTCGGCCCGCCACTGCGAACTGGTGGCCGCCGGCAGCCGCGTGTTGCTGCGCGACCTGTCCACCAACGGCACCTTCGTCAACGGCAGCAGCGTGCGCCTGACGGGCGAGCATGTGCTGAAGGACGGCGACCGCATCGAGCTCGGCCCCTACACCATCGCGGTGCAGGGCCTGGGCGCGCATGCGGACGCAGCACGCGATGTCGACGTCACGGTGCAGATCCCGGCTTCGGCTCACGCGCTTGCGCCGAAGCCGGCACCGACGGCCCCGATGGCTTTGCGCGGCGGCGACCCGGCGGCGATGCTGGCCGCCGGCCCGCCCGCACGCGTCGGCCTGACCGAGATCCTGCGCACCGCGCCGCCGGCCGAGGCCTCGGATCTGGCGGTGACGAAGATCCGCCTGGCACCGAAGGCCGCGCCCGCGCCGACCGTCCCCGCGCCGCTGCCCACGCCGGCACCGGTGCCGCCGCCAGCGCCCGGGCTCGCCAGTCCGACGCCGATCGACCCGCTCATCGCCCAGCTCGCCGCCGCCATGGGCCTGCCCGCCGAGGCCCTGGGCGGCCGCGACCCGGCGCAAGCTGTCGGCCAGGTCGGCGCACTCGCCCGTGCCGCGGTGGGCGCGTTGCGCCTGCTGATGGAGCAGCAGGCACAAGGCCGCCGGCAGATGGGCAGCCGGGCGCACGCCGTGCGCGAGGTCAACCCGCTGCGCATGGCCGCCACGCCCGAAGCCGCGCTGCGCCTGCTGCTGGCCCCGGGCGCCGACGTGCAGGCGACGCTGCAACGCGCTGCCACGGAACTGGTGGCGCACCAGGACAGGCTCACGGCCGCCTTCCGCGGTGCGGCGGCGCGCATGGCCGAGGAGATGGCGCCGGCAGCGCTGGAGAAGGCGCTGGGCCAGACCGACCCCGCGCAGCTGTGGGCGCTGTACACCCAGCTGTGGCAAGGCCTGGGCCTGGCGCCGGGCCAGCCCTGGGCGACGGGCTTCGCCGAAGCCGCGGCCCTGCACCTGGCCACCGCCTACGACGACCTGGGCAAGACCTGATTCGCGCCCGCAGGAGACATCGATGAGCGACTTCTTCAGCTACAGCGGCGCCGCCCAGCCCGAGCGCGCCACGGCGCCACGCGCCATCCTGGGCGACCTGAGCAGCGAAGAGTGGGAGAAGTTCATCGGCTACGCGGCAAGGCGCCGCTACCCGGCCGGCGCGGTGATCGTGGCCGCCGGCGCCGCCGAGCGCGCGCTGTGTTTCATCGCCAGCGGCCAGGTCGAGGTGCAGACCGCCGGTGCGCCGCGCAAGGCGCCGCGCGTGGTGCGTGGTGAAGGCGAGGTCTTCGGCATCCTCAGCTTCCTGGACGCCGCGCCCAGCGACATCACCGCCACCGTCGGCGCCGGCGCGCCGGCCGAAGTGCTGCTGCTCTCGCCCGACGCGCTGCAGCAGCTGGCAGCCTGGCAGCCGCGCATCGCGATGGCGCTGCTGCGCGACCTGGGCGCGCATGTCGCGGCGCGCCTGCGACGGCTGCAGCCGGGCGACTGACCCGCAAGCATGGCGCGCACCATCCCCATCGTCGCTGAAGCCAGGGCCGACCCCGCTGCCGCGGCCACGCAGTTCTTCCGCAACTACACCCAGCTGGAAACCCGCGTGCCCCTGGCGGCCTGGGTGGCCGCGCGCGTGGTGGTGATGGGCCTGACGCTGGCGCTGGCGCTGCTGCTGATGGTGCTGCCCGACCTGGGCCTGAAGTTGTTCTGGGGCCTGGCCATCCCGCTGGTACCGGCGCTGCTGGTCATCGCCCCCGGCCTGTGGCGCCAGGTGTGTCCGATGGCGACCATGAACCAGCTGCCGCGCCTGGCCGGCTTCGGCCGCGCGCTGGAGCTGCCGGCGGCGCTGAAGGCCTCGGCCTTCGGCATCGCGGTGGCGCTGTTCGTCGGCGCGGTGGCGCTGCGCGTGCCGCTGCTCAACCACAGCGGCCTCATCGTCGGCGTCGGCATCGTGGCGGTGTTGCTGCTGGCCTTTGCCGGCGGCAGCGTGTTCAAGGGCCGCAGTGGCTGGTGCGGCACCTTCTGCCCGCTGGCACCCATCCAGCGCACCTATGGCCAGGCGCCGCTCATCGTGGTCAAGAACGGCTACTGCAACCCCTGCGTGGGCTGCCAGAAGAGCTGCTACGACTTCAACCCGCGCGCCGCGGTGTTCAGCGACATCTACGACGACGACCCGCGCCACGCGGCGCAGCGCCGGCTGTTCATGGGCCTGCTGCCCGGGCTCGTACTCGCCTACTTCCTGCAAGGCCCGGCACCGGCCTGGGGCGAGCCCTGGCATGCACTCATTCTGCTGGGTAGCGCCTGCGCGTCGGCGGGCCTGTACATGATCGTGGTGGCCTTCTTGCCAGCGACACCAGCCAATCCCTATCGCGTGGCGCTGGCCTTCGGCGCCGTGGCGCTGTGTGCCTTCTACTGGTTTGCCGGGCCGACCATCGCGCGCACCCTGTCGGGCCTGGCCGGTGCCGAGCCGGCGAGCCTGCTGCTGCGGGCCTCGCAAGGCATCGGCCTTGTGCTGGCCGCGGCCATGGCCGCCAGCGGCCTGTACGCCGAACGCCGCTTCCGCGCCACGCAGCGCGGCGCCGCGCGTTCGGCGGGTGAAGGCAACCGCGTCACGACGCAGGTCGGCGGCGGCACCTCGCTGAAAGAACGCCTGGCCAGCCACGACGCGGCCGAGGTCACCGACCGCGGCAGTGGCATCACCTTCCAGGTGGCGCCCGATGCCACGCTGCTGGAAGCCATCGAATCCGCCGGCTTGAAGATCAATTTCGGCTGCCGTGCCGGCGTGTGCGGCGCCGACCCGGTGGCCGTGTGCGAAGGCCACGCCAACCTGTCACCGCCCGGCGATGATGAACTGGCCACGCTGCGCCGCCTGGGCCTGGAAGGGCGCGCGCGGCTGGCCTGCATGTGCGCGGTGAAGGGACCGTTGCTCATCGACCGTGATCCGCATTCGGCGCCGGCCGCCCGCGCTGCGGTGGTGGATGCCAGACCCCGCGTCGACCGTGCGCTGCAGGCGGGCGTGCAGCGTGTCGTCATCGTCGGCAACGGCGTCGCCGGCATGGGCGTGGCCGAGGCCCTGCGGCGCGCCAGCGAGAGCGTGCAGATCGACGTGATCGGCAACGAGCCGCACGCTTTCTACAACCGCATGGGCATCGGCCGCCTGATCCACGACCCCGCCGGCATGGACGCGCTGCAACTGGTGCCGTCCGACTGGCCCGCCAAGCAGCGCGTCAAGGTGCGGACGCAGACCGTGGGCGTGCGCATCGATCGCGCCGCGAAACAGCTCGTGCTGGCCAGCGGCGAGGCGCTGCCCTACGACAAGCTGGTGCTGGCCACTGGCGCGCGCAGCACGCCGCCCGACGCCAGCTTCCTGTCGCACCCCAACGCCTTCGTGCTGCGCTCGGCCGACGACGCGCGCGCTATTCGCGACTACGTGCACCGGCGCAAGGCCCAGCGTGCGCTGGTGGTGGGCGGCGGCGTGCTCGGGGTGGAGGCCGCCGATGCGCTGCATCACCTGGGCCTGAAGGTCACGCTGCTGCAAAGGTCAGACCGGCTGATGAACGCACAGCTCGACGAACCGGGTGCGGCCAAGCTGCAGGGCTACCTGGAGAGCATCGGCCTGCAGGTGCTGACCCACACCGCGGTGACGAAGTACGAAGGCCAGCCGCAGCTGCAGGCGGCCTGGCTGAGCCACGGCCCGCGCGTGCGCGCCGATGTTTTCGTGGCCGCTCTGGGCATCCAGGCCAACACCTTCCTGGCCGAACAGGCCGGCTTGAAGCTGGGCGACAACGGTGTGCGGGTCGACCGCCACATGCAGACCTCCGACCCGCACATCTACGCCGTGGGCGACGTGGCCGACCTGAAGGGCACGCCGCGTGGGCTGTGGCCCATCGGCGCGGCGCATGCCGCCACCGCGGTGGACGCGCTGCTCGGTGAACCGGTGCCCTACGCCACGCCGCGCATCGTGCTGCAGCTGAAGTGCGAGGGCATCGACCTGCGCAGCCAGGGCGACATCGTGGCGCGCGAAGGCGACGAGGATTTCCACGCCCGCGAGGGCGACGAAGCCTGGTGGCGGCTCATCGTGCGCAGCGGCCAGCTGGCCGGTGGGCTCTATGTCGGCCCGCCGGGTACGGCCAAGGCCTTCACCAAGCTGCTGCAACAACCCATGGACCTGGGGCCGATCCGCGCCGATCTGCGGGCGGGGAATCTGGACGCGCTGAAAAAGCTGACGCGCGTCTGAGGCTGCGGCTTCAGCGCATCGACACCATCTCGAACTGCTGGCCGGCGCGCTGCCAGGCTTCCATGCCGCCGCGATACCACAGCACGTTGCGATAGCCCAGGCGCACGGCGCGCAGCGCCGCGTTGTAGCTCATCCAGCATTGCGGGCCGCCGCAGTAGAAGACCAGCGGCGTGTCGCTGCGGCCCTGGGTGGCCTGCTTGAGCGCCTGCGCCAGCTGCTTCTGCGTCTCATCGTCGAAGCTGCCGGGCTGCGCCGCCCAGGCCAGCGGGATGGCGTTCGGCAGCATCTGGCCGGCGCCCAGCACGTCGAAGACCAGCGCCATGCCGTGTTGCTGCAGCAGTGGCAGCAGGCCCTTGGTGGTGATCACCTGGCCGCCGGGCAGCTGCGTCGGCGTGGGGCCGTGGAAGGCACCTGCATGCAGATCGCGCTTGGCGGCCACGCCCATGTCCTGGCGCTCCCAGGCCATCAGCTGGTCGAGCCCGCCGCCCGCGGGGGCGGCACCCATGCCAGGCTGCATGGGCTGGGCCAGCGGCGCTGGCGTGCCGGGCTGGGTGGGGAAGGCCGAGCCCGGCATCGGCTGCATGCTGCCGGGCGCGCTGCCGGGGAACATGCCCTGGGCGGCGGCCAGGCCGGCAAAGCCGAGAGCCAGCATGGGCAGCAGGCGGCGGGCGCTGGCGCGGAGGGGGAAGCAGGTCATGGCAGGGCTCCTGGGCGGGTGATGGATGGGCTCAGCGCGCGGCGTTCAGGCGCACCCAAGCGTGGTTCTCGCGCCGGTAGTACTGGCCGCTGGCGTCCTGGGCGTAGACGTTGCCGTTGACCTGCACGGCCTGCCCTTGCGGCAGGTGGTGCGGCAGCATCGTCTGCTGGCCGGTGGCAGGGTAGACATAGGGCGCAACGCCGCGAATGGCCTGGTTCGTGTGGTTCTCGACGGCCACGCTCTGGCGCCGGCTCTGGTCGGCCCAGCCGGCGTTGTAGGAGGCATGACCCTCCTGCACCGTGCGGTGGGCACGCTGCTGGCCTTCGAAGCGGCTGCGCTGTGCATCCATCGCGCCCTGCACGTTGGTGCCGGCGGCGGTCATCAGGTCCCAGTAGGCGTACTGCTCGAAGGTGAAGCTGGCCTGGCCACTGCGCTGCAGGTGCGCGTACTCGCGCTGCAGGCGCGGGCCGTTGCTGCGCAGGTGGTACTGCCAGAGGGCCATCTGGCTCTGTGCGTTCTGCTGCTGCATCTGGCCCAGCTGCGCGGCCATCTGCTGGTCGAATTGCGCGTTCTGGGCCCAGATGTTCTGCGCCTGCGCCGCCGTGGCCGCGATGGCCGCCAGGGCCAGGGCAGCCAGGCGGGCAGTGAACTTGCGGGTGGTGATCATCTGGCGGCTCCTCGGGGGGGAATACCGCAAGACTAGGGACCGGCCGCCGCTGCGGCCATGATCCCGAGGTCTACCCGCCGGTCGGGCTCAGCGCTTGGGCGGACCGCCACGCGAGGCGCCGGGGCGTGAACCGCCCGGGCGACCACCACCACCGGAAGACGGACCTTGCGGACGACCGCCACCGCCGCCGCCAGGCCGGCCACCCCGGTCGCCACCGCGCCCACCGCCGCCGAAGCCGGAGCGGCCACCGCCACCACCGCCGTTGCGCTGCGTGCCGCCGACGCCGATGGTCATGCGGCCCAGCACGATGGGCTCGGCCTTCTCGCTGGCCGGCGGCGCAAAGCCCGGCACCTCTTCGCGCGGGATGCTGCGCTTGATGAGCCGTTCGATATCCCTGACGAAGATCTCCTCGTCCACGCACACCAGCGAGATGGCCTCGCCCTGCGCGCCGGCGCGGCCGGTGCGACCGATGCGGTGCACGTAGTCTTCGGGCACGTTGGGCATCTCGAAGTTCACCACGTGCGGCAGCTGATCGATGTCGATGCCGCGCGCTGCGATGTCGGTGGCCACCAGCACCTGCAGGTCACCGGCCTTGAAGTCGGCCAGCGCCTTGGTGCGCGCCGTCTGGCTCTTGTTGCCGTGGATGGCCATGGCGCTGATGCCGTTGTCGTTGAGAAAGTCGGTCAGCCGGTTGGCCCCGTGCTTCATTCGGGTGAATACGAGAACCTGGTGCCAGTCGCCGGTCTTGATGAGGTGCGCCAGCAGCTCCTTCTTGCGCTCGCGGCCCACCGGGTGCAGCTTCTGCGCGATGGTCTCGGCGGTCTGGTTGCGGCGTGCCACTTCGATGAGCGCGGGCGCGTTCAGCAGCTTGTCGGCCAGGGCCTTGATGTCGTCGCTGAAGGTGGCGGAAAAGAGCAGACTCTGCTTCTTCGCCGGCACGATGGCCAGCACCTTCTTGATGTCGTGGATGAAGCCCATGTCGAGCATGCGGTCCGCCTCGTCCAGCACAAAGATTTCGACGTGGCTCAGGTCCAGCGTGCGGTTCTGGTGGTGGTCGAGCAGGCGCCCGGGGGTGGCGACCAGGATGTCGACGCCCTTGCGCAGGCGGTCGACCTGCGGCTGCATGCCGACGCCGCCGAACATCACCATGCTGGTGAGCGGCACGTGCTTGCCATAGGTGCGCACGCTCTCTTCCACCTGCGCGGCGAGTTCGCGCGTGGGTGTGAGGATCAGGCAGCGGATGGCCACACGGCCGCGCGCGTCCTTCTTCTGCGGCTGGGCCAGCAGGCGGTGCAGCATGGGCAGCACGAAGCCGGCGGTCTTGCCGGTGCCGGTCTGCGCGCCGGCCAGCAGGTCGCCGCCCTTGAGCACTTGCGGAATGGCCTGCGCCTGGATCGGCGTAGGGGTGTCGTAGCCCTGTTCGCGCACGGCGCGCAGGAGTGGCTCGGCCAGGCCGAGGTCAGTAAATTGCATGTGATGGGGCTCGCGCGGGAGCCATGAATCGCGGCCTGCTGTCACCCATGGCGGGTGCACCAGTCGGGTAGGCGCGAAGACAAGAACAGCGTCGGAATCGACAGCACCGCGATGACTGGATGCCACGGAGCTGCGTGCATTCTACGTTGCGGCGCAACATAGCGGTGTGGGCGGGCCCCGGTAAGGCCCCTCACCTCCGCGGTTCGGCGCCATGAAAAAGGCCGGGCGGGTGCCCGGCCTCGGCGGCGCGGGTGGCCAGCGACTACGGGCGGCCCACCGCCGTCCAGGCGGCCGCCACGGCCGCGGCTTCGGCACTGCTGGTGCCGTAGAGGTCGCGTGCGGCGTTCAGGGTCGCCGTACGGGCACCGGTGTAGGTGGTCGACGAGGTCATGTAGACCGTCAGCGCGCGGTACCAGATCTTCTCGGCCTTGGCGCGGCCGATGCCCGTCACCGAGCCGTTGCCAGTAGCCACGCGCGTGTTGCCCGAGACGCAGGTCTTGCTCGGGCTGCCGCCCGTGGTGCCTTCGGACAGCAGGAAGAAGAAGTGGTTGGCCGGGCCCGACGAGTAGTGCACGTCCAGGTTGCGCAACGTGCTGTACCAGCAGTCGGCACTCCTGCCGTCCTGGCTGGGGTTGACCATCGTGCGCAGAGATCCGGTGCCGCTCTTGTAGAGCTTCTCGCCGATGAGGTAGTCGCCCGCGTCGTTGGGGTTGTTGGCGTAGAACTCCACCGCGGTGCCGAAGATGTCGCTGGTGGCTTCGTTCAGGCCGCCTGACTCCCGCGAATACACGAGCCTGGCGGTGCGGCTGGTCACGCCGTGGGTCATCTCGTGGCCGGCCACGTCCAAACTGTCGAAGGGGTTGAAGGTCGTGCCGTCGCCGTCGCCGTAGGTCATGCAGAAACAGCTGTCCTGCCAGAAGGCGTTGTTGTAGCGCACGCTGTAGTGCACCCGGTTGTAGGCGCCGGTGCCGTTGTTGGCGATGCCGGTGCGGCCATGCACGTTCTTGTAGTAGTCCCAGGTGACGGCGGTGCCGTACTGCGCGTCCACGCCGATGGTCTGCGTGTTGGCCAGCGTGCCGTCGCCCCAGCTGTTGTCGGCGTCGGTGAAGACGCTGCCGCCGCTGGTGGCGCCGTTCATGTTGATGGTGTAGGTGTTGCCGCGGCTCGGGTCGCGCAGGTTGTAGCTGCTGCCCACCAGGTCGGTGGTCAGGGCCACGGTGCCGTTGAAGAAACCGCGGCCGGTGCCGGCCGCGGCGGCCACGTGCACGTCGTCCCAGCTCTCCAGCACGCTGCCGCGCTGCGCGTCGACGATGACGTGCAGCTCGCTGGGTGTGCCGTCGCTCTGCTCGCCGTAGACACGCACGTCCCAGGCCAGCGCGGGCAGGTCTTCGCGGGCATAGATCACCAGCTCCGGCGCACTGCCGCGCGTGCTGCCGGCGTGGGCATCGAGCGCGGCCTTGATGGCACGCCCGGCCGACACGGCGGCAGCGCGCGGCAGGTTGGGTTGCCGCGCCATCGTGTGCGAGGCCTCGCGGAAGGCACCGTTGCGGTCGCTGTGCACGACGAGATCACCACCGATGACACGCAGGCCACGCACGCTGCGTTCGAAGCGCACGTGCTGGGCGCCGTCATCGTCGATGACCGCGTCGGTCATCGCGTAGGCATGGTCGGGGCCATGCAGGGTATAGCCGGGGAAGGCCGCGATGTGGCTGCGGGCACTGGACTCCATCGCCCGCGCTCGCGCGGCCTCAGGTGCTGCCGCGTGGGCGGATGGCGTGGCGGCCAGGATGGTGGCCAAAGCAGCTGCGTGTGCCAGCGTTGAGAGCTTGAAACTGCGAACCATGGACAACTCCTCCTCGGAGAGTGTGGAAGACCGGATGGACGCCGACAGTGCAGTACCCTCATCCCGCCAGTTCGGCCACCCCAGCATAGGCTCAACAGGCCCAGAACATGTACGGCTTTTGTGACCGGGGTTTGCCCGGATTCACAAGCGCTACCCAGCCCCACGGGAGCCGTGCCGTCGTCGCCGATAATGGCGGGTTACGTCCCCGACATCACACGAGAACCTCACCGCCATGGCGCAATACGTCTTCACCATGAACCGCGTCGGCAAGATCGTGCCGCCGAAGCGGCAGATCCTGAAGAACATCAGCTTGTCCTTCTTCCCCGGCGCCAAGATCGGCGTGCTGGGCGTCAACGGCTCGGGCAAGAGCACGCTGCTGAAGATCATGGCCGGCCTGGACAAGGAGATCGAAGGCGAAGCCGTGCCCATGCCCGGGCTGAACATCGGCTACCTGCCGCAGGAACCGCTGCTGCCGGCCGACAAGACGGTGCGCGAAGTGGTGGAAGAAGGCGTGGGCGGCGTGCTCGCCGCGAAGAAGCGGCTGGACGAGGTCTACGCCGAGTACGCCGAACCCGACGCCGACTTCGACAAGCTGGCCGCCGAGCAGGCCGAGCTGGAAGCCGTGATCGCCGCCGCCGGCAGCGAGAACACCGACCTGCAGCTGGAACTGGCCGCCGACGCCCTGCGCCTGCCGCCCTGGGACGCCTCGATCGGCCAGCTGTCGGGCGGCGAGAAGCGCCGCGTCGCGCTGTGCCGGCTGCTGCTGAGCAAGCCCGACATGCTGCTGCTCGACGAGCCCACCAACCACCTGGACGCCGAGAGCGTCGAGTGGCTGGAACACTTCCTGCAGCGCTTCCCGGGCACCGTGGTGGCCATCACCCACGACCGCTACTTTCTGGACAAC
>JANNFE010000132.1:0-40727 GCA_031379415.1 Betaproteobacteria bacterium | reverse complement strand
CTGGGCAAGGGCGACAAGCCGATCGGCAGCTTCCTGTTCAGCGGCCCCACGGGTGTCGGCAAGACCGAAGTCGCCAAGCAGCTGGCCTATGTGCTGGGCATCGACCTCATCCGCTTCGACATGTCCGAGTACATGGAGCGCCATGCCGTGAGCCGCCTGATTGGCGCGCCCCCGGGCTATGTCGGCTTCGACCAGGGCGGCCTGCTCACAGAGGCGGTGACGAAGAAGCCGCATTCGGTGCTGCTGCTGGATGAGATCGAGAAGGCGCACCCCGATGTCTTCAACGTGCTGCTGCAGGTCATGGACCACGGCACGCTGACCGACAACAACGGGCGCAAGGCCGACTTCCGCAACGTCATGATCATCATGACGACGAATGCGGGCGCCGAGACCATGAACAAGGCGACCATCGGCTTCACCAACAAGCGCGAACAAGGCGACGAAATGGGCGACATCAAGCGCCTGTTCACGCCCGAGTTCCGTAACCGGCTGGACGCCATCGTCAACTTCCGCTCGCTCGACGAAGACATCATCCTGCGCGTCGTCGACAAGTTCCTGCTGCAGCTGGAAAGCCAGCTGGCCGAGAAGAAGGTCGAAGTCACCTTCAGCGACGCGCTGCGCAAGCACCTGGCGAAGAAGGGCTTCGACCCGCTGATGGGCGCAAGGCCGATGCAGCGCCTGATCCAGGACACCATCCGCCGGGCGCTGGCCGACGAGCTGCTGTTCGGCCGTCTCGTCGACGGGGGCCGCCTGGGCGTGGACATCGACGACAAGAACGAGGTGCTGCTGGACATCCAGCCACCGCGCAAGAGCGACAAGCCGAAGACCGAGGCGACGGCGGTCTAAGGCCGACGGCTCGGCGGCATCTCGGCCGCCGGGTCTTGCAGGTAGTAG
The DNA here is from genome assembly GCA_031379415.1 of Betaproteobacteria bacterium. Taxonomy (GTDB): domain Bacteria; phylum Pseudomonadota; class Gammaproteobacteria; order Burkholderiales; family Burkholderiaceae_C; genus Rubrivivax. The sequence continues at coordinate 39,833 of JANNFE010000132.1, read as the reverse complement.
CGGGCGAACATGCCGTAGAGCGCGGCATGTTCGCCTTGCAGCTTCTGGGGCAGCACGAAGAAGGCTTCGCTGGCAACCGCGAAGAACTCTTCGATGGAGGCCGTGCCGTAAGGGTCCAGTGCGCTGGGCTCCTGCGCTTCGACGCGGCGCACGAAGTCATCGTAGGCGGCCTGCAGCGTGCGCACCCAGTCGGCGCGCACCATGCCCGGCGGCAACAGCGGCACGCCATCGGCCACACCATCGGCCATGTCCAGCTTGTGCGCGAACTCGTGGATGACCACGTTGTAGGCAAAGCCCGCGGATCCGCTGGCTTCGCGCACGGCGCGCCAGGTCAGCGTGACAGGGCCCTCGTGCATGGCCTCGCCGACCAGCGGCTCGTCATAGGTGTGCACGACGCCGTCTTCGTCAGCCACTTCGCGCGCAGCCACCACCTCGTCGGGGTGCACGACGATGCCGACGAAGTCGTCGTAGCAGGCCAGGCCCAGGCGCAGCACCGGCAGCACCGCCTGCGCGGCGATGGACACGACCATGGCATCGGTGAGCCGCAGCTCGCCGGCCGCCGCGAACTCCTTGCGGTCGAGGAACAGGCTCGTCAGGCGGCGCAGTTCCGCTGCGGTGGCCGCGTCACGGCGGCGCAGGAAGGGGAAGCGCACCAGCGTGCGCTTCCACAGGTCGTCGGGGATGGCACGTCGCGCCACGGCGGCGTCGTCGCGGCTGCGCCGCCACTGCTGCCACCAGCGGCCGACCGGCACCATGCGGCTCAGCCTGCCGCGGGCGGCAGGCGCTCGAAGCCCTGGCGCGTCAGGCGCAGCACTTCGGCGCGCTGCCCCTGGTCCAGATCCCAGTCGCTGAGCACGTGGCGCTTGAAACCGGGCCCCAGAGCGCTGCTGCCGGGGCGATGGGTGTGGCCATGCACCATCTCGGCGGCGCCCATGGCGTGCAGCCAATGCACGGCCTCGCCGGCGTCGACATCGGCGCTGCTGTCGCCGTCGAAGCGGCGGCGCTCTTCACTGGCACGGCGCAGGCCGGCGGCGATCTGCAGCCGCTCGGCCAGTGGCCGCGCGAGAAAGGCGCTCTGCCAGGCGGGCGAGCGCACCTCGCGCCGGAAGGCCTGGTAGGGCAGGTCGTCCAGGCACAGCGCGTCGCCGTGCGTCAGCAGCAAGGGCTGGCCCCAGGCGGCCAGCAAGGTGGGGTCGGGCAAGGCCATCATGCCGCTGGCCCGCAACAGGGTGCCACCGACCAGGAAGTCGCGGTTGCCGACCATGAAGGCCAGCTGCACGCGGGTGGCGGCTTCGGCCAACACGTCCACGCAGCGGCTCTCGAACTCGCGGCTCATGGCGTCGTCGCCCACCCACACCTCGAACAGGTCGCCGAGGATGAACACCGCGTTGGCGGGTGTGTGGCGCAGATGGCGCGCCCACGCGTCGAAGGTGCGCGGCAGGGCCTCGCACAGGTGCAGGTCGGAGATGAAATCGATGGCGCGCCAATGCGCTGGCGCCGCAAACTCGAAGTAGGCCGGGAGTGCCGGTGGTGCCGAACCAGGCCCGGCCGGGCCCATCACCCCACCTCGGTCACGCGCTCGATGCGCACGTCTTCCAGCGGCACGTCGTCGTGGAAACCCTTGCGGCCGGTACGCACCTTCTCGATGGCGTCGACCACGTCCATGCCTTCGACCACGCGGCCGAACACGGCATAGCCCCAGCCTTGCGCGTTTTCGGCGCGGAAGTCGAGGAAGTCGTTGTCGGTGCAGTTGATGAAGAACTGCGCGGTGGCCGAATGCGGGTCACTCGTGCGTGCCATGGCCAGCGTGTACTTCTTGTTCTTCAGGCCGTTGTTGGCCTCGTTCTGGATGGCCGCCAGCGTGGGCTTCTGCTTCATGCCGGGCTCGAAGCCGCCGCCCTGCAGCATGAAGCTCTTGATGACACGGTGGAACACCGTGCCATCGAAGTGGCCGCTCTTCGCGTAGGCCAGGAAGTTGGCCACCGACAGCGGCGCCTTCGCGTCGTCGAGCTCGATGCGCAGGCTGCCTGCGCTGGTTTCCATCTGGACGATCTTGGTCATGTCATTTCTCTACGGTGGCTTTGCGGATGGTCACGGTGGTGACCGGCAGGTTCTGGTGCGGCCCTTCAGCGCGCGTGGGCAGGGCGCGGATCTTGTCGACGACCTCCATGCCTTCGACCACCTTGCCGAAGACGGCGTAGCCGTTGCCGTCGGCGGCATTGGGCTGGTCGAGCCGGATGTTGTCGTTGACGTTGATGAAGAACTGCGAGGTCGCCGACTCCGGGTCGGAGGTTCGCGCCATGGCGATGCTGCCGCGCACATTGGACAGCCCGTTGCGGCTTTCCAGCGTTATGGGCGGCCGCGTCGGCTTCTGGCTCAGGTCGGCGCGGAAACCGCCGGTCTGGATCATGAAGTTCTCGATCACGCGGTGGAAGATGACACCGTCGTAGTGGCCGGCCTTCACGTACTTCAGGAAGTTGTCGGCCGACTTCGGCGCCTTCTCGGCTTCGAGCTCGACCACGATGTCGCCGGCGCTGGTGGCCAGCCGCACCTTCTGCGCGAAGGCGGGCACGGCCACTGCCAGGGCGGCCAGCAGGAAGAGGGCACGCGAGTGCATCGTCAGTTTCAAGGCTCGGTCTCCAGGGCGATGGCGGAGGGCTTCCGCAGACAGGGCGCGAGTCTAGCGGCCCGCGGCAGCGCCCGGTGCGAGCAGGACGCGAGCGCCTTCCAGCCGGCGCTGCACCGCCGGGTCCAGCGGGCCGAGCGCCGCGGCCTGCTCCAGGGTCTGAACGGCGAGCATCAGATAGAGCTGGCCCAGATTCGCGCGCGCCAGGCGGTGCGACGGGTCGTTGCGCAGCGCGGTCTCAAGGGCTGCTCGCGCGCTGTCCAGGCGCCCGGCGCGGGCGTGCAGCAGGGCGATGTTGTTCTGCGGGTCGGGCAGCTCGGGGTAGTCTTGGGCCAGCCGCGTGAACTGTGCCAGCGCCTCGTCGTTGCGCTGGCTGTCCATCAGCACCACGCCCACCAGGAAGCGCGCCTGCGCATCGCGCGGGTTGGCCGCGGCAGCCTTCTGGGCGCGCTCCAGGGCGGCCGCGTGGTCACCGCGGGCGAGCAGCGCGCGCACTTCGGCGGCTTCGTCGGCCCGGGCGGGCAGCGCCAGGCACAGGCCCGAGCAGGCCAGCGAAAACAGCGCAAGGCACAAGGCAGAGGAGGGGGAGCGCATCACCGGGGAGCAGCCGCGACCGCCCGGCCACGCCAGGCACCGCCGCTATACTGAATTTCGATTCTATCGGCGCCCCTGCCTTGCGCACGCGCGGCCCGCACCCACCCATGAGCCTGAGCATCCACAACACGCTGACGCGGCGCCTGGAAACCTTTGTCCCGCTGCAGCCGGGGCATGTGCGCATGTACGTCTGCGGCATCACGGTCTATGACTTGTGCCACCTGGGCCATGCCCGCATGATCCTGGCCTTCGACATGGTCAACCGCTGGCTGCTGGCCAGCGGCTACCGCGTCACCTACGTGCGCAACATCACCGACATCGAGGACAAGATCATCAAGCGCGCGCTCGAACGCCGCTTGAGCATCCGCGAACTCACCGACCAGATGATCGCCGCCATGCACCGCGACTTCACCGCGCTGGGCACGCTGCCGCCCACGCACGAGCCGCGTGCCACCGACTACGTGCCACAGATGCTGGGCCTCATCGAACAGCTGCAAGCCAAGGGCCTGGCCTACCAGGTGAAGCCGAAAGCCGAAGGCGGCTTCGGCGGTGACGTGAATTACGCCGTGCGCCGCTTTGCGGGCTACGGCAAGCTGTCGGGCAAGTCGCTGGACGAGTTGCGCGCCGGCGAACGGGTGGCCGTGCTCGGCGACAAGGAAGACCCGCTCGACTTCGTGCTGTGGAAGTCGGCCAAACCCGACGAGCCCGCCGACGCGCAGTGTGACAGCCGCTACGGCCCCGGCCGGCCCGGCTGGCACATCGAATGCTCCGCCATGAGCTGCGCGCTGCTGGGCGAGCCCTTCGACATCCACGGCGGCGGCACCGATCTGACCTTCCCGCACCACGAGAACGAGATCGCGCAGAGTGAAGGTGCGAGTGGGGGCGAGTTCGTGCGCACCTGGATGCACAACGGCTTCCTCAACGTCGACGACACCAAGATGTCGAAGTCGCTGGGCAACTTCTTCACCATCGAAGACGTGCTGCATCGCTACGACGGCGAGACGGTGCGCTTCTTCATGCTGCGCACGCACTACCGCAGCCCCTTCAACTTCAGCGACCAGTTGCTCGACGAGACGCGCACCTCGCTCAAGCGTCTGTACACCGCGCTGCAGACCGTCGGCGACGTGCCTGCGCTGCCCGCCATCGACTGGGCCGAGCCGCGCGCCGCCGCCTTCAAGGCAGCGATGGACGACGACTTCAACACACCCGGCGCCGTGGCGGTGCTGTTCGAGTTGGCCGCCGGCATCAACCGCGGCTAGCAGGCCGATGCGGCCCTGCTGAAGGCGCTGGGCGGCGTGCTGGGCCTGTTGCAGCTGGCGCCTGCGGCCTATCTGCAGGGCGGCAGCGGGCTCGATGCCGCGGCCATCGAAACCCGCATTGCCGAACGTGCCGCGGCCAAGATGGCGCGCGACTTCGCGCTGGCCGACCACATCCGCCGCGAACTGGCCGAGCAGGGTGTCGAGCTGAAAGACTCGGCGCAGGGCACCACCTGGGTCAAGGCCTGACGTGCCGAAGACCGTCACCCTGGTGCCGGAAGAGGGCATCCCGACCGACACGCCCGCCTATTGGGACGAAGCCTGCAAGCATCTTTCCAAGCGCGACCGGGTGATGAAGAAGCTGATCCCGAAGTTCGGCGAAGCGCGCCTGAAGAGCCGCGGCGACGCCTTCACGACACTGGCGCGCTCGATCGTCGGCCAGCAGATTTCGGTGAAGGCCGCGCAGTCGGTGTGGGACCGTTTTGCCGTCGCCGTCGGCGGCCCGGCCACGCGCCTGAAGCCGGCCCACGTGCAGGCGCTGCCGGTGCCGCAGATGCGCGAAGCCGGCCTCTCGGCACGCAAGTGCGAGTACCTGCTGGACCTGGCCAGCCACTTCCATGAAGACCGTGTGCACGTGGCGCTGTGGCACGCCATGGACGACGAGGCCATCATCACCGAGCTCATCGCCATCCGCGGCATCGGCCGCTGGACGGCGGAGATGTTCCTCATCTTCCACCTCATGCGCCCCAACGTCATGCCGCTGGACGACCTGGGTCTCATCAAGGGCATCAGCGTCAACTACTTCAGCGGCGAACCCGTCTCGCGCGCCGAGGCGCGCGAGGTTGGCGAGGCCTGGGCACCTTTCCGCTCGGTGGCCACTTGGTACATTTGGCGCAGCCTGGACCCACTACCCGTGGAGTATTGACTTGTCCAAAAGACACTTCCTCGAATTCGAACAACCCATCGCCGACCTCGAGTCGAAGATCGACGAGCTGCGCTATGTGCAGAACGAGAGCGCGGTGGACATCAGCGACGAGATCGAGCGCCTGGGCCAGAAGAGCCAGCAGCTCACGCGCGACATCTATTCGAACCTGACGCCCTGGCAGGTGACGCAGATTGCGCGCCACCCCCAGCGGCCCTACACGCTGGACTACGTGAACGAGATCTTCACCGAGTTCCAGGAACTGCACGGCGACCGGCATTACGCCGACGACCTGTCCATCGTCGGCGGCCTGGCGCGCTTCAACGGCCAGGCCTGCATGGTGCTGGGCCACCAGAAGGGCCGCGACACGAAAGAGCGCACGCTGCGCAACTTCGGCATGAGCCGGCCCGAGGGCTACCGCAAGGCGCTGCGGCTGATGAAGCTGGCCGAGAAGTTCGGCCTGCCGGTCTTCACCTTCGTCGACACGCCCGGCGCCTACCCCGGCATCGGCGCCGAAGAGCGCGGCCAGAGCGAGGCCATCGGCCGCAACATCTACGAGATGGCGCAGCTGGAAGTGCCCATCGTCAGCACCATCATCGGCGAAGGCGGCTCCGGCGGCGCCCTGGCCATCAGCGTGGCCGACCAGGTGTTGATGCTGCAGTACAGCGTGTATTCCGTCATCTCGCCCGAGGGCTGCGCGTCCATCCTGTGGAAGACCGCCGAGCGGGCGTCGGAGGCGGCCGAAGCGCTGGGCATCACCGCGCACCGGCTGAAGGCCCTGGGCGTCGTCGACAAGATCGTCAGCGAACCGGTGGGCGGCGCTCACCGCGACGTGCCCTGGATGGCCGTGCAGCTCAAGCGTGGCCTGGCCGACGCGCTGCGCCAGAACGTGGATCTGAAGCCCAAGGAGTTGCTGCAGCGCCGCTACGAGCGCCTGCGCGCCTACGGCCGCTTCACGGACACGAAGGACAGATAGCGTGGCGCCGCGCCGGGTGGCGGTGGCCGCCAGCGGCGGGCGCGATTCGACGGCGCTGCTGCACTGCACGGCTCGCGCGGCGCAAGCACTGGGCATCGAGGTCGTGGCGCTGCATGTGCACCATGGCCTGAACGCCGGTGCCGACACCTGGCTCCGGCAGGTGCGTCGGCAGGCCCAGCGTTGGGGTGCGGCTTTCGACAGCCGGCGGCTCACCGAGAAGCCCGCTGCCGGCGACAGCATCGAAGCCTGGGCACGCAGGCAGCGCTATCGCGCGTTGGCCGAGATGGCCGCCGCACATGACTGCGGCCTCGTGCTGCTGGCCCACCATCGCCGCGACCAGGCCGAAACCTGGCTGCTGCAGGCCTTGCGCGGCGGCGGGCCGCGTGGCTTGTCGGCCATGCCGGCGAGTGCGCTGCGCAGCGGCATCGTCTGGGCGCGGCCCTGGCTGGACCTCCCGCGCGAGGCCATCGAAGCCTATGTGCGGCGGCACCGGCTGGCGCATGTCGACGACGCCAGCAATCAGGATCCGCGCTTCGCGCGCAACGCACTGCGTTTGTCGGTGTGGCCGGCGCTGAGCACGGCCTTCCCGCAGGCCGAGGCCACGCTGGCCGCCGCGGCCCGGCAGGCCCGGCAGGCCGCAGCGCTGGCCGGCGAAGTGGCGGCGCTGGACCTGCCGACCGTCGTTGACGACGGCGCGCTGTGCCTGGCGCGATGGGTGGCCCTGCCCCCCGCGCGGCGGCGCAACGTGCTGCAGGCGTGGCTGGCGGACAAGGGGATCACGAAGCTGCCGGTGTCGCTGCTGGACCGCCTGGGCCGCGAGCTTCCCGGGCGGCGCAGCGGCAGCTGGCCCGCACCGCAGGCCGAGTTGCGCATCTACCGCGGCCGACTCGGCTGCCATCCGCTCGTGGCCCCCGCCGCACGGCCTCATGACGAGGCGGTCGAGCTCGATCTGTCGCGGCCCGGCATCACGACGCTGCCGCATTGGCAGGGCCACTTCGCAGTCGAGAGCACAACAAGCGACGGCATCCACCCGGCGCTGCTGCAGCAGGTCTTTGCCCTGCCGCGCGAAGGCGGCGAGCGCTTCCGCCTGGCGGCCCAGGGGCTGGCGCGCAGCTTGAAGAAGCAGTACCAGGCCCGCGGCGTGCCGGCCTGGCAGCGCACGGGCCCGCTGCTGCAGGGCGTCGACGGCCGGCTGATCTTCGTGCCGGGACTGGGCATCGACGCCGCGCTGCACGCCGCGCCGGGCCAGCCCCAGTTGCGCTTGCGCTGGCAGCCCGGCGCGCCAGGGCCGCGTCAGGGCGGCGGCTAAAATCACGGCTTTTGCGTGCTGCGGCAGGGGCCGTGGTGCAAAGCTGAAGACCGCGCGGCAATCCACGATGGCATTGATCGTTCACAAATACGGCGGCACCTCGATGGGCTCGACCGAGCGCATCCGCAGCGTGGCGCAGCGCGTCGCCAAGTGGCACCGTGCCGGGCACCACTTGGTGGTGGTGCCGTCGGCCATGTCGGGCGAGACGAATCGCCTGCTCGGCCTGGCCAAGGAACTGCTGCCCAACGCCAGCACGCCCGAAGCGCTGCGCGAACTCGACGCCGTGGCCGCCACCGGCGAGCAGGTGTCGGTGGGCCTGCTGGCGCTGGCGCTGCAGGCGCAGGGCATCCAGGCCGTGAGCTACGGCGGCTGGCAGGTGCCGATCGAGACCGACAGCGCCTACACCAAGGCCCGCATCTCGCGCATCGACGACGAGCGCGTGCGCGCCGACCTGGCCGCCGGCAAGGTGGTGGTCATCACCGGCTTCCAGGGCATTGACTCGCAGGGCCACGTCACCACGTTGGGCCGCGGCGGCAGTGACACCTCGGCGGTGGCCGTGGCCGCGGCGCTGAAGGCCGACGAGTGCCTGATCTACACCGACGTCGACGGCGTCTACACGACAGACCCGCGCATCGTGCCCGAGGCGCGGCGCCTGTCCACCATCAGCTTCGAAGAGATGCTGGAGATGGCCAGCCTGGGCAGCAAGGTGCTGCAGATCCGCTCGGTGGAATTTGCCGGCAAGTACCGCGTGCCGGTGCGTGTGCTGAGCAGCTTCACGCCATGGGACATTCCGCTCGAGGAAGAAGCGCAGTCGGGCACCCTGATCACTTTCGAGGAAGACGAGAAGATGGAACAAGCCGTGGTGGCCGGCATCGCGTTCAACCGCGACGAGGCCAAGATCAGCGTCATCGGCGTGCCCGACAAACCGGGCATCGCCTTCATGATCCTGGGGCCGGTGGCGGCCGCCAACATCGACATCGACGTCATCATCCAGAACGTCTCGCACGAGGGCAAGACCGACTTCAGCTTCACCGTGCACCGCAACGACTACGCGCGCACGATGGCCGTGCTGGAGACGCAGGTGCTGCCGGCCACCGGTGCGGCCAGGCTCACCGGGGACGCCAAGATCTGCAAGGTGTCGATCGTCGGCATTGGCATGCGCAGCCACGTGGGCGTGGCCAGCAAGATGTTCCAGACCCTCAGTGAAGAGGGCATCAACATCCAGATGATCACCACCAGCGAAATCAAGACCAGCGTGGTGATCGACGAGAAGTACATGGAACTCGCCGTGCGCGCCCTGCACAAGGCCTTCGGCCTGGAAGAACCCGCCTCGGCTTGAGGCTAGAATGCGGCGCTTCGCCGGAGTCGTGACCGAGTGGCCGAAGGTGCTCCCCTGCTAAGGGAGTATGTGGGCAAAACCTGCATCAAGGGTTCGAATCCCTTCGACTCCGCCACGTTCCCCTATCAGAACGTGGCCTGACCTGCGAAAGCCTTGCGCCTGCAGCCTCTCGTGGGCAGCATAGAGCGATGGCTACCCCCCCCGCCGTTCCACGCCATGTGCTGCTGTTCAGTGGGCACATGATCGACGCCCCAGGCCGTACGACGCCTCGCTTCCCCGCGGCGATGGAGTCGAAGGCAGGCCGGGCCATCGCAGGCCAACTCGATGACATCGCCGCCGGCAGCGGCGACTGGGCCATCTGCAGCGCGGCCTGCGGCGGTGACCTGCTGTTCGCCGAAGCCGCGCTCGCACGCGGCGTCGCGCTGCAGATCTACCTGCCCTTCGACCCCGAGACCTTCGCCGTCCAATCGGTCGACTTCGCCGACGGTGATTGGCGCGCGCGCTTCGACGCCGCCTGTGCGGCGAGCGAACTGCACCTGATGCCCAGCGAACGGCCGCCGCTCGTCGAGGGCCAGGACCCGTACGAGCAGCTCAACCTGTGGATGCTCGAAGCCGCCAGCCGCCATGGCGCCGAGAAGGTGGTCTTCATCGGCCTGTGGAACGGGCAGGGCGGCGACGGCCCGGGTGGCACGCAGCACATGATGGACACCGTGCGCCAACATCACGGCCAGGTGCACTGGCTCGACACCACCCAGCTCTGGGGCTGAACATGCTCAAACCGCTGTGTTTCATGGTCATGCCCTACGGCCGCAAGCCCACGCAGGCCGAAGCCGGCAAGGGGCCGGCCGAGATCGACTTCAACGCGCTCTGGGACCGCGCCTACGTGCCTGTCATCGAGGCGCTGGGTTACGAGCCCGTGCGTGCCGACCAGGACACCGGCGCGCTCATCATCACGCAGATGCTGGAACGCCTGTATTTCGCCGACTTGGTGCTGGCCGACATGACCATCCCCAACGGCAACGTCTACTACGAGATCGGCATCCGCCATGCCGCGCGGCGCGAGGGCTGCGTGCTGCTCGGTGCCGACTGGTCGCGCCAGCTCTTCGACGTGGCGCAGATGCGCACCGTGCGCTACCCGCTGCCCGAAGGCGAGATCACCGATTCCACCGCGCTGGGCATCCGCGCGGCCATCGCGAAGGCCATCCCGGCGCTGGCCGATGGCCTGTCGCCCATGCACCAGTCGATCGCCGGCTATCCGGATGACGTGCAGGCCGCCACGGCATCGACGATGAAGGACCAGATGGCCAAGCTGGCCGCGTTTCAGGGCGAGGTGCGCGCCGTGCGCGCCGCGCCGCGTGCCGAGCGCATGGGCCGCGCGCAAGTGCTGGTGCAGTCCTGCGGCAGCGGCCCGATGCGGGGCAACGTGGCGCTGGCGCTGCTGCTGTTGCTGCGCGACAGCGCCGACACGGCCAACGACTGGCAGGCGGTGCTGGCCTTCATCGACGGCCTGCCCGCAGACCTGCGTGCACTGCACGAATTCACCGAGCAGCGCGCGCTGGCACTGTCGAACGCGGGCCGGCTGCTCGACGCCATCGCGGCGCTGCAGGCGCTGGTGGAAAGCGCCGGGCCCACGCAGGAACGGCTGGGCCTGCTGGGCGGGCGCTACACGCGCCTGGCCAAGGCGGCCACCGACCCCGCCGACCGCCAGCGCGCGCTGGCGCAGGCCATCGACCACTACGAGCGCGGCATGGAACTCGACCTCAACGAGTACTACTGCGCCAGCAACCTGCCGCGCTTGTACCGCCAGCGCAAGCGCAGGGGTGACGAGGAACGTGCGCAGAACGTGCTGCGTCTGGTGATAGCAGCGTGCGAGCGGGCCAAGCGTCGCAACGCCACCGACCCCTGGCTGCGCGCCACCTTGCTGGGTGCCGCTTTCGACGCCAGCGACGCCGACAAGGCCGAAGAACTGGCCGACGAAGTGGAAGGCGAGGGCGCCGCGCGTTGGCAACTCGCCAGCGTGCTGGGCGCGCTGGCGAGCAGCCTGGCACTGGTCGCCGAAGGCGAGCAGCGCGACCGGCTGCAGGCCGTATTCGATCGACTCCAGCCGCTGGCCCACTAGGCGCCGGCCCAACACCAGATCCACGCACCGAGGAGCCACGCCATGCCCCGCAGCTTCGCCGAACACCTGGACCCCGCCGTCGGCCCCAAGCGCATCCTGGCGCTGGACGGCGGCGGCCTGCGCGGCGTGCTCACCCTGGGCATGCTGCGCGAGATCGAGACCGTGCTGCGCCAGCGCCACGGCGGCGACCCGGCCTTCCGCCTGTGCGACTACTTCGACCTCATCGCCGGCACCTCCACCGGCGCCATCATCGCCGGCGCATTGGCGCTGGGCATGAGCGTGGACGAGGTGCACGGCCACTACATGAAGCTTGGCAACTTCGTCTTCAAACGCAGCCTGTTGCGCTGGGGCGCCCTGCGCGCCAAGTTCGACGCCGGCAAGGTCAAAGAGGCGCTCATCGGCGTGTTCGGCGAAAGGCGGCTGGACAGCCCCGACTTCCGGACCGGCCTGCTGGTGGTGAGCAAGCGGCTGGACACCGGCAGCACCTGGCCCCTGACCAACAACCCGAAGGCGCGCTACTTCAAGGCCGGCACGCAGGCCACCACCATCCCCAACGCCGAGTACCCGCTCTGGCAGGTGGTGCGCGCCAGCACCGCCGCGCCCTACTTCTTCGACCCCGAGACGCTGCGCATCGGCCGCGGCGCCGGCGGCCTGAAGGGCGTGACGGGCGACTTCGTCGACGGCGGCGTGAGCCCATCCAACAACCCCGCCCTGCAGGCGTTGATGACAGCCACGATGGAGGGCTACCGCTTCGGGTGGCCGGTGGGTGAACACCAGCTGCTCGTGGTGTCGGTAGGCACCGGCAAGTCCGACCCCGAGGTGGGCCACGCCAACATCCTGCAGGGCACCGCCGCCATCCACGCCGTGCTGTCGCTGAAGGCGCTGATGGAAGACTGCTCCGACCAGGTGGAGAGCGTGATGCAGTGGCTGTCGCGCAGCCCCACCGCGCGCCGCATCGACCGCGAGATGGACAAGGCGCAGCCGCCGCTGGGTGGCCAGGCGATGTGCAGCTACCTGCGCTACAACGTGCTGCTGCAAAGCGACTGGTGCGCCGAGCACCTGGGCGAGAAACTCAGCGCCCGCGCACTGAAGGCCCTGGAGGCGATGGACGAGCCCGACAACATTCCGGAGCTCGACCGTGTCGGCCGCCTGGCCGGCAGCAAGCTCGTGCAGGCGGGGCATTTCGACGTCGCGTTCGATCTAACTGCTGCTGCATCCTGACAGACGTTCGCCACGAGGAGTGGCGCAAAGACGCCTGCGAAAGCGGCGAATTCGTCACGACCGCAGGCTCGCCGCGGGGTCACAAATGCTTGCAAGTCATGCACACTGATGGCATTCCTGAAACACAGGGGCGGCCACGGAGCCGACTGTGATTCGGTGGAACGGCGCGGGGGCGGTCTGAAGGACCGGCCGCGGCGAAAGAGCTGTCGACAGCCATGTCGACATGAAGCCAATTCGTCGTGAAGGTAGCCCCATGCGCACCCTTTCTGCATTCACCGTGCTCGTCGAGCGCCGCCAGTTGCTCCAGACCGTCGCCGGCCTGCTCGTGGGCGGCTCGTTACTCGGCGCATCACTGGGCCTGCGCAGCGTGCATGCGCAGAACGTACCGTCGTCCAAGATCGCCGCCGACTTGGCCAGTGTGATTGCGGCGCCGACCACACCCAAGCTCAGCTTCGCCAAGGACATCAGCGGCCTGCGCCATGTCAAGGCGCTCGTCGTCAGCAACAGCAGCGACCCCGACATGGTGGCGCTGCGCTCGGCGGTGCTCGCCAACGGCGGTGCGATCTACATGCGCTTCGTCTCGGTGCGCGCGTTGTCGGTGATGCTGCCTGCCAACAAGGTGGCGACGATTGCCGCGCGCAGCGACGTGCTCACCCTCTCGCCGAACCGCCTGACCCAGCGCACCGCCAGCCTGCTCGAATTGGCCAGCGGCGTGACCAGCGCCGTACGCACCGGCACGGGCCCCTACACCGGGCGCGACGGCAGCGGCATCGGCATCGCGGTGCTCGACTCGGGCATCGAGGAGTACCACACCAACCTGGCCAGCGCCGCCGGCACCCGGCGCGTGAAGGCGGCCGTCGACATGCTGCGCACCGGCGACACCAACACGCTCGGCCTGAAGGACTGGATACCCGGTATCGACGGTTCGGCGGCGCTGAACCCCGCCACCACGACACGCGTCGACTTCGAGAAAAAGATCGAATACCTGGCCGACATCAACCGGGCCGACCCTTACGGCCACGGCACACATGTCGCCTCGGTGGCCGCCGGCCGCGTCAGCGCCGGCCAGACGGCCGACTCGACCGGCATCGCGCCGAATGCCGACCTGTATGACGTGCGGGTGCTCGACGCCAACGGTGTTGGCCAGCTCAGCGACGTGCTGGCGGCGATCGACTGGGTGCTGTTCCACGCCAAGGAATACAACATCCGCGTCATGAACCTGAGTCTGGCGGCCGACTCGACCGAGTCCTACCTCACCGACCCGCTGTGCCGCGCCGTGCGCAGCGCGGCGGCTGCCGGCATCACGGTGGTGGTGGCGGCCGGCAACTTCGGCCAGAACGTCAGCGGCGCCGAGCGCTTCGGCACCATCAGCTCACCCGGCAACGACCCGAGCGTCATCACCGTCGGCTCGGCCAACGGCAAGGGCACTGCGGCGCGCGCCGACGACCTCATCAACGGCTTCAGCTCACGGGGCCCGACACGCAGCTCGTACGTCGACGCCAGCGGCGTGCGCCGCATCGACAACCTGCTCAAGCCCGACCTGGTGGCCCATGGCAACAAGGTGGTCGGCGCCGTGGCCACCGACAAGGCGGGTTCCGGCGGTTCGTGGAACTACCTGGCCGAGACCTACACCGTGCTGTCTACGCCCTACGGCGGCAGCAGCCAGAACGGCAAGATCGCGTTGATGAATCTCAGTGGCACCTCGATCGCCGCGCCGGCCGTGGCCGGCACGGTGGCGCTGATGCTGCAGGCCAACCCGGGCCTGACGCCGCCGCTGATCAAGGCCATCCTGCAGTACAGCGCGCAGCCAATCGCCGGCGCCAGCCTGCTGCAGCAGGGCGCGGGCCTGCTCAACGTCGACGGCGCGGTCAAGCTGGCGACGGTGCTGCGCACCGACATCGCCAGCGCTGTCAACGCCGGCACACTGGTAGCGGGCGCCAACCTTTTGGCCACGGGCAAGACCATGCCCACGCCGAGCTCGACACTGAACGGCCAGACCTTCAACTGGAGCCGCATCGTGGTCGTCGGTGGCCGCCAGATCGTCAGCGGCACGGCGCTGTTCACGAAGTACCAGCCGTTGTGGGATCCGCGCATCGTCTGGGGCGGCGCGCAGGTGTCACGCAGCACGGTGACTTACTGGCCCGTCGCCACCGGCGCGCCGGCCAACACCTTCGTCAAGTCGGTGGTGGAAGTGAGGGCGCCGAACCAGTCGTTGCTGACCGCGGGTGTGGTCAACGCCAGCTCGCTGGCCGGCATCAGCTCGAAAAACGGCAAGAGCGGCAGCTTCCTGCCCACCGCCACCATGGCCGGCTGGTTGGCCAGCGGCAGCGGCATCATCCTGAGCGAAGGGATCATCCTCAGCGAAGGCATCATCCTCAGCGAAGGCATCATCCTCAGCGAAGGCATCATCCTCAGCGAAGGGATCATCCTCAGCGAGGGCATCATCCTGAGCGAGGGCATCATCCTCAGCGAGGGCATCATCCTCAGCGAGTCTGGCCAGACTGGCGGCACGCAGAACGACGCCAGCCTGCTTGGCGAGCCCTGAGCAGCGTGCAGAGACGGCACCCAGCCCGTGCAGCGCTCAAGCGCTGCACGGGCTCTGCCGATAAGCGCTGAGTACCGATGAACTCCGCACCGATGACCCCCAAGGCCGCCGCGCGCCACACGCCACCCTGGCTGTGGCTGCACCAGACGCTGATGCCGGACTACAACCGGAAGGCAACGGCCTACTGGTGGACGGTGGTGCTGCTCGGGTTGGCCGCGGTGGTGTACTCGGCGGTCTTCGTGGCCAGCCTGCCGCTGACGGCCCTGCTGCAGGTCCTGGGCGGCATGCTCGTGGCCATGCTGGCCGGTTTCTTCCCGGTGCGCATCGGGCGCTCCAAGAGTTCCTTCGCCGCCGGTGAGGTGTTCATCTTCCTGCTGCTGTTGATGCACGGGCCCGAGGCCGCCACGCTCGCCGCGGCCTGCGAGACGCTGGTCGGTGCCATGCGCACGTCCAAACGCTGGACCAGCCGCATCGCGAGCCCGACGCTGTCGGCGCTGGCCATGTTCAGCTCCGGTTCGCTGCTGCACGCCCTGCTGCAATTGCTGGAGCAGCGCCAGCTGACCAACGCCGGGCTGACCCTCGTTGCGGCGATGGTCTTCTCGCTGCTCTACTTCAGCGCCAACGGCATGCTGGTGTCGACCATCCTGCGCCTCAAGCGCGGTGAGGGGCCGAAGCTCGCGGACATGCTGGGCGTGTTGGGCTGGGTCGGCATTGCCTTCGCCGGCAGCGGTGCGGTGGCGGCGCTGCTGTTCATCACCTACAGGCAGTCGGGCTTCGGCGTGCTGGCTGCCATCGTGCCGATCATGGCCACGCTGCTGGCGACGCTGCACTACTACAACCGCCAGCAGGAAGCCAGCGAAGCCATGCGCCTGGCTGCCGAAGAAGCGGCGGCGCGCGAAGCCGAAGCCACGGCCCGCTCGGCGGCGCGCGAGGCCGAGGTCGCCGCGCTGCACCTGCAGCAGCTGCAGAACAGCGAACGCCGCTTCCACAGCGCCTTCACGCACGCTTCCATCGGCATGGCGCTGCTCTCGTTCGAAGGCCGCATCCTGCAGGCCAACGACGCCCTGCGCGAACTGCTGCACGTGGACGACGCGCGGCTGCTCGACCACGCTTTTCTCGTCTTCGTCGCCGCGGCCGACCACGCCGCACTGCAGGCGCAGTTGGCGCGCGTCGACGAGCCTGATTTCGAGGACTTCACCGTCGAGCTGCGTTGCCTGGACGCCAGCGGAGCCGAGGTCTGGGTTTCGCTGCATGGCAGCATCTTCACCGAGCCCAACTCCACCGCACCCTGCCTGATCCTGCAGGCGCACGACATCAGCGCGCGCCGCAAGGCCGAAGCCGGCCTGCACCACATCGCCTTCCACGACAGCCTGACCGGGCTGCCCAACCGGCGCCGCTTCGGCGACCTGCTGGCCCAGGCCGTGGCCACCAGCGTCGAAGACCCGCGACAGGGCTTCGCGGTGATGTTCATCGACTTCGACAGCTTCAAGCTCATCAACGACAGCCTGGGCCACGCCGCGGGCGACGACTTCCTGGTCGGTGTGGCGCAGCGCATTCGGCACACTGTGCGCCCCGATGATGTGGTGGCCCGCCTGGGTGGCGACGAATTCGCCGTGCTGCTGCATCGCGTCGAACACGAGGCCAGCGTCATTGCGATGGCCGAGCGCCTGCTCAAGGCCGTGCGCCAGCCGCTGGACGTGCGGGGCTCGACCCTGGGCAGCAGCGCCAGCATCGGCATCACCACCAGCGTGATCGGCTATGCGCGGCCTGAAGACGTGCTGCGCGACGCCGACATCGCGATGTACCGCGCCAAGGCCAATGGCAAGGACCGCTATGCGATGTTCGACAGAGCGCTGCATGCCGAGGTGAGCCGCCGCGTGCAGCTGGAAGGCGACCTGCGCCGCGCCGTCACCGACAGGCAGCTGTCGCTGGTCTATCAGCCCTTGTACCGGCTGCAGGATTCGCGCCTCATCGGCTTCGAGGCGTTGGCGCGCTGGACCCATCCCGAGTACGGCCCCATCGGCCCCGATGTGTTCATTCCGCTCGCCGAAGAGAGCGGGCTGATCGTGCAGATCACAGAGTTCGTGCTCGGCACCGCCAGCGCCGAACTGAGGCGATGGCAGCAGGTCGACGAAGGCTTCGCCGCGCTGACGATGAACGTCAATATCTCTGCCAAGGACCTTGTGCAAGGCGGCCTGGTGTCGCGCATCACGCGTGCCCTGGTGGCCGCCCGGCTCGAGCCCCAGTTTCTGAACGTGGAGCTGACGGAGAACATCCTGATGGATCAGCTCAAGCTGGCCTTGCCATTGCTCGAGGACTTGCGCACTCTGGGCGTGGGCCTGAGCGTCGACGACTTCGGCACCGGCTACTCGTCGCTGTCGCACCTGTCCACCCTGCCGGTCGACTGCCTGAAGATCGACCGCTCGTTCATCAATGGCATGCGCGCCGGTTCCAACGAAGCGGCGGTGGTGAGCGCGGTGGTCACTCTGGGCCATTCGCTGCGCAAGCGCGTGGTTGCCGAAGGCATCGAGACCGCGTCGCAGTTCGCGCAGTTGCGCGACATGGGCTGCCAGGCAGGCCAGGGGTACCACCTGTCGCGCCCGCTCTCGGCGGCGGCGGTACAGAGCTTGCTGGCTCGCGAGCTCGCCGCGCGCGCACCCGCAGGGGCTTTGTCGCCCGCGTTCGCCGTGCTCAGCGCCCTGCACTGAGCAGCGTCAGTCGGCGCGTTGCCTGCGGCCAGGCCGCATCGTTCGAGATCGTCAGGGCCTGGTGCGGGACTGGCCAACAGGCACTGCCCTGCAGCCACTTTGCCGTCATCCACATCAAGGGCGGCCGGGACACCTGACCAGGCGGGAAATGATCACGGCAAGGCCGATACAACTTGTTGCCAGCGCCATTCACGCCTGCACAATGCGGTGCATCGCGAGGTGCGGGGGTGGCATACAAGCCAACTGCACCAGAAGCGGTGCTCGCAGGGGTGGCGTGAAGCCGGCTGCGACGACAAGCAAGTGAATCCGGCCACGGGCCGTCAACCTGGTTTCGTTCGTCGAGGCTCCTCATGACCCTGATCACCCCTTGCACCACCGCCGACGCCTGCCGTTCGCCGCTGCGCGGCCTGCGTCGAGCGGCCACGCTGCTGTCGCTGGCAGCCTGCACGCTGGGCGGCGCCGCGCACGCGCAGACCGCCACGTCGCCCAAGATATCGGCCGATCTGAGCGCTGTGGTCGCCAGCCCCGCCAACGAGGCCAAGAGCCTCAGCTGGGCCAAGAAGCTGAACGGCGTGCTGCACGTCAAGGTGCTCATCAATGCCAGCAGCACCGATGCCACGCTCGCCTCGCTGCGCCAGGACATCCTCGCCCGTGGCGGCTCGGTGACCTACAACTATCTGTCGGTGCGTGCGCTGTCGGCCATGCTGCCGGCCAGCGCCGTGGGGGCCGTGGCGGCGCGCCCCGACGTGCTGGGGGTCGCGCCCAACCGCGCGGTCTCGCGCCATGCGTCGAAGGCGTCGAACCTTTCCGCGCCGACCGATGCCCTCACCGTCTCGGCGAGCGTGTCCGCCGCTACGCTGAACGGCGCTGGCGTGGGTATCGCCATCCTCGACACCGGCATCGACTGGAAGCACCATGACTTTCTCGGCGCCGACGGCGTCTCTCGCGTGCGCGCCGTGGTCGACATGCCCGCGGTGATGAAGTCGCTGGTGCCTGACCCCTGGGCCAAGGGTCTGGACTACAGCGCATCGACGAAGTACACGCTCGACGGCATCGCGTTCAGGAATGCGGACTCCAGCAACCTGCCCAAGGGCAGCAAGTCGGACCCCTACGGCCATGGCACGCATGTGGCATCGGTGGCAGCGGGCAACAACGCGGCGGGCAGCTACCGCAGCGTGGCGCCGGCGGCCGACCTGTACGACGTGCGTGTGCTCGACGAGCGCGGCGTGGGCAACATGGCCGACGTGCTGGCGGGCATCGACTGGGTGATGCAGCGTGCACGGCTGGCCAACATCCGGGTCATGAACCTGAGCCTGGGCGCCACGTCCACCGACTCCTTCCTGGCCGACCCGCTGGCGCGCGCGGTGCGCAGCGCCACCGCAGCCGGCATCGTGGTCGTCGCAGCGGCGGGCAACGCAGGCAAGGGCGCGGCCGGTCAGAAGGTCCACGGCACGGTGTCTTCGCCGGGGCACGAGCCTTCCGCCATCACCGTGGGCGCGTTCAACTCCTTCGGCACCGCAACCCGTGCCGACGACGCCGTCAACGGCTTCAGTTCGCGTGGTCCCACACGCGGCAGCTTCGTGTTTCCCAGCGGCCGGCGCTGGGTTGACAACCTGATCAAGCCCGATCTCGTGGCCTCCGGCAACCGCATGCTCGGCGCCGCGGCCAGCGTCGCCACGAATGGCCTGCCGGCCTGGAACACCGTGCTGGCCAACAACCCGCAGTTGTTGCGCACGCCTGGCGCCACGCCCGGGCTGCGCACGGCGCTGATGGAACTCAGCGGCACATCGGTCGCCACACCGGCCGTGGCCGGGGCCGCGGCGCTGCTGCTGCAGGCCAACCCCGGGCTGACACCGCAGCTGGTCAAGGCCATTCTGCAGTACAGCGCACTGCCGCTGGCGCAGGGCAGCCTGCTGGAGCAGGGCACCGGCGCCCTGAACGTCGAGGGCGCGATAGGCCTGGCGCTGGCGCTGCGCACCGACCTGCGCACGGCGCTGGCCGCCGGCACGCTGAGTGCGGGCGACAACCTGCTGGCCGCGGGCCAGGTGCTGCCCACGCCCGCGACGATGCTGAATGGCGTGTCCGTGCCCTGGAGCCGCATGATATTGGCCGGAGGCACGCACCTCGTCGGCGGCGACGCGCTGTTCACGCGCTGGCAGCCGATCTACGACCCGGCCGTGATGTGGGCACGCGCCGTGCTGACGCGCAGCACGGTGTCCTTCCTGGCGGCCAAGGGCGTGGCTGCCAACACCGTGCCCGGCGCCGTCGTCGAGACCAACGCCCCGCCGCAGCCGCTGCTGACGGCAGGGGTGCGCCTGCTCGACGGCATGGTCAGCGGCGTGCAGGGTGCATCGAGCACGCTCACGTCGCCCTTGACCAGCTTGGCCACGCGTGCTGCGGCTGGCGCTGGCATCAACCTGCAGCTGGGCTTCAGCGGCGGCGCCGGGAAGCTGATCAGCGAAGGCTTCCTGCTCACCGAGGGCTTTCTCCTGACCGAGGGCTTCCTGTTGACGGAAGGCTTCCTGCTCACCGAGGGTTTTCTGCTGACCGAGGGCTTCCTGCTCACCGAGGGTTTTCTCCTGACCGAGGGCTTCCTGTTGACAGAAGGCTTCCTGTTGACCGAAGGCTTCCTGCTCACCGAGGGCTTCCTGCTGACTGAATCCTTGACCGATCCGGCTGCCGCGGCGGACCGCGCCTTCTTGGCCGAGTAGTCGTCTCGCGTTCGCGGCATGCGCAAGGCGCCGCGCTCAAGTCATCCGGTCAAGGGCCGATGTTCAGGGTGCAGGTCACGCTCGGGCGAACGGTTCCCCGGGGCAGGCACCTGCAGTCCAGCAACGGCATGACAAGCCCCATCCCCGCCGAACCGAGCGCGGCCAGCAACTCCTGGCGGGCCTTTGTGCGTCGGCATCTCTTCGACTACCCGCCGCCGGCGCGTGGGGCCTGGCTGGCCATCATCTGCGCGGGTCTTGTGGCGCTGGGCTGGGCGTTTTGGCAGGTTACCCAGTTGCCGCGTTCTGCAGCAACGCCGCTGGTCCTGGCGGCAGCGCTGGTGACGCTGGCCTCGTTGCTGGCGCTCAAGCTGCCGCGCACCTCGTACTCGCTGAGCGTCTCCGATGTGTTCATCTTTGGCGTGCTGGCCGAGCTTGGCCCGGCTGCGGCCGTGCTGGCGGCCGGCATCGACGGCGTGGTGGGCACGCTGCGCAATTCCAAGCGGCTGAGCAGCCGCGTCTCGGCGCCCGCCGCGGCCATGGCGGCGATGGCCGTTTGCGGGCTGGCCTTCGAATGGCTCAAGGCGCAGCTGCCGGAGCTGGGCTTGAGCGCCGAGATGGCGTCGATGGCGGCACTGCCCCTGGTGGCCTTGCTGCCCTTTGCGCTGACGACACTGCCCTTGATTGCGATGATGGAACTCAAGCGCGGCGCGCCAATGGCGCCCGGACGATGGTTGGCGGATTCGAGCTGGGTGGCCGCCGTCTATCTTGGTTCAGCGCTGATTGCCGGCTTGATGCATCTGAACGCCGAGCGCTACAGCCAGGCCGTGCTGATGATCTCCGCCGTGTCGGCGTTGGTCATCCTGCTGCTGCTGCGCATGAACTTCACGCGCCAGGAAGCGGAGCGCCAGCGCCACGAGGCGAAGATGGCTGCCGCGCGCCAAGACGTCATGCTGAACCAGAAGCGCTTTTCGGCGTCCTTCAGCCACGCCGCGATCGGCATGGTCATCGTCAAGCCGGACGGCCGCATCCTCCAGGCCAACGAGGCCTTCTGCGAGCTGCTGCTGCTTGAGCCGGGCGAGCTGCTGGGCCAGCCTTTCGCGACCCTGCTGGAAGGCGACGACATGCTGCTGCTGCATCGCCGTGTCGAGGCCGCACTGCAATCGGCCGACGCCGCCTTCGCGATGGAGATCCAGGTGACTCGCTCCAACGGCGATGCCGTCTGGGTGGCGGTGAACTGCAGCCAGTACGATGACCCGAGCGGCAGTGGTCACTGTTTGATTTACCAGGTGCAGGACATCCATGCGCGCCGCCTGGCGGAAAGCCGTCTGCGCCACATAGCCCACCACGACAGCTTGACCGACCTGGCCAATCGCCATGCTTTTCACGAGCGGCTGGCCCTGGCGGTGGCGAAGGCGCGTGACGACACCGGGCAGCGGTTTGCGGTGCTCTACCTCGACCTTGACCGCTTCAAGCTCGTCAACGACAGCCAAGGTCACGCGGTAGGCAACGAGCTGCTGTGCGAGATGGCCCAGCGCCTGCGCGCCTGCGTTGGCCCCGGCGACATGGTCGCGCGGCTCGGAGGCGACGAATTCGCGGTGCTCGTGGAAGGCAGCCAGGATGCGCAGATGGACATGCAGCTGGCCTACCGCGTGATTGACGAGCTGTCGCGGCCAATGCGGCTGGAGGGCACCGAAGTGAGCGTCGGCGCCAGTGTCGGCATCACGTTCAGCGGCCTGGGCCCGCGCAACGTGAACGAGGTGCTGCGCGATGCCGATCTGGCGATGTACGAGGCCAAGGCCAGCGGCCGTGGCCGCGTCGTGGTGTTCGACCGCTCCATGCTCGACAAGGTCGCCGAAAAGGTGGCACTGGAAACCGACCTGCGCAGGGCCATCGGCGAGGGGCAGCTGAGCCTGCACTTCCAGCCCATCTACCGGCTCGACCCCTACGAGCTGAGCGGCTTTGAAGCCCTTGCGCGCTGGGTGCACCCGCAACGCGGGCCCGTCAGCCCGGCGCTGTTCATCGCCATGGCCGAGGAGTCGGGCCACATCGAGGCGCTGACGGACTGGGTCATCGAACACGCCGTCGCGCAGCTGGCCAGCTGGCAGCGGGCCTTGCCGGCCGCGCGCGAGCTGGCCATGCACGTCAACATCTCGGGCCGCGACCTTGCACGCGTGAGCCTGGTGACGCAGGTCAGGCAGGTGCTGCAGCGCCACCGTGTGACACCGCGCTCGCTGACACTGGAGATCACCGAGACCACGCTGATGGGGCGGCTGGACGTAGCGTTGCGAACCATGGCGCTGCTGCGCGCAGAAGACGTGCGCTTCTCCGTCGATGACTTCGGTACCGGTTTCTCGTCCCTGACCTATCTGAGCACCTTGCCCATCGACAGCCTGAAGATAGACCGCTCGTTCGTGATGGCCCTGAAGGAAAAGCCGCAGAACGTGGAGATCGTGAAGGCGGTACTGATGCTGGCGAAGTCGCTGGACCGCAAGGTCATCGCAGAAGGCATAGAGACCGGCGAGCAGCTGAATCTGCTGAGGCAGATGGGTGTGCAGGAAGGGCAGGGCTATCTGCTGTCGCGCCCGCTGCGCGCCGAACAGGTGCGCGAACTGCTGACCGCGACGCGGGACCTGATGCCGGCGCAGCGGTCAGCCGTGGCCTAGCCAGATTCAGGGGCAGGCCGCTGCACGCGGTGCCAGGTCGAGTGCCGGCGGGTCGTGCGCGCTGCCCTCACAATCCGGCGCCGTAGCAGCACCCTTTGCAGGAGACACCTTTGCCCTTGAGCGACATCGAGATCGCACGCCAGGCCCGGCTGCAGCGCATCCTTCCCCTGGCCCACGAAAGACTGGGCATTGCCGAAGAGCACCTCGTGCCCTATGGCCACTTCAAGGCCAAGCTGTCGCTGCCCTACATCGACACCCTGGTCGATCGGCCCGACGGCAAGCTGGTGCTCGTCACCGCGATCAGCCCGACGCCTGCGGGCGAGGGCAAGACCACCACCACGGTGGGCCTGGGCGACGCGCTGAACCACATCGGCAGGAAGACGCTGATCGCGCTGCGCGAGCCCTCGCTGGGCCCGGTGTTCGGCCTGAAGGGCGGCGCCACGGGCGGCGGCTATGCCCAGGTGGTGCCGATGGAGGACATCAACCTGCACTTCACGGGTGACTTCCAGGCCATCGCGCTGGCGCACAACCTGCTGTCGGCTTGCCTGGACAACCACATCCACCACGGCAATGCGCTCGACATCGACCTGCGCCGTGTGGTGTGGAGGCGCGTGATGGACATGAACGACCGCGCGCTGCGCGACATCACCGTGGGCTTGGGCGGGCCGGCCAACGGCTACCCGCGGCAGGACGGCTTCGACATCGTCGTGGCTTCCGAGGTGATGGCCATCCTGTGCCTGTCGACCTCGCTGCGCGACCTGAAGGAACGCCTGGGGCGCATCGTGGTGGCCGAGACGCGCCACCGCAAGCCGGTGCGCGCTGCCGACCTGAAGTGCCACGGCGCGATGGCCGTGCTGCTGAAGGACGCGCTGGCGCCCAACCTCGTGCAGACCATCGAGAACAACCCGGCGCTGCTGCACGGCGGGCCCTTCGCGAATATCGCCCACGGCTGCAATTCCGTCATCGCCACCCGCACGGCGCTGAAGCTGGCCGACTACGTCATCACAGAAGCCGGTTTCGGCGCCGACCTGGGCGCCGAGAAGTTCATCGACATCAAGTGCCGCAAGGCCGGCCTGGCGCCGGCCGCCGCGGTGGTGGTGGCCACCATCCGCGCGCTGAAGTACCACGGCGGCGTGGCCCTGCCCGAACTCGAGCGCGAGGACCTGGGCGCGCTGGAGCGCGGCCTGGCCAACATCCAGCGCCACCTGCACAACCTGGGCGAAGTCTTCGGGCTGCCCTGCGTGGTCTGCATCAACCACTTCTCCAGCGACACCGAAGCCGAGCACGCGCTGCTGCGTCAGCGCATCGGCGACTGGGGGGTCCCGGTGCACACCGCGCGCCACTGGGCCGAAGGCGGGCAGGGCGCCACGGCGCTGGCGCACGAGGTGGTGCGGCTGTGCGAGCAGAAGAGCCAGCTTCGCTTTGCCTACGCCGACAGCGACCCGCTGTGGGACAAGGTGCGCCTGCTGGCCACGCGCACCTACGGCGCCACGGGCATTTCGGCCAACGCGGCGGTGCGGGCGCAGATCCAGCGCCTGCAGGACAGTGGCTACGGCCATTTGCCGGTGTGCGTGGCCAAGACGCAATACAGCTTCAGCACCGACCCCGCGCAACGCGGCGCTGCCAGCGGCCATGTGCTGGACATCCGCGAGGTGCGGCTGGCCGCCGGCGCCGAGTTCGTGGTCATGGTCTGCGGCGACATCATGACCATGCCCGGCCTGCCCAAGGTGCCGGCGGCCGAGCACATCGACCTCGATGACGAAGGCCGCATCGTCGGCCTGTCCTGAGGCGGCAGCGGCCCGCCCCGCATGGCCCGCAACACCGCGCGCCTGTACCGCATCGAGACCCTCATCAGGTCGCGCGGCCACGTCAGCCTGCGCGAACTGATCGCAGAGCTGGAAGTCTCACGGGCCACGCTCAAGCGCGACCTGGAGTACCTGCGCAGCCGGCTGGGTGCGCCCATCGAATACGACGCGGCGCTGAACGGCTACCGCTTCGGCACCACCGCCTATGCCGGACCGAAACACGAACTGCCGGGCCTGTGGTTCGACGAGACCGAGCTCTATTCGCTGCTGATGGCGCAGCAACTCTTGGCCGGGCTCGACAGCGACGGCTTGCTCAGCCGCCATTTGCAGCCGCTGCTGGACCGCATCCATCACCTGCTGGCCAGCGGTCAAGGCGAGGCGGGCGCCGAGCCGCTGCGGCAGCGCGTGAGGATCGTCAGCGCGCTGCGCCGCCCGGTGCCCAGCCGCTTCTTTGAACGCGTGAGCGCCGCAGTGCTGCAGCGCCAGCGCCTGCATCTGCGCTACCTGACCCGCGCGCGCCGGGAGGTCAGCGAGCGCGAGGTATCGCCCCAGCGCCTGGTGCACTACCGCAACACCTGGTACCTGGACGCCTGGTGCCATCGCGTCGATGCCTTGCGCCGCTTCGCGCTCGACGCGGTGGAAGAAGCGACGCTACTGGCCCAGACGGCGCGCGAAGTGCCGCTGAAGCGCGTGCAGGAAGCCATGGACGCCGGCTACGGCATCTACGCCGGTGGCAAGCGGCAGTGGGCGCGGCTGCGTTTCGACGTGCAGGCGGCGCAGTGGGCCAGCCGTGAGGAATGGCATCCTGACCAAAAGGGCCGGTGGCTGGATGACGGCAGCTTCGAACTGCGCTTGCCCTACGTCGACGACACCGAACTGGTGATGGACCTGCTGCGCCAGGGCGAGCAGGTGCAGGTGCTGGAGCCGCCGGCGCTGGTGGCAGCGGTGCGCCAGCGGCTGAAGGCGGCAGCGGCCATGTACCCAGGGTGAGACTTTGCGTATCACTCATTGAGTTAACATAATATACATCGTACACAATCAAGGAGTCGACGATCCTTACAGCGCACGCGCGTCTGTCCTCGCAAACCCCCCCTAACTTGTTGACGGACATAGCCAAGGCCACGAGGGGCAAGGAAATTGCACTGCAACTGCATCCCCCAGCCCGATTGCCCGCGCCCACCGTAGCCATGTTCCGAGCTCCCAGGATCGCCGTCATCGGACTCTGTCTCGGTATCCACTTCGCACCGGCTGGCGCAGCGCCCACCACCACGGAGTCAGGAGCGACAGGCGACGAGACGGCCCCGGCAGCAGCACGTGCGCTGCGTGACGTGGCCCCGCCCAGCGCGGGTGACCAGATGCTGGATCGCCTGATCCAGCTGCAGCCGCGAACGGCCGGCATCGAGATCAGGGAGCCGCGCCCACAAGCGGCTCCATTGCCCACCAAGGCAGGCTTGCCCACTGCCGCGCCGACGTCGCTGAAGGCGGCACCGCCTCCACAGCCAGCGAACGGACTCTTCGGCGCCGGCGCCTTGCGCAAGCCCGCGGGCAACGCCGAACCCACTGCCGTGGAGCCGCCCTGGAAGCAGCGCGAACTGGCGAACGCTCAGCCCTCGGCTACCGGCACGCCCGGTGGCGACGGCCAGCCGCCGCGCCTCTTCATGCTTCCT
This sequence comes from Betaproteobacteria bacterium, assembly GCA_031379415.1. Classification (GTDB taxonomy): domain Bacteria; phylum Pseudomonadota; class Gammaproteobacteria; order Burkholderiales; family Burkholderiaceae_C; genus Rubrivivax. Next base: position 13,372 of record JANNFE010000132.1, on the reverse strand, counting down.
CGAGAACTTATTTTCTTCATCCGCGAGAACCGCGAATGGGTGATCGGTGGCAGCCTGTCTGCGCTGGCACTCTTCTGGGCCGCATCCACGGCCTTCACCCGCCGACGCTCACGGGCGCACGGCTGAGCAGGCCCGTTCAGGCCTGCAGGTCGGGTTCGTCGTCGACTTGAGCGGCTTCATCGGCCATTGTCTCGCCGGCCGTCTTGGTGGCTGGCGTCGGGCGGTCCAGCGGCCGGCAGAGGTGCCGGTTGAGCTGCCCCAGACGCTCCGACTTCTCCACCGCGGCCAACACGACCTCGGGGCTGATCATCAACATGAACGGGTTGCGTTCGGTAGCCTGTTGCGTCATGGAACACTCCAGCAGCTGCGATCACAGCGGTTGAGACGACTCTACGCCGGCACTCAGCGGCCACCGAGTCTCCATCGCACCAATAGTCGTGTCAGGCGACTTCTGACACGCTTGCAAGGCAAACCAGGCCTCAGCGCCTGGCCGCTTCAAGGCGCCGCGTCAGCGCTTCACGCCCGGCCGAACGCGCGAAATCGACGGCATCCATGCCGGCGTCGTTGCGCAGCTGCAGGCTGGCGCCACGCGCCAGCAGCAGATCCACCGCGCCCTCGGGCCCATAGCGGCAGGCCATCATGAGTGGCGTGCTGCGGTTGGGCGACGGTGCGTCGATCACCGCGCCGCGCTCCAGCAGCAGCGCAACGAGCTGCGGCTCGGGGCCCGTGGCGGCGTAGTGCAGGGGCGTCCAGCCTTCGCGGTTGACCGCCGCGCCGCGGCCCAGCAGCTGGCGTGCCCAGGTCAGCTGGCCGCGCAGCGCGGCCATCATGAGTGGCGTCTCGCCGGCCGCGTTGGGGGTGTCGATGCGTGTCTGCGGATGCGCCAGCAGCGCGGCTGCCACCTTCGGCGACGCCTCGCGCAGCGCCAGGTACAGCGGCAGCTGGCCCTTCTCGCTGAGCGTGTTGGGGTCGAAGCCGCGTTCCAGCAGTTCCCTCACGGTCAGGTCGTTGTCGACGTTGACGGCGCGGAAGAAGTCTTCGTAGGCGCCAGCTCTTACCGAGCAAAACGTCATCGCCAAAACAAGATAGACGATGAACTTCATGTAAAACCTCATCATGATGCTGGACCCTGCGGGCTCGCCGGCAGCCCGAACAAGGCGTTGGCGTTGGCCGTGGTCACGCGCGCCAGTTCGTCCACGCTCACGCCTTTGATCTGGGCCAGCCTGGCCGCGACGTGTTGCACCCAGGCCGGCTGGTTGGTTCGGCCGCGGTGCGGCACGGGCGCAAGGTAGGGGCTGTCGGTTTCGATCAGGCAGCGCGACAGCGGCACTGCGCGTGCCACGTCGCGCAGGGCCTCGGCGTTGCGAAAGGTCAGGATGCCGGAAAACGAGATGTGGAAGCCCATCTCCAGCGCGGCCTGCGCCACCTCCTGCGTCTCGGTGAAGCAGTGAAAGACGCCGCGCACGGCGCCCTGCCCTTCAGCGCGCAACACCGCCAGCGTGTCGGCACTGGCGCTGCGCGTGTGCACCACCAGCGGCAGACCAGTCTGGCGCGCGGCGTGGATGTGCGTGGCGAAGCGCTCGCGCTGCCAGGCCATGTCGGCCACGCTGCGGCCGTTCAGACGGTAGTAGTCCAGACCGGTTTCGCCGATGGCCACCACCTTCGGCAGCGCGGCGCGCGTGACCAGATCGTCCACCGTGGGTTCGAGCACGTCTTCGTTGTCGGGGTGCACGCCCACCGTGCACCAGAAGTTGTCGTGCTCGGTGGCCAGCCCATGCACGACCGGGAACTCCTCGAGCGTGGTGCAGATGCAGACCGCGCGTTCGACTTGCGCCGCCGCCATCTCGCGGCGGATCTCGGGCAGGCGTTCGCTCAGCTCGGGGAAGCTGAGATGGCAATGGGAGTCGATGTACATGACGGGGGCCGCGGTGGGCCGAGGTGGGACGCAGCAGGCGCCAGGCGCGCCCGCAGGTTAGAGGGTCTGCGTCGGCTTGGCCGACGAGATGCTGGTGCCCAGCACTTCCTCGATCTTGATCTTCAGCTGGCGCGTCTTCTCGTCGTTGGGGAAGCGCACGCCCACGCCTTGCGTGCGGCCGCCGGAGGCATTGGGCGGCGTGATCCAGCCCACCTTGCCGGCCACCGGAAAGCGTTGCGGGTCGTCGGGCAGCGACAGCAGCAGGTAGATGTCCTCGCCCAGCTTGTACTCGCGCGTGGTGGGCACGAAGAGGCCGCCCTCGCTGAACACGGGGATGTAGGCCGCGTAGAGCGCGCCCTTCTCGCGGAACACCAACTGGATGACGCTGGGGCGGCTGGGCGCACCGCTGGCGCCGGCCGGGCCGACCGGCGGCCCGAGGCCCCCTGCGCGCGTGGACATGCGGTCATTCATGGGCGCAGTGTATCGAAGCCCCGCGCGGCCTTGCGCGGCGCGGGCGCAGCGGCGGCCAGGGCATGTGCGCCACTTTTCACCAGCGCTTCGATCAGCAGGCCTTCGTTCCACGGATGCTCGGCGTGGCGTGCCACGCGCGCCAGTTCGCGCGACCAGTCGGCCAGGCGCCCGGGCTGCGCCGCGCTGGGCACCGCGGCCGCAGGAAAGTAGCGCGGTGCGGCGCCATGCGACTTGGCCAGCGCGTCGTGGCAGAGCTTGAACAGCGCGTCGACGGCGCGCGGCACGGCCCAGCCGGCCAGCGCCGCGGCACGGCCCTGGGCCACGGCGGCCGGCAGCGCGGTCCAGAGGCGGGCGTCGATGCCGGACTGCGCCAGTGCCCAGGCGTCGATCGGCCGGCCGGCACAGGCGGCCAGCAGCACCTGCGCGTCAGCCGGCGCCAGCTGGCCTTGTGCGGCCAGCCAGGCAGTGGCCACTTCCGCCGCGGGTGTCGCCAGCCGCATGCCCTGGCAGCGGCTGCGCACCGTGGGCAGCAGGCGCGCGGGTTCCGCGGTGACCAGTAGCAGCCGCGTGCCGGCGGCCGGTTCTTCCAGGGTCTTCAGCAGCGCGTTGGCAGCCTGGGCGTTCATCACCTCGGCCGGGAACACCAACGCCACCTTGCCACGGCCGCGCGCGCTGGTGCGCGTGGCGCGTTCGATGAGCAGGCGCACGTCGTCGACGCGGATCTGCCGGCTGGGTTTGCGCTCGCCTTCGGTCTTGTCGTCGGGCAGTGGCCAGTCGAATTCGCGGCGCAGGACTTCGGGCAGCAGCACCGTCAAGTCGGGATGACCGTGGGCCAGCACCAGCCGGCAACTGCCGCAGCGGCCGCACGGGCGGGCGGCGCCATCGCCTTCGCACAACCAGGCCTGCGCCAGGGTGAAGGCGAAGGCCAGCGCGCCATCGCCCGGCGCGCCGTGCACCAGCAGCGCGTGGCCGCGATGGCTTTGCAGGACCGCGGCCAGCGGCTCGGCCAGCCAGGGCAGCGGCAACACGCCAGTGTCATCGACCAGATGCGCCTTCATGCCCAGTCGCGTTGCCGCAGCGCCGCTTCCACCTGCGCCCACACCGCGGGCAGCGGCTGGCCGGCGTCGAGCCTTGCGAACCGAGCCGGGTCGGCCGCCGCGCGCTGGGCGTAGCCGGCGCTGACACGCTCGAAGAAGGCCTCGTCCTGGGCCTCGAAGCGGTCGGGCTGGCGCGCGGCCGCGCGGCGCGCAGCGGCCGTGCCGGCGGCGACGTCGAACCACAGCGTCAGGTCAGGCTGGCGCCCCTGCTGCACCCAGGTTTCCAGCTGCGCCAGCACGGCCAGGCTGAAGCCGCGCCCACCGCCCTGGTAGGCGAAGGTGGCGTCGGTGTAGCGGTCACACAGCACCGTGGCGCCGCGGGCCAGTGCGGGCTCGATGTGGTGGACGAGGTGGTCGCGGCGCGCCGCGAAGACGAGCAAGGCTTCGGTGAGCGCGTCCATCGGCGCATGCAGCACCAGTTCCCGCAGGCGTTCTGCGAGCACCGTGCCGCCAGGTTCGCGCGTCACCACCACCTCGTGGCCGCGGGCGGCGAGCCATTGCGACAGCGCCTCGATGTGCGAGCTCTTGCCGGCGCCGTCGATGCCCTCGAAGCTGATGAAGCGGCCACCCTTCAAGGCCGGCCACGCTGGTACTTGTTCACCGCGCGATTATGGTCGGCCAGGTTGTTGCTGAATTCGCTGCTGCCGTCACCACGCGCCACGAAGTACAGCGCCTTGCTGGCCTCGGGCCGCACGGCCGCGCGCAGCGAGGCCACGCCCGGCAGCGCGATGGGCGTGGGCGGCAGGCCGTTGCGGGTGTAGGTGTTGTAGGGCGTGTCGGCGAGCAGGTCGCGCTTGCGCAGGTTGCCGTCGAAGCCTGCGCCCAGGCCGTAGATCACGGTCGGGTCGGTCTGCAGCGGCATGCCCAGGCGCAGGCGGTTGGCGAACACGGCAGCCACCAGCCCGCGCTCGTTGGCCTGGCCGGTTTCCTTCTCGACGATGGACGCCAGGATCAGCGCTTCGTCGGCACTGCGCAGCGGCGTGTCGGCAGCGCGTTCTGCCCAGGCCGCGGCCAGGCGCTGCTGCATGGCACGATGGGCGCGCTTGAGCACCGTGAGGTCGCTGACGCCGCGGCTGTAGGCATAGGTGTCGGGAAAGAAGCGCCCTTCGGCCGGCTGGCCCGGTGCGCCCAGCGCCGCCATCAACTCGCTCTCACTCCACGGCGCGGTGGCCGCCTTGAGGTGCGGCGCGCCGGCCAGCGCGGCGCGCAACTGCCGCAGGGTCCAGCCTTCGATGAAGCGCACATGCTCCAGCGTCTCGTCGCCCTGCACCATCTTCTGCAGCAGGCGGCGCGGCGTGGTGCCGGTTTCGATCTCGTAGCTGCCCGCACGAATGCGCCGTGCCTGGCCCGAGGCGCGAAACCATGCGTAGAGCAGCTTGGGTGAGGTCTGCACCCCAGCGTCGACCCAGGCCTGGGCGATGTCGCGCGGCGTGGTGCCAGCTTCGATGGACAGTTCGGCACTCGGCGCCGACAGCGGCAGCGGCCGGTCCAGCCACCACCAGGTGGCGCCTGCCAGCACGCCGACGGCCGCCAGCAGCAGGGCCGCCAGGCTCAACACGAGGCGCAACCCCAACGACCTTCGAGACATGGCCCGCGATGATAATGAAGCGATGAGCACGCTCCCCGACCGCCCCACCTTGCCCCAAGGCGCCGTGCGCCTGGCCGACTGGGGCGTGATCCGCGCCAGCGGCGCCGAAGCCGCGAAGTTCCTGCACAGCCAGCTCACGCAGGACATCGAACACCTGCCCGAAGGCCAGGCCCGGCTGGCCGGCTATTGCTCGGCCAAGGGGCGGCTGCTGGCCACCTTCGTGGTGTGGCGGCGCGGGCCCGAGGAGTTTGTGCTGGCCTGCAGTGCCGACGTGCTGCCGGCCGTGCTCAAGCGGCTGTCGATGTTCGTGCTGCGCGCGCGCTGCAAGCTCAGCGACGCCAGCGCCGAACTGCCCATGTGGGGCCTGGCCGGCGGGGCAGCAGAAGGCGCCGATCACATTCGTTTGCCCGCCGCCGTGGTCGACGGCGCCACCGTGACGCGTGCGCTGCAGATCGGCGGCAGCGAACCCGCATCTGCCGCGCCGCTGGACATCGACGCCTGGCGCTGGCTGGAAGTGCACAGCGGCGTGGCGCGCATCGTGGCGGCCACGTCCGAACAGTTCGTGCCGCAGATGGTGAACCTGGAACTGGTGGGCGGCGTCAACTTCCAGAAGGGCTGCTACCCGGGCCAGGAAGTGGTGGCGCGCAGCCAGTACCGCGGCACGCTGAAGCGCCGCGGCCAGGTGATGCATGGCAGCGCAGCGCTGCAGCCCGGCGCGGAGATCTTCCACCGTGCCGACCCCACCCAGCCCGCCGGCATGGTGGTGCTGGCCGGCACCTGGCAGGGGCAGCATGCGGCGCTGGTGGAAGTGAAGATCGCCGCACTGCACGACGGCACGCTGCACGCCGGCAGCGCCGAGGGGCCGCTGCTGGTGCCGCAGGCCCTGCCCTACGAGCTGCCCGCCGAAGCAGCCTGAGTGCGGCTCTACGTCTATTACACGGTGGCCGAGCCCGAGCTGGCCAGCGTGACCCGGAAAGTGAAGGCCATGCAGGCGGGCCTGAGCGCCGCGCACGCGGGCCTGCGCTGCGAACTGCTGCGCCGCCCCGAGCGGCGGCCTGCAGGCGTCACGGTGATGGAAACCTACGTCGGCGCCTCGCTGCCCGATGACTTCGCCGGCCAGCTCGAAGCCGCGGCGGTCGGCCTGCCGCAACCGCGCCACGTCGAACGTTTCGAGCTCCTGATCTAGACCAGCGACAGCCGCACCAGCTGGTGCGCGTGGCCGCCCTCGTCGTACACCGGCCCGCTGCGCGCGAAGCCGGCCCGCGTCCAGAAGGGCAAGGCCGCCATCAGGGCCGTGGCCGTGACCTCGCGGTCGCCGCGCTCGCGCGCTGCCTGCAGGAGGCTGTCCACCACCTGAATCCCGAGTCCCGCGCCACGCAGCGGAGCCAGCGTCGCCAGGCGGCCGACGCTGCTCACCCCCGCCACCGCAGGCGTCAGCCGCCCGCTGGCCACCGCCAGGCCCAGCCGATTGCGGGCGACCACGTGCCAAGCGGAAGCGTCGGCAGCGTCGGCAGCGTCGCCGGCCGGCACACCCAGTTCCTGCACGTAGACCGCTTCGCGCAGCGCCAGGCTGGCATTGCCGAGCCTGGCCCAGTCACCGCGCTCCAGCGTGACCATGGCCTCACCGGCCTCGTAGCCCAGGAACCAGCTGCGCAGCGTGTCGGGCACCGGCTGGCTGGTCTGGGTGGCCGGGTTGGCGAAGACGTAGACCAGCTCGCCGTGCACCAGGCGCTGGTCGCCGCGGAACACCGCTGCTTCGAAGACCAGCGACGACTTGCCGATGCGCGCGCAGCGGATGCCCACGCTCAAGCGTTCGTCGTAGCGCGCCGAGGCCTCGTACTCCAGCGTGGCCTTGCGCACGAAGAGGTCGCCCTGCACGGCCTCCATGGTCTCGTGGTACGGCATCGCCAGTGCGCGCCAGTAGCCGGCCACTGCGGTGTCGAAGTACATCAGGTAGTGGCCGTTGAAGACGATCTTCTGCATGTCGACTTCGGCCCAGCGCACGCGCATGGCTTCGAGGTAGCGGAAGTCGCTGCGCTGCTTCATGGTGTGCGTGCTCCTTTCAAAGCCGCTGCGGCGGCGTCCAGCGCGGCGCCGGCCTCCTTCAGCACACGGCCCATCTTGACGAAATCGTGCGTCACGCCGCGCACCAGTTCCAGTTCCACGGCCACGCCAGCGGCGCGCAGCTTGTCGGCATAGGCCAGGCCTTCGTCGACCAGCGGGTCGCACTCGGCCAGGATCACGCAGGCCGGCGCCACGCCTTCGACATCGGCTTCCAGCGGCGCGAAGCGCCAGTCATGGCGCTGGCCGCGCGGAATGTATTGGTCGAAGAACCAGGCGATGACGTCGGCGTCGAGCAGGAAGCCGTGGCCGAAGAGGCGGTGCGAAGCGGTGTCGGCGCGCGCCGCGGTACCGGGGGTGATGAGCAGTTGCAGCGCCAGGCGCAGGCCGATGTCGCGCGCGTGCAGTGCGCAGGCGGCGGCCAGCGTGCCGCCGGCGCTGTCGCCAGCCACGCCCATGGGGTGGTGCGCCAGGCCGAAGCTTGCAGGCTCGGCACTCAGCGCCTTCATCGCGGCGCAGGCGTCGTCCACGGCCGCGGGGAAGGGATGCTCAGGCGCCAGCCGGTAGTCCAGCGCCACCACCGCCCAGCCGCTGCGCTGGGCGAGTTGCCGGCACAGGCTGTCGTGGGTCTCCAGGCTGCCGATGACGAAGCCGCCACCGTGCAGATAGAGCACGACCGGTCTCGGCTCGGGGCCGGCGGCATACAGGCGGGCCGGCAGCGGCTGGCCGTCGCCGCCGGGCAGCGTGATGTTCTCGACGCGTGCCAGCGCTATCCGCGGCAGGTCCAGCACCTCGGCCGCCGCTGCGTAGGCGGCGCGCGCAGCCACTGGCGTCAGCGTGTGGAAGGCCGGCCGCCCGACGCGCCGGATGCGGTCCAGCACGCCGGCCATGCGCGGGTTCAGCAGGTGCAGGCTGGTCAAGGTAGCGAGAGCATACTTTCAGCTCCCGCCCTGCCCTTGTCGGCATCCATCCGCAGCACCATGGCCCGCATCCTCTACCTGACGCAGATCGACATCGAAGCCGGCGCGGTGCGCCTGCTGCCCGCCGAGTGCCAGCGTACCGGCATGCGCCGGCCACTGGTAATCACCGACGCCGGCGTGCGCGCCGCTGGCGTGCTGCAGGTGGCGCTCGATGCGCTCGGCGAACTGCCGCATGCGGTGTTCGACGGCACACCGTCCAACCCGACCGAAGCCGCGGTGCGCGTGGCGGTGGTGATGTACCGGCGCGAAGGCTGCGACGGGCTCGTCGCCGTCGGCGGCGGCTCCAGCATCGACCTGGCCAAGGGCGTGGCCATCGCCGCCACGCACGACGGGCCGCTGGCCACCTACGCCACCATCGAAGGCGGCAGCCCGAAGATCAGCGAACGTGTGGTGCCGCTGATCGCCGTGCCCACCACGGCCGGCACGGGCAGCGAGGTGGCACGTGGCGCCATCATCATCGTCGACGACGGTCGCAAGCTCGGCTTCCACAGCTGGCACCTGCTGCCCAAGGCTGCGCTGCTCGACCCCGAACTCACCGTCGGCCTGCCGCCCGGGCTGACTGCGGCCACCGGCATGGACGCCATCGCGCACTGCATGGAGACCTTCATGGCGTCGGCGCTCAACCCGCCGGCCGACGGCATTGCATGGGATGGCCTGGTGCGCGGCTGGGCGCACATCGAGACCGCCACCCGGCAAGGCACCGACCTGAACGCGCGTTGGCAGATGCTCAGCGCCAGCATGCAGGGCGCGATGGCTTTCCAGAAGGGGCTGGGCTGCGTGCATTCGCTGTCGCACAGCCTGGGTGGCGTGAACCCGCGCCTGCACCACGGCACGCTCAACGCGATGTTCCTGCCGGCGGTGGTGCGCTTCAACGCGGCGGCCGAGAGCATCCGGAAGGAACAGCGTCTGCAGCGCATGGCGCAGGCCATGGGCCTGGCCGGCAGTGATGCCGAAGGCCACGCGGTGGCTGAAGCCATCGTGGCCATGAATGCGCGCCTGGGACTGCCCACGGGCCTGCGTGCGATGGGGGTGACCGACGATCTCTTCGAGCGCGTGATCGACGGCGCCATGGCCGACCACTGCCACAAGACCAACCCGCGGCTGGCCAGCCGCGACGACTACCGCCGCATGCTCGCCGAGAGCCTGTGATCGGCGCGGGTCATGAGCAAATGTGGCTCCGCCACTTTGCTCATACCCCCTCGGGGGGCGGCCGGCCCCGGCCGGCCTGGGGGCTCATGAGCCTACGCAGGCGCTGCGGCCCCAGTCGTAACGGTCGCCGCCCGAGCAAGCCACGGCCGCCGTGGTGCCGGGCACGATGGGTGCGCACTGGCCCGGGCCGATCATCAGGCTGCCCATCGGGCTGGCGCCCGAGCGGGCATGCACGACGACGTGGCGTCCGCACGCGTTCTGCATGCACAGCCCGCCGCCCTGGCGCACCAGCGAAGCGCAGGACAGCGGCCCGTAGGTGGCCACCTGCTGCTGCGCCTGCTGCTGGCCGCCGGCATAGGCGGTCTGGGTCGGAGCGGGCGTGGTGCCCTGGCGCGCCTGGCGGCGTGTGGCCTCGTACTGCGCGCCCGTTTGCGCCACCGAGCTCACGCCCTCGAGCACGGCCTTGAAGTCCTCGGCCGTGAACGAGGAACAACCGCCCAGGACCCCCAGCCCGGCCACCACCACGCCAACGGCCCATGCACGACGAAAACTCTTGGTTGTCATCACCTGGCTCCCCGTCCTCCGACGATGTTTTCACTCTAAGGGGCGGCGCCCCGCTTGTGAACATCGGTCACCGCGCGCACGGGCCAAAACGTCCGTCGCCTTGAGGATCGAGACCCGCGCCCCCTGGGCGGTGCACGGTCTGCAGTTCATCGGCCGCTGCGGCAGACGGTCGCACTTCGCTTGGGGACGACAAGGCGGGGCGATATGGTGTGCTACATCAGCAACACACCCACGGGCACCTCCATGCAGACCTGGGATCAGAAACAGCCCATCTACCAGCAGCTGGCCGACGTCCTGGCCGCGCAGCTGCTGGACGGCGAGCCGCCCGAGGGGCAGGCCATGCCCTCGGTGCGGACCTTGGCCGGGCACTACCTGCTCAACCCGCTCACCGTCAACCGCGCGCTGCAGGCGCTGGGCGACGAAGGCCTGCTGGAGAACCGGCGCGGCCTGGGACTGTTCGTGACGCCCGGCGCGCGCGAACGGCTGAAGGCCGCCGAGCGCGAGCGCTTCCTGCAGACGGAGTGGCCGCGCCTGCGTGAACGCCTGCGCCGGCTGGGCATCGGCGCCGATCAACTTTCCTGGGAGGAGCGGGTATGACAGCCGCGGTCATGAACAACGAGGCGCTGGTCGAAGCGCGAGGCCTCAGCGTGCGCTACGGCACCAAGGCGGCCGTCGACGACGTGAGTTTCAGCATCCCCAAGGGCCGCGTCGTCGGGCTGCTCGGCCACAACGGCGCCGGCAAGACGACGCTGATGAAGGCCCTGGTCGGCCTGGCGGGGGCCGAAGGCTGGCTCACCGTGCTGGGCATGCAGCCGCGCCAGCAGCGGGCGCAGCTGCTGGAGCAGGCCTGCTACATCCCCGACGTGGCCATCCTGCCGCGCTGGGCGCGTGTGGAAGAGCTCATCACGCTGATGAGCGGCCTGCACCCGCGCTTCTCGGCGGAACGCGCGCGCCAGCTCTTGCGCCGCACCAGCGTCGGCCCGAAGGACAAGGTGAAGTCGTTGTCCAAGGGCATGGTGGTGCAGGCCCATCTGGCGCTCATCGCCGCCATCGACGCGAAACTGATGATCCTGGACGAGCCGACACTCGGCCTGGACGTGCTGTCGCGCAAGGCCTTCTACGAGATGCTCATCGACGAGTGGTGCGACGGCGAGCGCAGCGTGCTCATCAGCACCCACCAGGTGGAAGAGATCGAGTCGCTGCTGTCTGACGTGCTGATGCTCAACGAAGGCAAGCTGGTGCTGTCCATCAGCCTGGAAGACATGGACCGCCGCTTCGTGGCGCTGAGCCACGACAGCGCCGTGGCCGAGCAGATGGCCGCCGCGCACCCGCTGCTGCGCTACCGCACCGGCCCGGGTTCGAGCGGCAATGCCGCCATCTTCGACGGCGAGCCGCCGCCGCACGTGCAGGCCCTGGGCCAGCGCATGCGGCCCAGCCTGGTGGACCTTTTCGTCGCGCTGACGCGCAAACCCGAACTCGACCGCACCCAGTTCTGAAGGCCGGCATCATGAACAGACTTCTTCCCCTCGTGCAGCGCGAATGGCTGCAACACCGTTTCGGCTGGGCGCTGATGGTGCTGGTGCCGCTGGCGCTGGCGCTGCTGCTGCTGGGCTTCGGCCAGATCGCCATCGGCGAGCAGACGCTCGACAAGGTAGGCCCCACCCTGCCCGTGATGCTGGCCATGGCCAGCATGGCCGGCGGCACGGCGGTGATCTTCGTCATTGCCTGGGTCACATCACTCATCATCGTCTCGGGCCTGGCGCGGCGCGACCACGGCGACCGTTCCATCGAGTTCTGGCTCTCGTTGCCCACTACGCACAGCGCCAGCCTGGGTGTGCCGCTGGTGGTGCACCTGCTGCTGGTGCCGGCGGCGGCGCTGCTGCTGGGTCTGGTCTGCGGCTGGCTGGTGTCGCTGGTTCTGGTGGGGCGCGTGGCCGGGCTTGCGGCGTGGTTCGGGCTGCCTTGGGGCGACATCCTGCTGGCGTCGGGCAGCGTGGCCCTGCGCTTCATCGGCGGGCTGCCGCTGGCCACGCTGTGGCTGCTGCCGCTGATCCTGCTCATCGTGCTGCTGACGGCGTGGTTCAAGCGCTGGGGCTGGGTCATCCTGGGTGTGGGCATCGGCCTCGGCAGCCAGCTGCTCGAGAAGGTGTTCGGGCAGCCGTTGCTCTCCAGGCTTTTCAGCGAACTGTTTCGCCATGCCGGCCAGGCCATGATCAGCACACCCGGCGGCTTTCAGGTCAACGCCAACGAAGACCCCGTGTCGGCGTTGCGGCTCCTTCCCAGCTGGCTGGCCAGAGACTTCGGACTGGCGCTGCGCGACCTGGCGTCTCCGCTGCTGCTGGGCGGGCTGTTGTTCGCGGCCGGCTGCTTCACGCTGCTGGTGATGTGGCGCCAGCGCGGCGCGGGTGGCTCTGCCTGAAGCCTGCGCGGCCTTGAATGCAAAACACCCCGCCGAAGCGGGGCGCTTCTTCATGGCAGGACCGGGTCAGCCGTGCTTCTTGTCGAAGAACTGCTCGTCTTCGGTCGAACCCTTCAGCGCCGCGGTGCTGGCTTCGCGTTCGATGGTCGTCGTCACGGCGTCGAAGTAACCGGTGCCCACCTCGCGCTGGTGCTTCACCGCGGTGAAGCCCCGCTCGGCGGCGGCGAACTCCTTCTCCTGCAATTCGACGAAGGCGCTCATGTTGTTGCGCGCATAGCCGTAGGCCAGCTCGAACATGCCGTAGTTCAGGCTGTGGAAACCGGCCAGGGTGATGAACTGGAACTTGTAGCCCATGGCGCCCAGTTCGCGCTGGAACTTGGCGATGGTGGCGTCGTCCAGGTTCTTCTTCCAGTTGAACGACGGGCTGCAGTTGTAGGCCAGCAGCTTGCCCGGGAACTTGGCGTGGATGGCGTCGGCAAAGGCCTTGGCGAAGGCCAGGTCGGGCTTGCCGGTCTCGCACCAGATCAGGTCGGCATAGGGTGAGTAGGCCAGGCCGCGGCTGATGGACTGCTCCAGGCCGTTGCGGCTCTTGAAGAAGCCTTCCACGGTGCGCTCGCCGGTCAGGAAGGGGCGGTCGTTGTCGTCGACGTCGCTGGTCACCAGGTCGGCGGCCTCGGCATCGGTGCGCGCCAGCAGGATGGTCGGCGTGCCCATCACATCGGCCGCCAGGCGTGCGGCCACCAGCTTGGCCACGGCCTCGCGAGTTGGCACCAGCACCTTGCCACCCATGTGGCCGCACTTCTTCACGCTGGCCAGCTGGTCTTCGAAGTGCACGCCTGCGGCGCCCGCGTCGATCATGCTCTTCATCAGTTCGAAGGCGTTGAGCACGCCGCCGAAGCCGGCTTCGGCATCGGCCACGATGGGCGCGAAGTAGTCGATGTCGTTCTTGCCCTCGCTCCACTGGATCTCGTCGGCGCGCTTGAAGGTGGCGTTGATGCGCTTCACGACCTTGGGCACCGAGTCCACCGCGTACAGGCTCTGGTCGGGGTACATCTCGCCGTTGCTGTTGGCGTCACCCGCCACCTGCCAGCCGCTGAGGTAGATGGCCTTCAGCCCGGCCTTCACCTG